>JBIQJW010000233.1:0-3101 GCA_044507145.1 Actinomycetota bacterium
TCGGCGGGGCGATCGAGATCAGCCTGTGGTTCCTGCTGCTCCTGGTGGTGGCCGCGGTACTCGGGGTCATCGCGATCAAGAACCTCCTGGACTGACCGCCGCGGGTCACGGAGCGCCGCCGGCCGCCCGCGCCCGCCCCTTGTAGAACCCCCTTCAGGATGACGGTCCACGGCAACCGGCCCACTCGCAATTCACCCTGCACGGGGTTCTCTTACGCCGCTCTTCGGTTCGGTTGCTGCACTTCCGATCGCCCCGGCACCCGGCCGGAGCGCGACGGAAGGAGACCATCCGATGCGACGTTGGATCCGGCGGGCCGGCGCGGTGGGCGCCGCGGTGGTGGCCGCCGCGGTGATCGCCATCGTCCTGGCGGGATGTGGCGGTGGCCAGGACGGGGTGGCGGTGGCCGCCGATGCGCCGGCCGCGACGGGGTCCGCGACCACCGAGGCACCGGGGGCCACGAGCGAGGAGGACGCCGAGGAGGCGATGCTCGCCTTCGCGAAGTGCATGCGCGAGCAGGGCGTCGACATGGACGATCCGACGCCCGACGAGAACGGGACGCTGCGCTTCGACATGACCCGCCCGGATGAGGGCGATCGCGAGTCGATGCGCACCGCGATGGAGGCGTGTGGCGACCTGATGGCCGCGGCGCGTCCGCAGGTGAGCGATGAGGATCGTGCCGAACGTGAGGAGCAGCAGCTCGCCTTCGCGAAGTGCATGCGCGAGCAGGGCATCGACATGCCCGATCCGTCGTCGGGCGGCGGACCGGGATCCTCCGGAACGCGGATCGACCCGGACGACCCCGCCACCCAGAAGGCGATGTCGGCCTGCCAGGACGAGGTGGGCGGCGAGATGTTCGGCGGCCGCGGCGGCCCCGGCGGCGGACCGCCCCCGGGCGGCGCACCGCCCTCCGGGTCGGCCGACGGGGGTTCCCGATGAGCGGCGGCTTCCTGCGCGGACGTTCCGCGCGGCGTCTGGCGCTGCGCATCGGCCTCCCGGCCGTCGGACTGATCGCCGCCGTCGCACTGCTGCTGGCCGTCACCGGAGGGCCGGACGCGGCCGGGTCCGACGGCGCATCCGAACGCGCCACCGGCACCGCGGAGGTGACCCGGCGCGACCTGGTCGAGTCGCAATCCTTCTCCGGCACCCTCGGATACGACGACACCCGCGCGGTCGGCGCCGGCCTGTCGGGCACGCTCACCTGGATCGCCGGGGCCGGCGCGACCCGCACCCGGGACCAGATCCTCTACATGGTCGACGAGTCGCCGGTGCTCCTGATGTACGGAACCGTCCCGGACTACCGCGACATGGCCCAGGGCGACCGTGGCCGCGATGTGCTGCAGCTCGAGCGCAATCTGAACGCGCTGGGCCACACCGCCGACGGCGATCTGACCGTCGACGGCGAGTACGACGCGGCCACCGCGCAGGCGGTGCGCGCCTGGCAGGAGACGCACGGTCTGGATGAGACCGGCACCGTCGAGCGGGGTCGGATCGTCTTCCTTCCGGGAGCGCGCCGAGTGAGCGACGTCACGGCCACGGTCGGGTCGAATGCCGGCGGCAACATCATGCGGACCACCTCCACCCGCCGCGCCGTGACCGTGGATCTCGATGCGCGCCAGCAGGACCTCCTGTCGCCGGGTGACAAGGTGAGCGTCGAGCTGCCCGACGGCGACACCACCGGAGGCCGGGTGACGGCGGTCGGCACCGCGGCGACGGCGTCGGCCGACGGCGGCGCCCCCACCATCGCCGTGTCCGTCACCGTGAACGGTGCGGCGGGAGCGCAGCTGCCCGATGCCGCGCCGGTCACGATCCTCGCCGAACGCGGCCGTGCCGACGGCGTGCTGGCGGTGCCGGTGAACGCACTCCTGGCCCTCGCCGGCGGCGGATTCGGACTGGAGCGCGTCGACGAGGGCGGCGGCACCACCATCGTCTCGGCCCAGGTCGGCGTGACCGCCGACGGCCTCGCCGAGATCGAGGGGCCCAACGTCACCGAGGGCATGTCGGTGGTGGTGCCCGGATGAGCGCGGTCCTGGAACTGGACGGCGTGACCAAGATCTACCCGGGCGGCGTCGAGGCGTTGCGCGGGGTCGACCTGCACGTCGGGACGGGCGAACTGGTGGGGATCGTGGGCCCCTCGGGGTCGGGTAAGAGCACCCTGCTGCATGTGATGGGCACGCTCGACCGCCCCACCGCCGGCACCGTGAGGCTGGAGGGGCGCGATGTCTCCTCCATGGGCGAGCGGCGCATCGCGGCGGTGCGCGCATTCCGCATCGGATTCGTCTTCCAGCAGTTCTTCCTGTTGCCGGGTCTTTCCGCGGTCGACAATGTCGCCCAAGGCCTGCTCTACACCGGGCTGCGGGCGCCCGAGCGGAGCCGGGTGGCGCGTGTGGCGCTGGAACGGGTGGGGCTCGGCGGCCGACTCGACCATCGACCCAACGAGCTCTCGGGCGGCGAGCGCCAGCGCGTCGCGATCGCGCGGGCGCTCACGGGGGATCCGGCGATCGTGTTCGCCGACGAACCCACCGGGAACCTGGACAGCGTCTCGGGTGCCGAGGTGATGGGCCTCCTGCGGGCGCTGCACGCCGAGGGGCGCACCGTCTGCGTGATCACGCACGACCGGGAACTCGCCGGGTCGCTGCCCAGGCAGGTGGCGATGCGCGACGGGCGCATCGAGTCCGACATCCGCGCGGCGGTTGCGGCGTGAGCGCGCCCTCGGACACCCTGCCCCCCAGCCGACTGACCGCGCGTGACACCGTCGCCGTGGGGTGGCTCGGCCTGAGCGGTCGTCGTGTGCGGGCCGCGCTGTCGATCCTGGGAATCGCAATCGGCATCGCCGCCCTGGTCGCAGTGCTCGGCATCTCGCAATCCAGCCGCGCCGACCTGATCGGCCAGCTCGACCGGCTGGGCACCAACCTCCTCACGGCATCGCCGGGCCAGTCGTTCGTGGGCGAGGACGCGACGTTGCCCGACGGCGCCGCGGCGCCAACCTCGATGCGCTCGGCGTCAGCCGGTGCCATCGCCAGCAGGCGGGCGTCGATCAGCCGGTCATGGACGACCACGTCGGCGCGGGACAGGTAACGCAGGCCGCGCACGGGGATGAGCGA
>JBIQJW010000234.1:0-3089 GCA_044507145.1 Actinomycetota bacterium
CCCGAGTCGGTGCTGGCGACGCTCATGACGCGTGCGCAGCCCTCCACCAGGCGGGCGCGCAGATCCCGCGCGGCCGCGGCCGGGTCGGCGGCCTCGCAGATGGCACGCACCACCACGGCCCGTGTGCCGCCCACGGCGGCGACCCGCCCCATGCGGCGTGCATCGATGCCGCCGATGGCGAACCAGGGGATGGCCCGGTGCCGGCGCGCCGCTGCGGCGGGTGCGCTCAGGCCGGTGGCGGGCCGCCCCGGCTTGGTGGGGGTGGCCCAGATCGGGCCGACCGAGGCGTAGTCGGCGCCTTCGGCGGCGGCGGCATCGAGCATCGTGCCACCGCGGGTGGAGCGCCCGATCAGCCGATCCGGACCCACGATGGCGCGCACCTGGGCGGGCGGCGCGTCCCCCTGGCCCACGTGCACGCCGTCGGCGCCGGATGCCCGTGCGAGCGCCGGGTCGTCGTTCACGACGAAGAGGATGCCCGCGCGCCGGCAGGCCGCGGCGCATGCGTGTGCCTCGGCGAGCAGCGCCGCGTCGTCCAGCGACCGGTCGCGGAGCTGGACGATGTCGACGCCGGCCCGCGCCAGCGCGGGGATGTGGTCGGCCAGGCGACCGGCGGCGATCCGCGCGGGCGCGACCAGGTACAGGCGTGCATCGGCCAGTTGACGGCGGCGGGCCGCTCCCAGCGCGCTCACGCCGCGAACTCCGGTCGCCCGGCGTCCTCGGTGGACGCCATCGCATGGTGCAGACGGGGGATCCGCCCGGCCCGGTGGGCGGCGCGACCGGCCTCCACCGCCAGGCGCAGCGCGTGCGCCATCGTGTGGGGCTCGCGCGCGCGGGAGATGGCGGTGGCCGCAAGCACCGCGTCGCACCCCAGTTCCATTGCCTGCGCGGCGTCCGACGCCGTGCCGATGCCGGCGTCGAGGACCACCGGCACCGACACCGTCTCGCGCAGCAGGGCGATGGCGTGCGGGTTTCGGATGCCGAGGCCGCTGCCGATGGGGGACCCCAGCGGCATCACCGCGGCGCAGCCGGCGTCCTCGAGCCGCCGGCCCAGAACGGGGTCGTCGGTGGTGTAGGCGAGGACCGTGAACCCCTGTGCGCACAGTTGGCGGGCGGCGGTCAGCGTCTCGACGGCGTCCGGCAGGAGCGTGCGCCGGTCGCCGATCACCTCGAGCTTGACCCAGTCTGTCTCGAACGCCTCACGGGCGAGGGAGGCGGTCGCGACGGCCTCCCTCGCGGTGAAGCAGCCGGCGGTGTTCGGCAGCACGCGGGCGCCGGCGTCCGTGATGGCGTCGTAGAGGCCTCCGGGCGCATGTTCCACGCGGCGCACGGCCACGGTCACGATCTCGGCGCGGCTCGCCCGCAGCGCATCGGTCAGACGATCCGGATGGCTGAAGCCCCCGGAGCCGAGCAGCAGGCGCGACCGCAGGTCGACGCCCCCGATGGTCAGGATGTCGCTCATCTGCCTCCTCGCAGTCGGATCAGCCGCCGGCGGCGGCGCGGACGACCTCCACGGCCGCCCCGTCGGGGATCGGCGTGGTCGCCCAGGCGGACTTGGGGACCACCTCGGACGCGACCGCGACCGCGACGCCCCGGTCCTGCGGTGTCACGCCCACATGGGCGGCGGCGTCGAGGACGGTTGCGCCGGGGGGCATCCGTGTCGCGGTGCCGTTGATGGTGATCTGCATCGTCACCTCCTGGGGGTCCGGGGCGGTGGGTGAGGGCGCGACCAGCCGGGGGCGTCGCCACCCAGCGCGAGGTCGGCGGCCGCGGCGGCGGCGATGGGCGTGAGCGCGATGCCGTTGCGGTGGCCGCCGGACGCCCACGTGAGGCCGGGCTCGGTGGTGCCGATGACGGGGCGCCCGTCGGGCGCCGCCGGACGCAGGCCGGTGGCGACCTCGGCCAGGTCCATCTCGGCCAGTTCGGGGACCGTGCGCAACGCGTCGTCCAGCAGGTCCGCGACGGCGCCGGCGGTGGCGTGTTCGTCACCGCGCTCCTCCGTGGTGGCGCCCACCACGACCTCGTCGTCGCGCGGGGCCAGGTACACATCCGGCGTGCGCACCGTGTGCGTGATGGGCACCGGCGCGCCCGGAACGGCGCGCAGGCGCAGGATCTGCCCCTTCACCGGGCGGATGGCCGCGCCGTCGGCAACGGCCGGACCACGGTATCCGGCGGCCATCACGACGTGACCGGCCCGGTGGTCTCCACCTGCCTGGTCACGCACGCCGCACACGGCGCCGTCACGGCGCAGCAGCGCGCGGGCGCCCACCCGCACGACGTGGCCGCCACGGGCGGCGACGGCATCCGCCAGCGCCGCGAGCATCGCCCGCGGCTCCACCTGATGCTCCTCGGGGAAATGCATCCCTCCGAGCACCGCCGGGCCGAGTCCGGGCTCGATCTCGCGCAACCGGTCGGCGTCGAGCCAGGCGGCCGCGTCGTCCCACTCCTCCAGCACCCGGTGGCGACGGCGGATCGCAGCGACATGGACGGGACGGGCCGCCAGCGCCAGCGCCCCCGAGCGGCGCCAGCCCGGATCGCGGCCCGAGGCATCCCGCAGGCGCGACGCGAAGGCCGGCCACGCGGCACCGGCGCGGCGCAACGGATCCTGGAGGTCGCGCTCGTCCTCCTCGGCCTCCGAGCGCGCTCCCAGCATGCCGGCGGCCACGTGCCCGGCCGGCCGGCGGCCGTCGTCGAACACGACCACCGAGGCGCCGGCCTCCAGCAGCAACCAGGCGGTGGCGAGGCCCCAGGGGCCCGCGCCGACCACGGCGACATCGGCATGGTGGCTCAGTCGTCCGTCTCCGGGAGCAGATCGTTGGTCATGGCGGCGCCCACATCGACGGGCCGGGGCAGGAGGTCCTCCGAGAGCATCCAGGAGGCAAGGGCGGCCCACGCCTCCGGCTTCTGCACCAACGTGCCGCCGTCCGGAGGTGACAGGAGATCCGCGGTGAGCCCGATCTGCTCGGCCAGTCGCTCCCGGTCCAGGTCGGGGTTGGCCTCGAGCAGATGGTCCACCGCACCGGCCTGGTCGGTGGCCGCCCAGTCCTGGCCGCGGCGCAGACCGGCCAGCAGGTCGCGGACCAGTTGCGGAT
>JBIQJW010000235.1:0-3084 GCA_044507145.1 Actinomycetota bacterium
GTCGACGCGCGCACGGGCCGTCCGTGCGCCGACTTCGGCACCAACGGCCAGGTCGACATCACCGTCGGCATGGGTGACGTCTCGCCGGGCATGGTGTCCATCACCTCCCCGCCGATCGTGGTGCGCGGCGTGGTGGTCACCGGCCACCAGGTGCTCGACGGGCAGCGCCGCTGGGCGCCGTCCGGCGTCATCCAGGGCTTCGACGCGGTGACCGGCGAGCTGCGCTGGGCGTGGGACATGATGCATCCGGAGCGCAGCGGGCGGCCGCCGGAGGGCGAGACCAATGCGCGCGGCACCCCGAACATGTGGACCACCGCGTCCGGCGACGAGGCGCTCGGCCTTGTCTACCTGCCGATGGGCAACTCCGCGGTGGACTACTGGAGCAGCAAGCGCCGTCCGCCGGAGAACGAATACGCCACGTCGCTGGTCGCGCTCGACGTGACGACCGGCAAGCCGGCCTGGCATTTCCAGACCGTGCACATGGACGTGTGGGATTACGACCTGGGCTCCACCGCCACGCTCGTTGACTTCCCGGTGGGCGGCGGCACCGTGCCGGCCCTGGTGCTGCCGAGCAAGCAGGGCGACATGTACGTGCTCGACCGGCGCACCGGCGAGCCGCTGACCGGCGTGGAGGAGCGACCCGCGCCGCAGGGCGGGGTGGAACCGGACCAGCGCACGGCGACGCAGCCCGCCTCGCTGTACCACACGCTGCGCCGCGACGAAGACCTCACCGAGCGCGACATGTGGGGCATCACGCCGATCGACCAGCTGGTGTGCCGCATCCAGTTCCGGCAGTCGCACTACGAAGGCTTCTACACGCCGCCGACGGCGGACCGTCACTGGATCCAGTACCCGGGCTACAACGGCGGCTCCGACTGGGGCGGCATCGCGGTGGATCCGGTGCGCGGCGTGATCGTCGCCAACTACAACGACATGCCCAACCACAACATCCTCGTCCCGCGCGAGAAGGCCGACGCGATGGGCTGGGCCCCGCGGGACGAGGCGCGTGGCGACGCGGGCGGCGCCGAGGGCGCGGGCGACCCACAGCAGGGCACGCCATACGCGATCGACGTCAACGCCGGCTGGCGCCTGCCGTTCACCGGGCTGCTGTGCAAGGAGCCGCCCTATGGCGGGATCCGCGCGATCGACCTGGCGACCGGCAAGTTGCTGTGGGACCGCCCGTTCGGCACCGCGCGCCGCAACGGCCCGTTCGGCATCCCGTCCATGCTGCCGATCGACATCGGCACGCCGAACAACGGCGGCGCGGCGGTCACCGCGGGCGGCCTGGTGTTCATCGCCGCGGCTACCGACGACCTGATCCGCGCGATCGACATCGAGACCGGCGAGACCGTCTGGTCCGACGCGCTGCCGGCCGGCGGGCAGGCCAACCCGATGGTGTACGAGGCGGGCGGCCGGCAGTACCTGGTGATCATGGCCGGCGGGCACCACTTCATGGAGACGCCGCCCGGCGACTACGTCATCGCCTATGCGCTGCCCGGAGGCGACTGACGTCGCCGCGGCTCACTCGACGAAGGCGCGCTCGAACACGTAGCTGCCGGGCACGCCGATGCGGGGCGCCGCGGTGAAGCCGCGGCCGTCGAGCAGCGCGCGGAAATCGGCGAGCATCCCGGGGCTGCCGCAGAGCATCGCGCGGTCGCGTGCGGGATCGAGCGGTTCCAGGCCCAGGTCGCTCGGCAGCTGGCCGCTGGCCAGCAGGTCGGTCAGGCGGCCGCGGTGGCGCCGGCCGTCCTCGAAGTGGTCCTCGCGGGTGACCGCCGGGTAGTAGAGCAGGCGGTCGCGCACCATCTCGCCAAGGACCTCGTGGTCCTCCAGCGTGACCAGCTCGTCGCGGTAGCACAGGTCGCGCACCTGGCGCACGCCGTGGCAGACCACGACGCGCTCGAAGCGCTCGTAGGTCTCCGGGTCCTTGATGATCGACAGCCACGGCGCGAGGCCGGTGCCCGTGCCCAGCAGGTACAGGTTGCGCCCCGGGTGCAGGTCGTGGACGAGCAGCGTGCCGGTCGGCTTGCGGCCCACCAGCACCGGGTCGCCGGGTGCGATGTCCTTGAGCCGCGAGGTGAGCGGGCCACCGGGCACCTTGATGCTGAAGAACTCCAGGTGCTCCTCCCAGCTCGCGCTGGCGATGGAGTAGGCGCGCAGCAACGGGCGCCCGTCGACCTGCAGCCCCAGCATCGTGAACTGGCCGCTCTCGAAGCGGAAACCGGCATCGCGGGTGGTGGTGAAGCTGAAGTAGTCGTCGGTCCAGTGACGGACCGCGAGCACCGTCTCGGTGCCGAATGCTGAAGCCATGGGTCCTGCTTGTGGGGAATCAATAGCCGCCGAAGCTGCCGGCGGGGCCCGGGAACACGACCGGGCTCTCGGTGCCGTCGCGGGCCACCGCGGCCACGCCGAAGAAGGCATTATCGATCACCACGTCGCGCAAGGTGAAATCGGCGACGTCGCCGACGTAGCGCGCGTGCGTCCACTGCGGCTCGGTGGTCAACCGCCAGTACACCCGGTAGCCGGCCAGGTTCGGGGCCTGCGCCGCAGGCGGGCGCGACCAGCGCAGCGTGGTGTCGGGGCCGACCGCGCCCTCGATGGTCACGTCGGCGGGCGGCGGCGGGGCCCAGGCAAGGCCCGCCAGGACCACGGCGTTGAGGCCGGTGAGCTTGGCCGCGTAGTCGAAGTCCACGCCGTCGAGGGTGTCGCCGTACACGCGCCCGTCCCCGGTGCGCAGGTCCTGGTGCTGGCGGTCGTAGTGCTCGTTGGTCTCCATGATGCGCACGGCGGGATAGCCGGCATCGTTGAACGGGCGGTGGTGGCCGCCGCGTCCGAAGCGGTCGAGCCGGTAGACCATCATCACGTCGAGGTTGGGCACGTAGGCGTCGGCCATGCGGTCCACGTAGCGCGCCAGGTTGCGGCTGGGCGAGTCCACCTCGCCGCCGGTGAAGCGGCGCAGCCGCGCTTCCTCCGGCGTCTCGGTCGCGCGCGTGCCCTCGGAGAACACCCGCGCCGTGGTGTTGTCGACCACGCCGTTGATGCCGGCGATGTTGCCGATCATGTCGTTGTTGAGCACCGCCTCGA
>JBIQJW010000236.1:0-3084 GCA_044507145.1 Actinomycetota bacterium
TGGACGACCGCAGCATCCAGCAGGTGCTGCGCGAGGTGGACACCAAGGACCTGGCGGTGGCGCTGAAGGGCACCGCCAAGGATGTCCAGGACCGCATCTTCGGGAACATGAGCGACCGCGCCGCGTCGATCCTGCGCGAGGACCTGGAGTTCATGGGCCCCGTGCGGATGCGCCAGGTGGAGGAGGCCCAGCAGCAGATCGTGGCCACCATCCGCCGCCTGGAGGAGGCCGGACGCGTGGTGATCGAGCGCGGCGGCGGGGACGAGCTTGTCGACTAGCGTCGTGCGCGGCGTGGTGCTGGCCGGCGAGGCGCACGCGCTGCCGCCGCCGGTCCACGTCCACGAGGCCGCTACCGGGGAGGGCGCCGGCGAGGACCCGCGTGTGGTGCTGCAGGCCGCCCGCACCGAGGCCGCCGCCATCGTGGCCGCCGCCGCCCGGGAGGCCGAGACGATTCGCGAGGATGCCCGGGCGGAGGGCTTCGCCACCGGACGGGCCGCCGCGGCGGAACAGGCCGCGAGTGCGCTGGCCGCCGTGGCCGAGATGGCGGCCGGCCTGGAACGCCGCGCGGCCGAGCGCGACGAGCGGGCCGCCCACGAGGCCGCCGACCTGGCCGTGGAGATCGCCGCCAAGCTGCTGCGCGCAGAGCTCTCGATCGCCCCCGGGCGGGTGGTCGACGTGATGCGCGGCGCCATCCGCCGGGCGTCGGACCGCTCGCGCCTGGTCGCCCATGTGCACCCCGACGACCTGGCCGTGTGCCGCGATGCGGCACCGGAACTGGTGGAGACGATGGGCGGCATCGACCGGCTGCAGGTGGTGGACGACCCGCGCATCCCCGCCGGCTCATGCGTGCTGGAGACCTCCGGCGGCGACGTGGACGCCACCTTCGAGAGCCAGCTCGCGCGGGTCCTCGACGCGCTGCGCGCACCGGTGGACCCGTCGCTGCTCGACCTGGACGAGCCGGGTGCGTGAGCTCACGTTGGCGCGCCGGCGCGTACGCGACCTGGATCCGTACCGCCTGAACGGGCGGGTGTCGGAGCTGATCGGCTTGGTGGTGGAGAGCCGGGGGCCCGAGGCCGGCGTGGGGGAGCGCTGCGAGATCCACGTGCAGGGCCACCGCACCGGCCGCCCCGCCCTCCAGGCGGAGGTGGTGGGCTTCCGCGAGGGGCGCACCCTGCTGATGCCGCTCGGGGACGCCGGTGGGATCGCCCCGGGCCAGACGGTGGTGGCCGGTGGCGGAGCGCTCCAGGTGGATGTGGGGCCGGGGCTGCTGGGACGCGTGCTCGACGGGCTCGGCCGGCCGATGGACGGCGGGCCGCCGCCGGCGTGCGTCGCGCGCCGGCCGGTGGACGGCCCGCCTCCGGACCCGTTGTCGCGGCCGCCCATCGACACGCCGCTCACCCTCGGCGTGCGCGCCATCGACACCCTGATGCCGTGCGGGCGCGGTCAGCGCCTGGGCATCTTCGCCGGCTCCGGCGTGGGCAAGAGCACCACGCTGGGCATGATGGCCCGCGGCACCACCGCGGACGTGAACGTGATCGCCCTGGTGGGTGAGCGCGGCAGGGAGGTGCGCGAGTTCATCGAGCACGACCTGGGTCCCGAGGGGCTGGCGCGCAGTGTGCTGGTGATCGCCACATCCGACCAGCCGGCGCTGGTGCGGATCAAGGCGGCGTTCGTCGCCACCGCCATCGCCGAGTACTTCCGTGACGAGGGCAACGACGTCCTGCTGATGATGGACTCGGTCACGCGTCTCGCAACCGCACAGCGCGAGGTGGGGCTGGCCATCGGCGAGCCGCCTGCGACGCGCGGCTACACGCCGTCGGTCTTCGCCATGCTGCCCCGCCTGTTGGAACGCGCGGGCACCGCCGCCACGGGGAGCATCACCGCGCTGTACACGGTGCTGGTGGAGGGCGACGACATGAACGAACCGGTGGCCGACGCCGTGCGCTCGATCCTGGACGGCCACATCGTGCTGTCGCGTGAGCTGGCCCACCGGCACCACTACCCGGCCATCGATGTGCTGGCATCGGTCTCGCGCGTCGCGCCGAAACTGCTCGGCCCCGAGCACCTGGAGGCCGGCGGGCGGCTGCGTGGCCTCTTGGCCGCCCACCGCCGCGCGGAGGACCTCATCGCGATCGGCGCGTACGTGGCCGGCACCGACCCCAAGGTGGACGAGGCCCGCGCGAAGCTGGGCGCGATCGAGGACTTCCTGTGCCAGCCGGTGGCGGCCCCGTACTCGCGCGACGAGGCGCTTGCACGCCTGCTCGCCCTGGCGGACATCGCGCCGCCGGCCGGCGCGGCGTTCGAGCAGGAGGCGCCCCCGGCGGACGCCCCGCCCGCGCCGGCGTCCGGGCTGACCGGCGCGTTCAACCCGCTCCCGCCCGGGGCCACGGTGGTCTGAGCGACGGGGCGGCCCGCGAACGGGCAGGATCCCTCCTGACCGATCCGGGAGAGGGCTCGTGAGCACAGGCGGAAGACGGAGACCGGCGACGGCCGATGCGCGGCGGCGCTGGGCGCGCCTTGGGATCGTCCTCGGCGCGGCGCTGGTGGTGCTGCTGCCGCTCGCCTACGGGGCGTTGATGCTCTGGGCGAACATCAGCGTGAACCAGTTGTTCTTCGACAGCCTGGGGATGGGGTCGGCGCACGCCACCATCATCCGCAGCACGCTGCTACTCATCGGCGTGGGGATCGGCGTGGCCGTGCTGCTGGCGCTGCCCTTCGTGTTCGTGGGCCGGGCCGTCGCCGGTCTGCCGGGGCCGCGTGCGTACGCCGCCATCGCCGCCGGCGCCGTCCTCGTCCTCTGCGCGCTGATCATCACGCCGACCCTGGTCGAACATCGCGACGACATCCTGGCGGCGCTCAACCGGGCCGACTTCGGAAGCGACGACCCGGTGTTCGGCCGCGATGTCGCCTTCTTCATCTTCACCGCGCCGGTGGTGTCCAACCTGGTGTGGGCCGCGTTCGGCGCCTTGCTGGTGCCCACCATCGCCGCCGCCGTGCTTCTGGTGCTCGGCGTCAGGGGCCGCCGGGGCTCGGAGATCATCCCCGGCATCGCGGGGATCGGTCCCCTGCGCATCACGGTGCTGT
>JBIQJW010000024.1:0-14266 GCA_044507145.1 Actinomycetota bacterium
GAGTTCAAGGAGGGCGAGTTCGAGATCACGGTGCGGCCCGACGGGATGGAGGAGGCCGTCGACAAGGCACAGGCGGCGGTGAACCGGATCGCCGTCGCGATGGTGGCCGCTGCGCTCATCATCGCGTCCGCCATGATCGCCGTGTTCGCGCGCAGCGATGGCATCGCCGGCCTGTCGTGGGTCGCCCTGCCGGGGATGCTCGCCGGCGTCGGGCTGGTGGGGTGGATGGTAGTGGGGATCCTGCGCAGCGGGCGTTGGTGAGCACGGGGCCGGCGCCGCTCTGGCGGGCGTCGCGCGCCTCGTTCGACGCCGTCGCGCGCCTGCAGCAGGAGCTGGACGTCCCCGAGGCGATGGCCTGGGCGCTGGTGCGCCGCGGCCTGGACGAACCCGGCGCCGCGCGGGAGTTCATCGCCGCGGACGGGCCGCTGGCGCCGGCCGATGCCACCCCGGGCGTGCGCGAGGCGGCGGCCAGGATCGTCACGGCGCTCGCACGGCGCGAGCGCATCGTGGTGCACGGCGACTACGACTGCGACGGGGTGTCGTCCACCGCGATCCTCCTGGACGAATTGCGCCGGCGCGGTGCCGACGCGCACGCCTTCCTGCCCAGCCGCTTCACGGAGGGGTACGGCGTGGCCGTGGCCACGGTGGAGCGGATCGCCGCCGACAGCTGCCGGCTGCTGGTGTGCGTGGACTGCGGCACGTCCGCCGTCGACGCGCTGGAACGCGCCGTGGAACTCGGCATGGACGTGGTGATCCTGGACCACCACCTGGCCGGGGGCCGCCGGGCGCCGGGGATCATCGCCAACCCCGCGCTGGGGCGCCCGGTCGCGGACCTGCCGGCCGCCGCCGGCGTGGTCCACGCGGTGACGCGCGCCCTGGCCGAGATCGCGCCCCAGGGCGTCCTGGGGCCCGGCGCCGACGCGGGCCTGGATCTGGTGGCGCTGGCCACCGTGGCGGACGCCGTGCCGCTGGTGGGCGACAACCGGCGCATGGTGGTCCGCGGCCTGCGGGCCATCCACGAGGCGCCCCGGCCGGGCATCGCCGCGCTGTGCGCCGCCGCCGGGATCGAACCGCGCACCGTCACGGCACGCGCGCTGGGCTTCACCCTGGCCCCCTGCATCAACGCCGCCGGGCGTCTGGCGCATCCGGACCGCGCGCTGGAGCTGCTCACGGCCCCCGACATCGAGACGGCCCAGCCCATCGCGCAGGAGCTGTGGGATCTCAACCTGGAGCGCCGGGAGGTGGAGCGGGCGATCACCCAGGAGGCGATCGCCATGGTCGAGGCCGAGCCCGAGCCGATCAGGACGGCGGGCGTGGTGGTGGTCGCCGGCGACGGGTGGCACGAGGGCGTGGTGGGGATCGTCGCCTCCCGCCTCGTCGAGCACTTCGGCCGGCCGGCGATCGTGATCGCCCGCGACGGGGTGCGCGGAAAGGGATCGGGCAGGAGCGTGCCCGGCGTGGACCTGCACGCCATCGTCGGCGGTGCCGCCGCGCCGCTGAGCCGCTGGGGCGGACATGCCGGGGCCATCGGCCTGGAGTTGCCGGTCGACCGGATCGCGACCTTCCGCGACGAGCTCATCGGCGTGGCCGAGGCGGCGCGGGCCGCCATCGACCGCGCCGGTGTGCGCCCGGTGGATGCCGTGGTGGGGTGCGCCGATCTGAACCTGGCGACCGCAGAGGCTCTGGAGGCCCTGGCGCCGTTCGGGCGGGGGAACCCACCGGTGCGGGTCGCGGTGCCCGCCGTCCGCCTGGAGGGCGCCCAGCGGGTGGGGCAGGGTAAGCACCTGCAGGTGCGCCTCTGTTCGGGGGCGGTGAACGCCCGCGCCATCGGCTTCCAGCTCGGTGCACGTGCTCCCGGCCTGGACATGGATGCCCGTCACGATGTCGTCGTGGCGCTGGAGGTGGAACGCTGGCAGGGCGTGGTGGGACCGCGGGTGGGCCTGCGTGCCTTGGCGGCATTGGCGTCCGACGGTGACGGCTGGGCGGCGCCGGAGGCCGAGGGGTCGGCCGACCGGGCCGTGTTCGCACCGGAGCTGCTGGAGGATGACCTGACCGCGGCTCCACCGGTGGCCCCCCCGTCCGGGGAACCGGTGCGCGGCGTGCGCGACCGGCGTGACGAGGGCGTCGCCGTGGCGACCATCGCGGCCCTCGCCGGAGCCGACCGGGGCGTGGCGGTGGTGGTGGCCGACGTGCAGCGCCGGCGCGCCGCCCTCGAGGGGGTGTTGGCGCCCGGGCGCCTGGGCGTGGAGATCGCCTGCGTCGTCGACTCGCGCCTGCACCCGCAGGCGGCCGCCCGCCGGCTGGCCGATATCCGCGCTGCCTCCGCCTTCGTGGCGCTGGATTACGAGACGCTGGCCGGCGCCGATCTTCCGCCCGGTGTGCACCTGGTGCTGCTGGATCCACCGGCCGGTCCGCACCAGGCCCTCGCCGTGCGCAGAGCCGCGGCGGGCCGCTGGCTGCACCTGGTGTGGGGCGACGACGACGTGGACGTGGCGTTGGCTGCGGCGCACGACGAGTGGGAACTGCGTCCCGCGGCGGCCGCCATCTGGCGTGCGCTGCGCGATGGGGGTCCGTGTGCGTGGGGACCGGCGGCCGACCGGGCGCTGCTGGGCCTGGGCGTGCCCGGACGGCCCCGTCCGCCGCGCATCGCCGCGCGGGCGCTGGCCGCCCTGTGCGAGATCGGCCTGGCCACGGCGGATGCGGACGGCGTCCGCGCCCTCGAGGGCACCGGCCGTCGCGACCTCGGGGAGGCCCCCACGCAACGTGCCTGCCGGGTGCGCCTGGACGAGGTCCGGGCGCATCTGGCGCTGCCGGACCCGCTCGGACCGGTCGCCCCGGTGGCCGAGGTCCGGTCCGGCGCCGTGCGCGGTATCGTTCACGCATGAGCAGCGGGGATGTCGCAGACTTGGATCTGGTCCTCTCGCCCGGCGAGCCCGAGGTGGCCGAGATCATCGCCGAGCTGGAGAGCCACCACGCGGATGTGGACGCGGACGCAATCCGGCGCGCGTACCGGTTCGCCGAGGAGCACCACCGCGAGCAGTTGCGCCATTCCGGTGAGCCGTACATCACGCACCCGCTGGGGTGCGCGCGCATCTGCGCCGGCCTCGGACTGGACCAGACGTCGGTGATCGCGGCGTTCCTCCACGACACCGTGGAGGACACCAGCGCCACGCTGGAGGACATCACCCGCGAGTTCGGTGCGGAGGTGACCACCCTGGTCGACGGCGTCACCAAGCTGTCGAAGATCCACTTCGACAGCCAGGCAGAGCATCAGGCGGAGAACTACCGCAAGCTCATCGTGTCGATGTCGAGCGACATCCGCGTGCTGGTGGTGAAGCTGGCCGACCGCCTGCACAACATGCGCACGCTGGCGTACATGACCAAGCCGAAGCAGATCCAGAAGGCGAAGGAGACAATCGAGGTCTACGCCCCGCTGGCCCACCGCCTGGGTATCCACTCCCTCAAGTGGGAACTCGAGGATCTGGCCTTCGCGCGTCTGCACCCGCGCCGCTACCGCGAGATCCAGCAGATGGTCAACCAGCGCCGGCCGGATCGCGAGGCGTTCATCGAGGGCGCCGGCCGCATCCTGGCCGCCGAGCTCGACGCGGTGGGCATCGGCGGCGTGGAGATCACCGGGCGGGCGAAGCACTTCTACTCGATCTACGAGAAGATGACCCGCAAGGGCAAGGAGTTCAACGAGATCTACGACCTCACCGCGATGCGCGTGTTGGTCGACTCGGTGAAGGACTGCTACGGCGCGGTGGGCATCGTGCATGCGCTCTGGAAGCCGCTGCCCGGGCGGTTCAAGGACTACATCGCCATGCCCAAGCCGAACATGTACCAGAGCCTGCACACCACGGTGATCGGGCCGGAGGGGCGGCCGCTGGAGATCCAGATCCGCACCTACGCCATGCACCGCACCGCCGAGTTCGGTGTGGCGGCGCACTGGCTCTACAAGCAGGGCCAGGGCGACCAGCCGGCGTTCGTGTCGCGCATGCTGGATTGGCAGGAGGACACGCGCGATCCGGCCGAGTTCTTGGAGGCGCTCCGCTCGGACCTGTACTCCGACGAGGTCTACGTGTTCACGCCTAAGGGCGAGGTGCGCGACCTCCCCGCGGGCGCCACACCGCTGGACTTCGCCTACGACGTCCACACCGACGTGGGCCACCGGTGCGTGGGCGCGAAGGTCAACGGGCGCATCGTGCCGCTCACCTACACCCTGCAGTCCGGGGATTTCGTCGAGATCCTCACCTCGAAGGCGCCGAAGCCGCCGTCGCGCGACTGGCTCAACCTGGTGAAGACCAGCAAGGCCCGATCCAAGATCAGTCAGTTCTTCCGCAAGGAGCGACGCGAGGACGCCGAGCACCAGGGACGCGACGCGCTCCAGGACCAGTTGCGCAAAGCGGGGCTGCCCAGCCAGCGCCTGGTCGGCTCGTCGTTGCTGTCCGAGGTCATCCAGGAGATGGGCTTCAAGAAGGCCGACGAGTTCTACATCTCGCTGGGCCTCGGCAAGACCTCGGTGCCCACGGTGGTCAACAAGATCCTGCAGCGGCTGAAGGCCGGCGAGGGCGTGGCCGATACCGCGCCGGCCCCCGAGAGCCCGCGCGGCCGGCGCCCGCACTCGGCCCGCGCCTCCAGCGACCTGGGCATCGAGATCGAGGGGCTCAGCGACGTCCTGGTGCGGCTGGCCAAGTGCTGCCGGCCGGTCCCCGGTGACCCGATCCTGGGGTACATCTCCCTGGGCCGGGGCATCACGATCCACCGCGAGGACTGCCCGAACGCGAAGGCCCTGCAGAAGACCCCCGAGCGGTTCACCCCGGTGTCGTGGAGCGGCGTCAGCAGGCAGTCCTTTCGGGTAGAGATCGCCGTCGACGCCTGGGATCGTGCGCGTCTCCTCGAGGATCTCTCGCGCGCGGTCGCCGAGAGCGGCGTCAACATCGTGTCGGCGCACTGCTCGATGGAGGACCAGATGGTGCA
Organism: Actinomycetota bacterium; assembly: GCA_044507145.1. GTDB lineage: Bacteria > Actinomycetota > Thermoleophilia > Miltoncostaeales > Miltoncostaeaceae > JAVJSF01. Next base: position 4,978 of record JBIQJW010000024.1, read on the forward strand.
TGATCGGTTCACCGTCGACGTGGGCGATGTGGACGCGTTGAAGACGTGTATCAACGCGCTGCGCAATGTCGAGTCGGTGTTCGACGCCTACCGGGTGACCCCCCATCACTGACCCGGCGGGGTGGGTGCGCGACGGTGTGAGCCGTCGGACCGACGTGCTACCGTGGCGCGCCGATGGCTGAACTCTTGGACCTGCTCGACGCGGGGCCCATGATCGCGCTCGCGATCGCCTGCGTCCTCATGGTGTCCGTCGTGGTCGTGGTCATCCTGCAGGCGCGGCGGATCTCGCGTCTGGAGGATCTGCTCGCCGAGCGCGGCGAGTCGGCCGACGAGGCGCCCCTGCGCCGTATCGCCGCACTGCAGGCGCGGGATGAGGTGTCCGAGGGCATCACGGCGCCCGGTGGGCCGTTCCCGCTGCGCCCCGTGCTGGCGGTGGGCGGCACCGCGGTGGTGCTGGTGCTGGCGATCGTCGGCGTCTACTTCTTCGTGACCGGCGGGGACGACGGTTCCGGCGCCACGGCGACCACCGCGGGCGCACGCACCGACGCCGCCTCGACGCGCCCGGCCACCACCACGCCGGGGCCGAAGGCAGCGAGCACCGTGCCGGCCGACATCCCGCCCCTCGACGACGCCAGCGAGTACACGGTCGCCGTGTTCAACGCCAGCGGCGTGTCCGGCGCCGCCGGGAACGGCGTCACTCCGCGACTCACGCTCGAGGGCTTTCAGGTGCCGATCACCACCGACTACCCCAACGGGGTCACCGACCTCCCGCAGTCGGTCGTGATGTACGCCGGGGATGAGAACCAGGCCGCGGCCTGGAACGTCGCGGACCTCCTGGGCATCAACCGCACCCCGCCCCTGGAGGGGCTGACGCCGGATCAGACCGGCGGCGCCGACGTGGTGGTCGTGGTGGGCTTGGACACGGCTGAGAGCCTGGCCGCCGCGGGCGCCACGCCCTAACGCGTCAGGCGGGTTCCGCAGGCGGGCCGTACCCGCCGCCGCCGGGCGTCTCGATGGTGAGGACGTCGCCGGCATCGAGGGGCCCCTGCCACTTGCCGGGCAACGGTTCGCCGTTGCGCAGCGTCCGTCCGGGCGCGCCGCCGTGGCCGCCCGCACGGCCCGCCGGTCCGCGACGCCGGCGCTCGGCGATGACCGACGCGTGCGCATCCACCAGCACGCGCAGCGAGCGGACCACCCCGTCGCCGCCGTGCGTGGCGCCCGGACCGCCGGACCCGGCGCGCAGGCGGTACTCCACCACGCGCATCGGGTAGGCGCTCTCCAGCACCTCCACCGGTGTGTTGAGGGTGTTGCTCATCGCCACGTGCACGCCGCTCGGCCCGTCTGCGCCGGCCGAAGCGCCCTGACCGCCGCCGAGGGTCTCGTAGTAGGTGAACCCGGGTCCGCCCACCGTGAGGTTGTTCATCGTGCCCTGGCCTTGGGCGGGGACATCGACCGCCCGTCCCACGGCGGACATCACCGCGTCCACGATCCGGCTGGATGTCTCGACATTGCCCCCGGCCACTGCGGACGGCGGACCGGCCGCCACCAGGCTCCCGGCCGGGGCGACCACCTCCACGGGGGCGAATGCGCCGGCCGACGCCGGGATGTCCGGGTCGGTGATCGCGCGCACCACGAAGTAGACCGCCGAGCGGGTGACGGCGACCGGGCAGTTGCAGTTGCCCGGCCCCGCGGGATCCGTGCCGGTGAAGTCGACGCGCATCCGGTCGCCCGCGATGGTGACGGCGACCCGGATCCACAGGTCGTCCTCGGTCACGCCGTCGCCCTCCAGGGCCTCTTGGGCCAGGTAGAGGCCGTCCGGCATCGCCGCGATGGCGGCGCGCGTGCGCCGCTCGGCGTAGGTCAGCAGCTCGTCGTACGCGCGCCGCACGGTGTCCGCGCCATGGCGCTGCGCCACCTCGCCCAGGCGTGTCTGCGCCAGGGCGTGCGCGGAGCGCTGAGCCCGCAGGTCGCCGGCGCGTTCGCCCGGCGTGCGCGTGTTGGCCAGCAGGATGTCGAGGATGCCGGGGATCTCGCGTCCCGCGCGCTGCAGCAGCACCGGCGGGATCACCAGCCCCTCCTGCACCAGTTCGCGCGAGCCCGCCGGCATGCTCCCGGGCGCCATCCCGCCCACGTCGGCGTGATGCGCCCGCGTCACGGCGAACCCGGCCGGGTCGCCGTCCAGCGACAGCACCGAGATCATCGTGAGGTCGGGGAGGTGGGTGCCACCGCGGTACGGGTCGTTCACCAGCCACAGGTCACCCGGGCGCGGGTCGCGGGCGCGGACCGCGTCGACCGCCTCGGGCATCGCGCCCAGGTGCACGGGGATCGATGCGGACTGCACCACCATGTGGCCGTGGGGGTCGAAGAGCGCTGTGCTGCAGTCGCGCCGCTCGGTGATGTTGGGGCTGAAGGCGGCGCGCACCAGCGCGGCCTCCATCTCCTCGGCCACGGTGCGCAGGGCGCTGGCCATCACCTGCAGCGTGATCGGATCCACCGTCAGCCCCCCGCCTCGACGCGGCGCAGCACCAGGGCTCCCGCGCCGTCGGCCCGGGCGCTCCAGCCGTCGGGGACCCAGCAGGTGGCCCCGTCGGCGGGCAGCACCGCCGGTCCGCGCCGCGCCGGCCCGGGCACCGGGCGCGGCAGGTGCGGCGTGGTGCCGGGCCGCTCGGCCGCCAGTCGCAGCGACACGACCTCGACGGTCCGTCCGAGGTCGTGATCGCCGTATCGCGCCCGGTGCGCGTCGTGGAATGCGGCGATCAGCGCCGCCTCGCCCTCCGCGGTGTCCCACGGGACGGTGAGCGTGTGGTTCTGCCCCAGGTAGCGGCAGTCGGCCTGGGTGCCGTGGGCGGCCCCGGGCAGCTCGTCGTCGGCGCGCCGGCGCAGGGGCTCGAGGCGCGCGTCCAGTCGGTCCTCGCCGGCGGGCGTGAGCACCGACTGGACGTAGTCGCGCCGCTCGCCCGCCACCACGAGGCCCAGCGCCGCCAGCAGGCCGGCGGCGGCCGGCACGGCGACGCGCGTGATGCCGAGTTCGTCGGCCACCTGGCAGGCGTGCAACGGTCCGGCGCCGCCGAACGCCACCAACGTCGCGTCGCGCGGATCGACGCCGCGCTCCACGCTGACGCGGCGCAGGGCCCGCACCATCTCCTGGACGGCCACGGTCAGGATCCCCCGGGCGCACTCTTCCACCGCCAGTCCCAGTTCGTCGGCGAGGCCGCCCACCGCGGCGCGGGCGGCGTCCACATCGAGGCGGATGCGTCCGCCCAGAGGCTCATCCAGGGGGATTCGGCCGAGGACGACGTTGGCGTCGGTGACCGTGGGCCGCGTCCCGCCCAGGCCGTATGCGGCGGGCCCGGGGACCGCGCGCGCGGATTCGGGGCCCACGCGCAGCGCGCCGCCCGAGTCGGCCCACGCGACGCTCCCGCCCCCGGCGGAGACCGTCGCGACGTCCAGCATGGGGAGGTGGACCGGATGGCCGTTGATCGTGGTGGATGCGGTGCGTGCGGGGCGTCCGTCGCGCACCAGGGCCACGTCGCAGGAGGTCCCGCCCATGTCGAAGGTGAGCACCAGGCCCTGCCCGTCCTCGCCCGCGGCGTGGGCCGCGCCGATCACGCCGCCGGCGGGCCCGCTCATCACGGTCCAGGCGGCATGCTCGGCGGCGTCGGCGATGGGCAGCACCCCGCCGCTGCTCTGCATGATCGCCGGCGCGGGCAGCCCGGCGGCCGCACTGCGGTCGGCCAGCCGGTGGAGGTAGCGGCGCAGCACCGGGGTGAGATAGGCATCGACGGCGGTGGTGGACAGGCGCTCGTACTCGCGGATCTCGGCCAGCACCTCTGATGAGGCGCTCACATGCACGCCCGGGAGGGCCTCGCGCAGCGCACGGACGGCGCGCCGCTCGTGCTCGGGGTGGGCGAACGAGAACAGGAATCCGACGGCCACCGCCTCCGAACCGTCCGCGCGGACGGCCTCGACCGCGCGGGCGAGCGAGCCGCCGTCGATGGGCGTCAGCACGCCGTCCGGACCGCACCGCTCGGCCACCGGGTGGCTGCGCTCGCGTGGGATCAACGCCGGAGGGTTGTGGGCGTCGAGCCGGTAGAGGTGGGCGCGTGTCTGGCGGCGCAGGTGGAGGATGTCGGTGAAGCCCTCGGTGGCCAGGAGCGAGGTGCGTGCGCCGGTGCCCTCGAGCAGTGCGTTGGTGCCCACGGTCATCCCGTGTACGAACCGGCCCACGTCATCCGGCCCCAGTCCCGCGCGCTCCAGCGCCATCATCACCGCGTCTACCACGGCGGCGCTCTGGTCGTCGACCGTGGTAGGTACCTTGGCGGTGACCAGCCGTCCGTCGTGGACCAGCACGGCGTCCGTGAACGTGCCGCCGACGTCGACTCCTACCATCGTCTCGGTGGGTGGCTGGCCGCTCGCGCCTATCATCCGCGCGACTCTACCGACGCCCACCCGACTGCGAGGCCCACATCCGCCCATCGTCCCTCATGCGCCTGGCCGCCGTCGGCGGCATCGCCGCCGGTGTGGTGGCGGGCGCGGCACAGGCCGTGCAAGGCTCCGTGATCGTGGGGCCGGGGCCGGGCGGTGACGTGCCGTCCGTCGGCCCGGGGGCGTGGGAGGCGTGGGGCCCATGGGCGCCGGAGCCCCTCTCCGGCGGCGGGGTGCGGCTGCGCGGCAACACCAGCATCGCGTCGGCGCCGTTCGCCGTGCCCGAGGACGCCCAGGCGTTGCGGCTGCGCGTGGCGGCGCCCGGTCTCGGGGCGCTGGTGCGTGTGCTGGCCCTGCCGGTGGACGGTGGGCGCCAGGTCGATCTGGGCACCCGGGTGCCGTCCGGCCGCCCGGGCACCGTGGCCGTGTCGCTGGCACCGGTGGCGGGGCGGACCGTGCGGCTGGTGGTCGATCCGGTCGCCGCGTTCGGCGCGGCGCTGGACGTGCACCGGGTGGGGCCGGCCATCGCGCCGCTGCCGGGATGGACCGTGAGTGCCGGCGCCGCCGATGTGGTCGGCGCTGCGCGGCGCGTGCTGAGGGTGGAGGGGGAGACCTTCCGCGCCGGCTCCGCGCCGGAGCGTCACGGGGCGGGTGCTGTGGCGCTGCTGGTCGCCGTGCGCGGAGACGGCATCGTGCGCGCGGATGCGGGCGGCCGGCGGGCCGCGCTGCGGGCCGGCGACCGGTGGCGTGATCTGCGGGTGCCCATCCCGGATGCGCGCCGGCGGGTATCGCTCAGTCTCACGGTCATCGCGGGTGATGGAGCGGTGCGGCTGCGCGATGTCGGCCTGGTGGTCCGGCGGGTCGGGGTCGCCTCGGTGCGGTCGCGGATGGCCGACGGGCGGGTGGTCGTCACCGCCACCACCCGGCCGCGGATCGCGCGCGCCGCCTACGTGGTGCGCGACGCGCGTGGGCGTGTGGTCGCCCGCGGGCGGACCGCCGCCGACGGGCGCCTGCGGGCGAGCGTCCCCGCCGGGACGCGCGGCCTGCGGGTGGCGCCGGCGCCGGGGCGCACGGTCATCCCGGTGTCCGCCGCGGTGCCGCCGGCGGGCTGATCAGCCCTCGATGTGGCGGGGGTACGCCCCGGGGAACCGGTTCGCCAGCGCGCGGGCGTGCGCGGCCGCCTCGGAGCGTGAGCCGAAGCTGCCGGAGAAGACCACCCAGTAGCCGGCGCGCAGTCCGGGATGGTCGGACGAGTAGAGGACACCCGACTCCTCGCCGTTCGACGCCAGGCGGTCGGCGGTCGAGCGGGCCTCCGACTCGCTGGTGGTGGAGGAGACGATCGCCGTCCACGCGGTCTCGCCGGCCGGCCAGTCCGTGTCGCCGGTGTCCGGCGGGTCGGGGCCCGGATCGGGATCCGGATCGACGTCGGTCTCGGTCTCCGACGGCTGCTCGGTGACGATGGGGAAGTCGTCGGTGCCGGTGCCGCCGGTGGTGTCGGGCGGGAACGGGTCGGTGGGCACGTCGCCCGTGTCGGTGGGCAACGTGTCGATGGGGAAGCCGGAGGTGTCGGGCGGCAGGGGGCCGGTGACGACGTCGGTGGGGATGGTGAACGGGTCGGTGGCGGTGGGGAATCCGGTCTCCACCACCGTGGAGGCGACCGTGCCCGGCCGGCCGTCGTCCTCATTCATCACCGCGTAGGCCAACGCCCCCGCACCCAGGCCGAAGACGACCAGCGCGCCGGCGAGCACCAGACCGGCCCTGCCGCCGCGCGAGAGCTTGGGCGCACGCGGCGTCGGGGCGCCGCATTCGAGGCAGTAGGTCTGATCGTCTGCGAGGGCGGCGCCGCATTCGCGGCAGGTCGGCGTGGCGTCCTGCGCGACGTCCTCGGCGGCCGGCTCCGGCGCGGGCGCGTCGGACGGCTCGTCGGCCGGACGGTCGCGATCGTCGCTCACGCGGTCTCCTTGCTGATCACACCGGTCTGGGCGTCGGCGACATCCGGGACCGCCGGCGCCAGGCGGCTGCCGCACTGCCAGCAGAACCGGGCGTCCACCTGGAACGGGGCCCGGCAGGTGAGGCAGTGGCCCACCGGCGTACGCGGGTCCGCGCTGCGCGCGGCGCGACGGGTGCGTCGCTCGGCGGCCATCCGGTCCAGGCGCATGTCGATGTCGTGCACACCGGCGTCGAGCTCGGCGATCTCCCCGGCCCGCCGGCGCAGGACGTCTTCACCCAGCATGTCGCGGCGGTGCAGTTCGAAGGCGAGCCCGCCCAGGTGGTACACGGCCGATTCGCGCTCGCGCAGCAGCTTGCGCCGCCGGCGGCGGAGCCGTCCGACGCCGCCGGCGGTGTCCGCCGCGGTGATGGGCTCGGGCGCCGCGCCATCGGCCGTCGCGTCACCGGTTCCGGCGTCCGTCGCGGCGGATCCGTCATCGGCCGTCGCGGCGGTCTCCGGCGTCTCGGGCATCGCCCGGCGCCGGCCCCACCGGCGGCGGGGTGCGGATCCTTCGGCCGGCGGCACAGCGGCCTGGATCGTGCCGGTCTCCTGCTCAAGCGGCTCGGCCGGGGCCCCGCCATCGGCGGTCGGTGCCCCGTCGGGTGCGTCCGGGGCCTCCGGGGTCTTCTCATCGGGTCCGCCCGATGCACGGCGCCTGGGCATCCACCGGCGCCACCCGTCCTCGGTGGTCGGTGCGTCTGCGCCCGGCGCGTCGGTGTCCGGTCGCACGTCGTCGGCCGCCCCGCGCCCCTCGTCGGCGGGATCGGTGATGGAGCGGCTGTGCGTGTCGGTCGGGTCGATGGTCATCGTCGGATCCCGCGCATCGTAGCGGCCGCCCCCGGGCGAGCTCGCCGCGCCGGGCGAGACGTTACGAGGCGGACGCCATCGGCAGGGGGACGTTCACCATGCGCGGGGCGCCCTCGAACGTGTACTGCAGGTCCAGGGTGTCGCCGCGCATGTCGCCGTACACGCCGATGCCGAAACTGAGCATCATCTTGCGCCCCAGGCTGAGGGCGGGCTGGCGTCGCAGGGGCCGGTGGAACCGCAAGTGGTCGCCCTCCACGACGAAGTCGTCGCCCTCGCTCCACTCCTCGCCGTTCACGTAGACCCGGATCGGGGGCGACACGCCGGCCGGCAGGCCGATGCGGTCCACGGTCGCCGGTGCGCTCACGACTCGCCGGCGCCCTTGTCGTCGCCGGACGGCGTCTCGTCGGCGGACGTCGTCACGTCGACCACGCCGATGTCCACGCGCTCCACGCGCATGCCGGTGGTGTCCTCCACGCGTCGCGACACCCGCGCGCGCACCTGGTCCACCACCGTGGGGATGTGCACCCCGTCGCGCACCACCAGGCGCAGGTCGATGGTCGCGACGCCGTCGGTGACGGTGACCGTGGCCTCGTCGGTCTCGCGCGGGCCCTTGCCCCACCCGCGGCCGCCGCCCTCCGAGCGCAGCCCCGCGACGCCGTCCACCTCGCGGGCGGCCACCCCGGCGACCTTCGCCACGATCGTGTCCGAGATCCAGGTGGAGCCCTGCTTCACGCCGAGGATCGCGGTGGCGTCGGCCGGGGGCGGGGCGGGCGGGACGCCGGAGGGTTCGGTGCTCATCTGCGGCTCCTACGGATCGGGGACACCGGACAGTGTGCCGGATCGTCGGCCGGCGTTCGCGGGCGGGGGCCAGATGACCACGCGCCGCCCGATCCCGCATCAACGCCGCGACGGCGAAACGCGGCCGGCGGCCGGACCGTCGCGCCGCCGATCGTAGGGGCTCCGAAACGACGAAACCCCGCATGACGGGCGGGGTTTCGTGAGCACGCGCGGTAGGATTCGAACCTACGACCTCTGGCTCCGGAGGCCAGCGCTCTATCCACTGAGCTACGCGCGCTCGGTGGGGCAGCTTAGCCCACGGGGCGGAGTCTGTGCACCGGACGGCGCTAGGGTCGGCGCCGATGCGCATCGCGCTCATCGCCGACACCCACGGCCCACGTCGCGGCCCGCCGCCGCCGGCGTGTACCCGGCGTCTGGCCGCGGCGGATCTCATCATCCACGCCGGGGACCACTCCGACCTTGCCACGCTCGCGCTCGTCCGCGGGTTCGGCGTCCCGGTGGTGGCCGTACGCGGGAACGTGGAGGAGCCGGCGGTGCGGGCGGCGCTGCCCGAGACGGCCGAGGTGACGGCGGGCGGCCTCACGATCGGGGTGGTGCACGACGCGGGGCCCGCCGAGGGGCGCCCGGCCCGCCTGCGCCGGCGGTTCCCCGGGGCGGACATCGTGGTGTTCGGCCACTCGCACATCCCGCTCCACACCACCGACGGATCGGGCTTCCGGATCATCAACCCCGGCAGCCCCACCGACCGCCGGCGCCAGCCGCGATGCTCGATGGCCGAGCTGGAGATCGGGCCCGCCGGTGTGCGAGTGCGGTTCTGGGCCGTCGACGACCCCGCCGGGCCGCTCGATCCGGGCCTGGTGCGCGGGTAGGCCCACGCTCCGCCGGGGGTAATCTTCGGCGGATGGAGTTGCACATCACCCTGCTCGGAACGGCCGCTTCGGTCCCCACCGCGGCCCGCGGCACTTCGGCCACGTTGATCGCCCGCGGCGGCGAGCGGTGGCTGGTGGATTGCGGGGAGGGCACCCAGCGCCAGTTCCTGCGCTCGGGGATCGGACTGGTCGACATCGACCTGCTCTTGCTCACCCACCTTCACGGTGACCACTACCTGGGCCTGCCGGGCCTGCTCAAGACCTACGCGCTGCGCGGGCGGGACCGGGCGCTGCCGATCGTCGGCCCGCGGGGCCTGGTGCGCCTCTACGAGGCGCTGCGGCCGATCATCGGGCGTCTGCCGTTCCGGGTGGAGCTCGACGAGCGTGAACCCACGCGCGC
>JBIQJW010000024.1:14366-20920 GCA_044507145.1 Actinomycetota bacterium
TCGCGCCCGCGAGACCGGGCACAGCACGGCCCGCGAGGCGGCGGTGCTGGCGCGCGAGGCGGGGGTGGGTCTGCTGGTGCTCACGCACCTGTCGAGCCGCTGCATCCCGCGTGAGGTGCGCGAGGAGGCGAGCGCGGTGTTCGAGCACGTCGCGGTCGCGCGCGACTTCGACCGCATCGAGGTCCCGTTCCCGGAACGCGGTCCCGCGATCGTGGAGCCGTACCGCCGCCGGCGCGACCCGGTCGAGGTGGCCGACGACCGTGGTACGGTGGGCGCGCTCGACCTTTAAACCCGGTCCCGCGAGGCCGGAAAGGAGCCGATATGCGACGCAGCCCCAGCCCCGCCGACCGCGCGGGGGTCTAGTCCCGTGCCGGGCAAGGTGGTGGTCGACGCCGACCAGGTCCGCCGGACCGTGGCGCGCGTCGCACACGAGATCGTCGAGCGACACGCGGATCCCCACGCGATCGCGTTGGTGGGCATCCACACCCGCGGCGTTCCGCTGGCCGTTCGCCTCGCGCGCATGATCGGCGAGTTCACCGGGGTGGAGCCCCACATCGGCACGGTGGACATCGCCCTGTACCGGGACGACGTCGGCCTGAGCCGGCGCGGCGCGCTCCCGGTGGTGGGCGACACGGTGCTGGACTTCGACGTGACCGGGCGTTCGGTCGTACTGGTGGACGACGTGCTCTTCACCGGCCGCACGATCCGGGCCGCCATCGACGCCGTCTTCGACTACGGCCGGCCGCGGATGGTGCAGCTGGCGGTGCTGGTGGATCGCGGACACCGCGAGCTCCCGATCCGCCCGGACTACGTCGGCAAGAACCTGCCCACGGCCCGGAGCGAACGGGTGAGCGTGCGCCTGTCGGAGATCGACGGGGTGGACGAGGTGCTGTTGGGGCCGGGACCGGTGGAGGAGGGATGACGGTGGGCAAGCGCCGCTCGCTGATCAGCATCAACGACCTGGACCGTGAGGGCATCGCCCGGATCCTGAGGATGGGCAACCGGTTCGGCGAGGTGATGGACCGCGACATCAAGAAGGTCCCCACGCTGCGGGGCCGCACGGTCATCAACCTGTTCGTGGAGGCCTCCACACGCACGGCGACCTCATTCGAGCTCGCCGGCAAGCGCCTCTCGGCGGACGTGGTGAACGTGAAGGGCTCAGGCTCGAGCATGGAAAAGGGCGAGACGCTGAAGGACACGGTCATCACGCTGTCCTCGTACCAGCCCGACGTGATCGTGATCCGGCATGCGTCGGCCGGTGCCTGCCAGCTCGCGGCGCGCCACAGCGACGCGGCCATCGTGAACGCCGGCGACGGCAAGAACGAGCACCCCACCCAGACGCTGCTCGACCTCTACACCATCGAGCGTGAGGTGGGGCCGCTGGACGGCCTGCACATCGCGTTCGTGGGCGACGTCGCGCATTCGCGGGTCGCGCGATCCGGCGCCATCGGCTTCGCCCGCATGGGCGCACGCGTGTCCCTGGTGGGCCCGCCGACGCTGCTGCCCCGGGACGCCGAGGCGGCGCTGGGCGTGACCGTTTCCACCGATGTGCGCGACATCGCGGACGCGGACGTGGTCTACGTGCTGCGGATGCAGCTGGAGCGGATGGGGGCCGGCGGCTTCGTCCCGTCACTGCGCGAGTACGCCGCGACCTACGGCATCAACCATGCCCGGCTCCGGCCCGGGCAGCGCGTGATGCATGCGGGCCCGATCAACCGCGGCGTCGAGATCTCGGGTGCGCTGGCGGACGACCCCACGGCATTGATCGAACATCAGGCGGCGAACGGAATGGTGGTGAGGATGGCGGTGCTGTACGACCTCCTGGCGGCGCCCGCGGGCACCGTCGAGCTGCAGGCGCCCATCGGGGCGGTGGCCTGATGGCGGTGCGACTGCCGCAGCGACCCGGCCCGTCCGCCTCACTGGTGATCCGCAACGTCCGCGTGCTCGACCCGGTGGCGGGCATCGACGAGGTCCGCGACCTCGTGGTGCGCGACGGCCGCATCGGCGGTGCGCCCGACGGGCTCGAGGAGGTCGACGGCACGGGGCAGGTGGCCGCGCCCGGGTTCGTCGACCCGCATGTGCACCTGCGGGTACCGGGCCGCGAGGACCTGGAGGACGTGGCCACCGGCAGCGCCGCGGGGGCCGCGGGCGGCTTCGTCACCATCGTGGCCATGCCCAACACGAAGCCCGCGGTGGACAACGCGGCGGTGCTCGGTGCGCTGCTGGAGCAGGCCGAGCGCGACGCCGTGATCCGGGTGGGCTTCTTCGCCGCCATCACTGTGGGGCAGAAGGGTGCCGCGCTCACCGAGCAGGCCGACCTGGCCGCCGCCGGTGCCGCCGGGTTCTCCGACGACGGGTTCCCCGTGTCCGACGCGCAGGTGATGCGGCGCGCCCTGCAGTACCAGCGGGTCACCGGACTCCCCCTGGTGCTGCACGAGGAGGACGCCCGCCTGTCCGCGGGCGGCGTCGCCCATGAAGGGCCGGTGGCCAGTCGCCTGGGACTCGCCGGCATCCCGGGCATCTCGGAGGCCGTCGCGGTCGCCCGCGACGCGGCATTGGCCGCCTACGAAGGCGGCCGGATCCACATCTGCCACGTGTCGTCGTCGGCCACCGTCGACGAGATCCGTGCGGCCAAGGCCCGCGGGGTGAAGATCACCGCCGAGGTCACCCCGCACCACATCGCGCTCACCGACGAGGCGGTTGCATCCCTGGATGCGTCGCGCCACAAGATGAACCCGCCGCTGCGGACCGAGGAGGATCGCCAGGCGCTCATCGAGGCGCTGATCGACGGCACGATCGACTGCATCGCCACCGATCACGCACCGCACGCGGCCGACGAGAAGGAGGTCCCGTTCGAGGAGGCGCCCTTCGGTGTCACCGGGCTGGAGACGGCCTTCGCGGTCTGCAACACCCACCTGGTGCGCACGGGGCGCATGTCGCTCGAGCTCCTGGTGCGGCGTATGGGCGCCGACGCCGCCGCGGTGGCCGACCTGCCGCAGCCGTCACTGGCAGACGGCGCGGTGGCGGATGTGGCCCTGATCGACCCGGACGCGCCGGTGGTGGTGGGCGCCGACGGGTACCGGTCGAAGTCCCAGAACTCGGCGTTCGCCGGCGACACACTCCACGGGAAGGTGCACATGACGATCGCCAACGGGCAGATCGCCTGGAGGGCGGCGTGAGCGCCGCGGTGGTGGTGCTGGAGGACGGCCTGGTCCTCGAGGCACGCGGCGTGGGTGCCCCCGGGACCGCGTTGGGCGAGATGGTCTTCACGACCGGGATGACCGGCTACCAGGAGGCCGTGACCGACCCGTCGTACCTCGGCCAGATCCTGGCGTTCGCGGCACCGATGATCGGCAACTACGGCGCCGGCACGGACGGCCTGGAGAGCGTGCGGGCGTGGCCCGAGGCCGTGGTGATGACGCGCGCGGCCGACAACGCGGGTGTGGGCGGACCGGCCGGGTGGCGCACATGGCTGCGCGACCAGGGCGTCGTGGCGGTGGACGACTGCGACACCCGCCGGCTGGTGCGACGCCTGCGCGACGCGGGCGCCATGCGCGGTGGCGTGTCGACGGAACTGGGTGCGGAGGAGTTGCTCGCCCGCGTGCGCGAGCACCCGACCCTGGATGGGCGCGACCTCACGGCGGAGGCCGCCGGTCCGCGGCGCAGCATGGGCACCGATGGCCCGTTGGTGGTCGCGGTGGACTGCGGCATGAAGAACGGCATCGCCCGCGGGCTGGTAGAGGCGGGCGCGCGGCTGGAGATCGTGCCGGCGGGGACCGGTGCCGACGAGATCCTGGCGCTCGGGCCCGACGGGGTCTTCCTGTCCAACGGCCCGGGTGATCCCGCGGCCGTGACCGGTGTCATCGACGCGGTCGGCGGCATCTTGGGCAAGGTGCCGGTGTTCGGCATCTGCCTGGGACACCAGATGCTCGCCCACGCGCTGGGCCTGCGCACCGAGAAGCTGCCCTTCGGCCACCGTGGCGCGAACCACCCGGTGCGGCGCACCGACGACGACCGCGTGGAGATCACCGTGCAGAACCACGGCTACGCGGTGGTGGGCGACGCGCTCCCCGACGGGGTCGAGGTCACGCGCACCAGCCTGTTCGACGGCTCGGTGGAGGGGATCGCCGCGCCAGAGCTACGGGCGTGGTCGGTGCAGTACCACCCCGAGGCGCGTCCGGGGCCGAACGACGCCAACTACATGTTCGCCCGATTCATCGACTCGCTGAGGACCGCCTGATGCCGCGCCGTACCGATCTGCACACCATCATGGTCCTCGGCAGCGGCCCGATCGTCATCGGGCAGGCCGGTGAGTTCGACTACTCCGGCACGCAGGCGTGCCAGGCGCTGCGCGAGGAGGGCTACCGCGTGGTGCTGGTGAACTCGAACCCGGCCACGATCATGACCGACCCCGGGGTGGCCGACCGCACCTACGTCGAGCCGCTGGACGTCGCCGCCGTGGAGGCCGTGATCGCGATCGAACGCCCCGACGCGCTCCTGCCCACCCTCGGTGGCCAGACCGCGCTGAACCTGGCGATGGAGCTGCACCACGCCGGCATCCTGGAGCGCGAGGGGATCGAGCTGATCGGCGCCGACGCCGAGGCCATCCGCCGGGCCGAGGACCGCGACGTCTTCCGCCAGACGATGGACGCGGCGGGGCTGAAGATGCCCGAGAGCCGCATCGTGAACGACCTGGAATCCGGCCGTGCCGCGGCCGCCGAGCTGGGGCTGCCGCTCATCCTGCGTCCCGGCTTCACGCTGGGCGGCGAGGGCGGCGGCACCATCACCTCGCCCGACGAGATCGACGAGCGCCTCCGGCGGGCCCTGGACGCCAGCCCCATCAGCCAGGTGCTGGTGGAGCGCTCGGTCATCGGCTGGGCCGAGCTGGAGATGGAGGTGGTGCGCGACACCGCCGACAACGCCGTGATCGTGTGCTCCATCGAGAACGTGGACCCCATGGGCGTGCACACCGGCGACTCGGTGACCGTGGCGCCGGCGATGACCCTCACCGATCCCGAGCTGCAGAGCCTGCGCGACGCGTCGCTGGCCGTCATCCGGGCGGTGGGCGTCTCCACCGGCGGCGCGAACGTGCAGTTCGCGCTGAACCGGCAAACCGGTGAGGTAGTGGTCATCGAGATGAACCCGCGCGTGTCGCGCAGCTCGGCGCTGGCCTCCAAGGCCACCGGGTTCCCGATCGCCAAGATCGCCGCGCGGCTTGCGGTGGGCTACACCCTGGACGAGCTGCCCAACGAGATCACCGGCGTCACACCCGCCAGCTTCGAGCCCACCCTCGACTACGTCGCGCTGAAGTTCCCCCGGTTCGCCTTCGAGAAGGTGCCCGGGGCCTCCGACGAGCTCACCACGCACATGAAGAGCGTGGGCGAGGTCCTCGCGATGGGCCGCACCTTCGCCGAGGCGTTCGGCAAGGCGATGGCGGGCCGCGAGCTGGACGTGCGCCCGAGGGTGCCGTCGGCCCGCGATGAGCTGCTCGAGTGGCTGCGCCGCCCCTCCTGGGACCGCTACGACCTGATGCTGTGGGGCCTGCGCAACGGCGTGTCGGAGGCCGACCTGGTGCAGGCCACCGGTGTCGACCCGTGGTTCGTGGGCGAGCTCGCGGCCATGGTCCGCGCCGAGGAGGCCATCACCGGGCCGCTGGAGGACCTGGACGCCGACGCGCTGCGCACCGCGCGCCGAGCCGGGCTCACCGACCGGGTCATCGCCGGCGCGACCGGCTCGGACGAGCTGACCGTCGGGCGCCGGCGGCGTGACCTGGGCGTCGCGCCCACGTTCCACGCGGTGGACACATGCGCGGCCGAGTTCGAGGCGCTCACCCCGTACTACTACTCGGCGTTCGACACAGAGACCGAGGTGGCGCGCGACGACCGCGAGACCATCATCGTGCTGGGATCGGGGCCCAACCGCATCGGCCAGGGCGTCGAGTTCGACTACTGCTGCGTCCACGCCGCCGAGACCGCGCGGGAGCTGGGGTACGCGGCCGTGATGGTCAACTGCAACCCGGAGACGGTCTCCACCGACCACGGGGTCAGCGACCGGCTCTACCTGGAGCCGGTGAACATCGACGCCGTCCTCGACATCTGTGCCGTCGAGCGGCCGCTGGGGGTCATCACCCAGCTCGGTGGCCAGACCCCGCTGCGCCTGTCGCGCGCCCTGGAGCAGGAGGGCATCCGGGTGCTCGGTACGCCCGCCGAGGCGATCGATCTGGCCGAGGACCGGGGGCGCTTCGGTGCCCTGCTGGACCGCATCGGTCTGGTGGCGCCGCCGTGGACCGTCGTGAGCTCCCCGGCCGACGTGCACGCCGCCGCGGCCGAGGTGGGCTACCCGGTGCTGGTGCGCCCGTCGTACGTGCTGGGCGGTCGCGCCATGGCGATCTGCGAGTCGCCGGCCAGCCTCGACGCGTACCTGCGCCGTGAGCAGCCCGAGGGCGAGCTGTTGGTCGACCGGTTCCTGGAGGGCGCCATCGAGTTCGACGTCGACGCGCTCTCGGACGGGAAGGACTGCTGGATCGCGGCGGTCATGCAGCATGTCGAGGCGGC
>JBIQJW010000025.1:0-8891 GCA_044507145.1 Actinomycetota bacterium
GTCGAGGCTCGCGAACTGGGGGCGATCGAGGCGGCGTGGCGCGCGTGCGTCGCCGCCTGGGGGTACCGTGAGGTGCGCACGCCGGTCCTCGAGTACGCGGATGTCGTGGATCGGGCCCAGGAGGGTGCGGCGGCAGAGGCCTACCGGCTTTTCGACGAGCGCGGCCGGGTGCTGGTGCTGCGTCCGGACCTCACCATCCCTGTGGCGCGGCTGATCGCGACGCGCATGGCCGACCACCCCGGCCCGGTCCGGGTGTCGTACGTGGCCGGGGCGTTCCGACCGCCGCGTCCCGGGCGTCCGCGCGCATCCGAGCAGCGGCAGGCCGGCGTGGAGCTGGTGGGCGCCACCGAGCCCGGCGCCGATGCTGAGGCGATCGCCCTGCTGGTGCACTCGCTGCGGGCCGCCGGCCTGGACGCGCCGCGCGTGAGCATTGCCGACGTGTCGCTGACGCGGGCCGTGATGGACGCGCTGGGCGTGAGCGACGAGGACCGTGAGCGACTGGGCGCCGCCCTGACCGGACGCGATCTGGTGACCTGGCGGCGCATCGCCGCCGACGCGGTCCCCGCGGGCGCCGGCGCGGATCTGCTGGCCGAGCTTCCGGGGCTGCGCGGCGACGCGGCGGTGCTGGACCGTGTGGCCGACGTCATCCCGGCCGCCGCCGGCGCCTGTGAGCGCCTGCGGGCCACGCTGGCGCTCGCCGCCGAGCAGGGCGTGGCCGAGGAGCTGTCGTTCGATCTCGGGGTGCTGCGCGACTGGTCGTATTACTCGGGTGTGGTCTTCGAGGCCTACGCGCCCGGTGCCGCCGAGCCGATCGCCATGGGCGGCCGCTACGACCGTCTGGGTGAGCGCTTCGGCCGCGGCCGGCCCGCCGTGGGCTTCGCCATCGCGTTGGACGAGCTGCACCGGGCCCTGCTGGCCGCCGGAGCCGTGGGCCCGGAGTCGGCGCCGTCGGTGATCCTGGTGGGGGGCCTCGACACATGCCCCGCCGCCGCCGCGCGGGCACGCGCCGCCGGCGTGGGCGTGATCGCGCTGGCCGCCGCCGACGATGGCCGCGCCGACGCCCTGGCGGAGGCCGACGGGCGGCGGTTCATCGCCCGCCCCGCCGGTGACGGGTTCGACGTGACCGATCGGTCGACCGGGGCCCGGCTGCGCTGGTCCGGTCTGGAGGAGGCGTTGCGAGCATGAGGATCTGCGTGCCACTGGGGGCGCTGCTCGACGGCTCTATCGAGGTGTTGGACCGCGCCGGACTGGACACCGCCCCGCTGCGTGGTGCCGGGCGGCGCCTGGTGGTGGAGGCCGAGGGCGGCGTCACCTACATCACCACGCGGCCGAGCGACGTGCCCACCTACGTGGAGGCGGGCGCCGCCGATCTGGGGATCGCCGGCGTCGACGTCCTGCGTGAGCGCGAACCGGATGTGACCCAGCTGCTGGACCTCAACTTCGGTGCGTGCCGCATGGTCTACGCCACGCCCGCCGGCGAGGACCCGACCCCCGCCGCGCTCGACCACCTGGGCGTGGTGCGCGTGGCCACCAAGTACGTGGTGGCGGCCCAGGCGCACTTCGCGGCCACTGGCCGTCAGGTGGAGGTGGTGAAGGTGAACGGGTCGGTCGAG
Source organism: Actinomycetota bacterium (assembly GCA_044507145.1). Lineage (GTDB taxonomy): Bacteria > Actinomycetota > Thermoleophilia > Miltoncostaeales > Miltoncostaeaceae > JAVJSF01. The sequence goes on from JBIQJW010000025.1 coordinate 1,614, forward strand.
CTGGCGCCCCTGGTGGGGCTGGCCCACGGGATCGTGGACCTGGTGGCGACCGGGCGGACCCTGCGGGAGAATGGCTTGGTGGAGCGGGAGCACATCTTCGACTCGTCGGCGCGGCTCATCGCGAACCGCGTGAGCCTGAGCATCCGCGGATCCCAGATCGGCGCACTTGTGGACCGCATGGCGGCCGGCACCTGATGGCGGTGGGCATCCGCAGGGCACACCTGCGCGCCGGCGGTGCGCAGGCCCTCACGCTGACGCTGCGGCCCGACACCGACGCCGACGGCGTGCGCACCGGCGTGGAGGAGATCCTCGACGACGTCCGGCGGCGCGGCGACGACGCCCTGGTCGACATGACCCGTCGCTTCGATAGCCCCGAGTTCACCCATGACCGGCTGCGCGTGTCGCCGGCACGGCTGCAGAAGGCGCTGGACCGGCTGGAGCCGGGCCTGCGCGCGGCCATCGTCGCCGCCGCGGCGCAGGTGCGCCGCTTCGCCGAGGCGCTGCTGCCCGATGACCGGCACGTCACCCTTCCCTACGGCCAGCGCATCCAGGTGCGGTCCGTGCCCGTGGACGCGGCCGGCTGCTACGTGCCGGGCGGCCGTGCGGCCTACCCGTCGACCCTCATCATGACCGCCATCCCGGCCCAGGCGGCCGGCGTGGGACGCATCGCGGTGGTCAGCCCGCCCGGCGCCGACGGGCGCCCCAACGAGACCGTGATGGCCACCGCCGCGCTGCTGGGGATCGACGAGGTGTACGCCGTCGGCGGCGCCGGCTCGATCGGCGCGCTGGCGTACGGCACGGCGACGATCTCGCCGGTGGCCGTGATCGTGGGCCCCGGGAGCCCGTGGGTGCAGGAGGCCAAGCGCCAGGTCGTGGGACGGGTGGGCATCGACGGTATCGCCGGGCCCAGCGAGGTGATGATCATCGCCGACCGCACCGCCGACCCGCACGCGCTGGCGCTGGACCTGCTGGCGCAGGCCGAGCACGGTGTCGACTCCCCGGCTGTGCTGGCCAGCGATGACCCCACCGTCATCGACGCCGTCGAGCGCGAGCTGGCCGACCTGCCCGACCCGCAGGGGCCGATCACGCTGGTGGAGTGCGCCAGCATGCCGCTGGCCGTGGAGCTCGCCGAGGCGTTCGCGTCCGAGCACCTGGAGATCGCGACCGCCGAGCCCTACGCCATCGCCGATCGCATCCACCGCTCGGGCGCCGTCTTCGTCGGACCCAACTGCGCGACCGCGTTCGGCGACTACGTGGCGGGCTCCAATCACGTCCTGCCCACCGGTGGGGCGGCCCGGTATGCGTCCGCGCTGGGCCCGTCGACCTTTCTCAGGAGGATGTCCGTGGTGGAGATGACCGACGAGGCCGTGCGCGAGCTCACCCCGCACCTGTCTGCGCTCGCCACCGCCGAGGGCTTCCCGCTGCACGCCCGCTCCGCCGAGGCGAGGAACCGGTCGTGACGGCGCCGCGCGAGCGCATCGGCGAGGCGAAGCGCGTCACCGGCGAGACCGACGTCCGCGTCCGGGTGGACCTGGACGGCTCCGGGGTCTCCACCATCGCGACCGGTGTCGGGTTCTTCGACCACATGCTCACCCTGCTGGCGCGTCACGCGCTGATCGACCTCGAGGTCGAGGCCCGGGGCGACCTGGAGACCGGCAGCCACCACACCGTGGAGGACGTGGGCATCACGCTGGGGCAGGCACTCTCGCAGGCGCTGGGCGATCGCAGCGGCATCGAGCGGTACGGCTCGTCCCTCATCCCCATGGACGAGTGCCTGGTGCAGGTGGCGCTGGACCTGTCGGGCCGGCCGTTCCTGGCCCTCGACCTCCCGTTGCCGGTCACGGTCATCGGCGGGTTCGAGACCGAGCTGGTGGGCGAGTTCCTGCGCGGCCTGTCCAACCACGCCGGTCTGACCCTGCATGTGCGCCTTCTGGCGCAGGGCAATGTGCACCACGCGATCGAGGGCACCTTCAAGGCGCTGGCCCGCGCGCTGGCGGTGGCCATCGCCGTGAACCCGAGGGTGAGCGGCGTGCCGTCGACCAAGGGCACCCTGTGACGCAGGCCGCCCGCGTGGCCGTGCTCGACTACGAGATGAGCAACCTCCGCAGTGCCGCGAAGGCGCTGGAGTCGCTCGGTGCCGACGTGTCGGTGGTGACGGCGCCGGTCGATCCGGCCGGGTTCGACGCGGTGATGCTTCCGGGCGTCGGCAACTTCGGTGAGGCGATGCGGCGGATCCGCGCGCACGGCCTGCACGAGACGATCCACGCCGCGGCGGCCGGCGGGGTGCCCGTGCTGGGCATCTGCCTGGGCCTCCAGCTGCTGTTCGACGAGAGCGAGGAGAGCCCCGGCGTGGCCGGATTGGGTCTGCTCTCCGGCGCGGTCCGGCGCGTTCGCACGCGGCGCAAGCTGCCCCACATCGGGTGGAGCCACGTGGACTGGGTGCCGGGGACCGTGCTCGCCCCCGCCGCGGGCGGACCCGCCGCGGCGACCTACTACTTCGTGCACACGTACGGCTGCATACCTGAGGATGAGGGTGCGCTCCTGGGGAGCGCTGATCATGGCGGGCGGTTCTGCGCCGCCGCCGGACGGGGAGAGGTGATGGGAGTGCAGTTCCACCCGGAGAAGTCGAGCTCGGCCGGCCTGGGCCTGCTGGGGCGGTGGCTCGAGGGCGTCCGCGAGCACGGGGCGGCGCGGGCGTGAGCATCACCCTCTATCCCGCGATCGACCTGCGCGCCGGCAACGCGGTTCGGCTGCGTCAGGGCGACTTCGACCAGACCACGGTGTTCAACGACGACCCGGTGGCCCAGGCCAAGGCGTTCGCCGACGGCGGGGCGTCGTCGCTGCACGTGGTGGACCTGGACGGGGCCCTCGACGGGCAGCCGGTCCACGCGGCGCTGGTGGCCAGCATCGCGGCGACGTTCGCCGGCACGGTGCATCTGGGCGGCGGCCTGCGCTCCCGCGCGGCGATCGAGACGGCCGTCGCCACCGGCGTGGACCGCATCGTGGTTGGCACCGCCGTGCTGAGCGACCCGGAGCTGCTGCGCTGGGCCATCGACCGCCTGGGCGACGGCCTGGTGGTGGCCCTCGACGCCCGGCAGGGCAAGGTGGCGACCCACGGCTGGACCCAGGTGTCGGACCGTGACGCCTGGGATGTCGCGGCCGAGTTGGTCACCACCGGCGTGCGCCACCTGCTGTACACCGACATCGGCCGCGACGGCACCCTGGGCGGGCCGAACCTCGGCGCGCTGCGGCGCATCTCCGAGGCGGCGCCGCCGCTCGAGCTGATCGCCTCCGGCGGGGTCGCCTCGCTGGACGACCTGCGCCGGCTGCGCGACCTCGGCGTGCCGACGATCACGGGCGTGATCGTGGGGCGCGCCCTCTACGAGAACCGCTTCACCGTGGCCGAGGCGCTCGACGTCCTGGAGGGGCGCGCATGATCCGCGTGATCCCCTGCCTGGACGTGGACCGCGGCCGGGTGGTGAAGGGGGTCAACTTCGTGGACCTGCGCGATGCCGGCGACCCGGTGGAGCTGGCGTCCCGCTACGACCGCGAGGGCGCCGACGAGCTGGTGTTCCTGGACATCACCGCCACGCACGAGGAACGCGGCACGATCATCGACCTGGTGCGGCGCACCGCCGAGCAGGTGTTCATCCCGTTCACCATCGGCGGCGGCCTGCGCTCCGAGGACGACATCCGCGCGGTGCTGGCGGCCGGAGCGGACAAGGTCTCCCTGAACAGTGCGGCGGTGCGCGACCCCACCCTGGTGGACCGGGCCTCGGCGCGATTCGGGTCACAGTGCATCGTGGTCGCCATCGACGCGAAGCGGCGTGCCGACGGGGCCGGCTGGGAGGTGTACCTCAACGGTGGACGCTTGGAGACGGGCCGTGAGGCGGTCGAGTGGGCGCGCGAGGTGACCGACCGGGGCGCCGGTGAGCTGCTGGTGACCAGCATGGACCGCGACGGCACCCAGGACGGCTTCGATGTGGAGCTGCTGGCGGCCATCGCGGATGCGGTGCCGGTGCCGGTGATCGCGTCCGGTGGCGCGGGCACCCTGGCCCACTTCGCCGATGTGGTGCATACGGGGCATGTGGACGCCGTGCTCGCGGCGTCGGTGTTCCACGACGGTGTCTTCAGCATCGACCAGGTGAAGCGGGCGATGGCCGACGCCGGCGTGCCGGTGCGCCTGTAGCACCGCCGTCGCGCGCGCCTGCGACGCCGGCGCGCAACGGGCACACTGTGGGCATGCGAATCATCCGTACAGACGCGGCCCCGGCCCCCGTGGCCGGCGCGCCCTACAACCAGGCCGTGGCGGCCACGCCGGGCGAGATCGTGTTCGTCTCCGGGCAGATCCCCGTGGACGCGGCCACCGGTGCGTTGGTGGATGGTGATGTGCGCGAGCAGACCGCCGTGGTGCTGCGCAATCTCGAGGCGGTTCTCGCCGGTGCCGGCGCGCGCGTCGAGCACGTCACCAAGTGCACGGTCTTCCTGGTGGATCTGGCCGACTTCCCGGCCATGAACGAGGTCTACGCTCGCACGTTCGTCACCGATGCGCCGGCGCGGTCCACCATCGGGGTCGCGGCGCTGCCGCTCGGCGCGCGCGTGGAGATCGAGGCCATCGCGGTCATCCCCGAGGGGTAGCGCCGCTGGCTACTCCATCCAGGTGCGACGCTCGATCAGCGCATCCAGCGCGATCCGGTCGAGATACCCCGGCCAGTCCCGGATGGGGCGACCGGCGTTCTCGGGCCGCTCGACCCACTCGCGGAACGCCTGCGTGTGCTCGGCGAACCGGTCGTTGAGCTCCTGATAGGACAGATGCTCGAACTTCGCGAACGCCTCCAGGAGCTCCGGCGCCACCGGGGCGACGTCGCTCAGCTTCAGGGACACGGGATCGTGTGCGTCGGACACGCGGCGCAGTGTAGTGACCGGCATGGCCCGGCGCCCGGCGGTGCGCGATGAGCGGCGCGGTGTCCGACGCCGCGGAGCGGGTGGGTGCCCACCCGCTGGTGCGTGCGGTCCGGCCGATGCTGGGGACCGACGCCGTATGCGCCGTGGGGGGCGTTGTGCGGGACGCGCTGCTGGGCGTCGAACCCGGTGACGACCTGGACCTGGTGGTGGAGGGGGACGCGCTGCGTCTGGCGCGGCGCCTGGGCCGTGCGCTGGGCGCGCCCGTGGAGGTGTTCCCGCGGTTCGGAACCGCGGAGGTCGCATTCCGCGACGGGCTGATCGACGTGGTCACCGCCCGGCGTGAGCGCTACGAGCGCCCGGGGGCATTGCCCACCGTGGAGCCCGGGACCCTGCTGGACGACCTCGCGCGACGCGACTTCACCGTGAACGCGATGGCCGTGGGACTTGCCGGACCACATGCCGGGCGCCTCATCGACCCCCATGGGGGATCGCTCGACCTGGAGACGCGGACCCTGCGGGCCCTGCGGCCGGGCAGCTTCACCGAGGATCCCAGCAGGCTCGTGCGGGCGGCGCGCTACCTCGCCCGCCTGCACCTGCACATGGACGACGGAACCGACCGTGAGGCGCGCGCCGCCGCACCGGCCCTCGACCTCGGCTCCGCCCGCGTGGCCGACGAGATGGGCCGCCTGCTGGGCGAGGCCTGCGCAGGGCGTGCGCTGGAGATCCTCGCCGGCGTGGGCGTCCCGTGGGTGGCGGACGGTGCCCAGGACCGCGTGGCGGCGGTCGACCGGGCCCGTGCCACCGGCGGCGCGCCGGACCTGCCGCGGTGGGCGCTGCGTGCCGGCGCGGCGCTGGAGCCCGCGGCGGTGGCCGCCTCCGCGTTCCCCGGGTGGGCGCGCGCGATCGCCTCCGACGTCGACGCCGGGCGCGGCCTCGTGGCCTCGCTGGCCGACGCCCCGAGCCGGTCTGCGGTGGACGCGATCCTCAGCCGCGCCGCGCCCGGAGCCGGGCTGGGCGCCTTGGCATGGGGTGCCCTGCGCGTGGTGGAGTGGTGGACCACCGACCGCGACCGCGGCCTCGCGATCACCGGCGACGATCTGCTGCGGGCCGGCGTTCCCGCCGGGCCGCGGGTGGGTGCCGGCCTCGCGGGCGCGCGCGCGGCGCTGATCGACGGGCGCGTGCGCAGTCGTGACGAGCAGTTGGCGGCCGCGTTGCGCGCGGCGGGGGTGGATGGCGCGTGAGCGGTCTGGATCTGATCGAGGTGGCGGTGGACGGGCCCGCCCGTGCCGTGTTCACCACGCGCGCCGGCGGCGTGAGCGAGGGCCCGTGGTCCGGGCTGAACCTCGGCGCCGACACCGGCGACCGGCCGGAGGCCGTCCGCGCGAACCGGCGGGCGCTGGCGCGGACGCTCGCGGTGGATGAGCGACGGGTGACCATGGTCCATCAGGTGCACGGCGCCGAGGTCCACCGCATCGGCGCTCCGGCGCGACCGGGGCGCTTCACCGGCGAACTGCGCGGCTGGGAGGAGGGCGACGGGCTGGCCACCGGGGCGCCGGGGCTACCGCTGGCGGTGCTGGGGGCGGACTGCCTGCCGGTGCTGCTCTGGCGGCGCGACGGGGCCGGCGTGGCCGCGGCGCATGCCGGGTGGCGGGGCCTTGTCGCGGGCGTCGTCGATGCGGCGGTGGCGGCCCTGGGTGATCCCGCGCGCACGGCGGCGGCGATCGGTCCGGGCATCGGGCCGTGCTGCTACCCCGTGAGCGCAGAGGTGCGCGACCGGTTCGCGACGCGGTTCGGCGCCGGCGTGATCAGCGGGGAGGCCGTGGACCTGGGCGCAGCGGCGCGCGCCGCGCTGCGCCGGGCCGGGTTACCCGGCGCCGCCATCGCCACGGTCGACGCCTGCACGCGGTGCGAGGCCGAGCGTTTCTACTCGTTCAGGCGGGCCGGCGGCCCATGCGGCCGGCACGCCGGCGTGATCTGGAACACGGAACCGGAGGGGCGCGGTGCTTGACGCGGTGCGGTTGCGCGAGGTGCTGGATGAGGCGCGCGCGGGGCTGGACGAGGCGGCGGTCCGTTCCGGCCGGGCGCCGGGCGCGGTGCAGCTGGTGCTGGCCGGGAAGTACATCGCGCCACAGGACACGCCCGCGCTGGTGGAGGCCGGGGTGGAGGTGGTGGGGGAGAACCGCCTGCAGGACCTGCGGGCGAAGGCCGCGCTCGCGGACGGAGCGATCACCTTCGATTTCATCGGCCACATCCAGCGCAACAAGGTGCGTGACCTGCTGCCGGCCGTGCGCCTGATCCACGCGCTGGACTCGGAGCGACTGGCGGCGGAGATCGCCCGGCGGGCGGAAGGTCCCACCCGGGTCCTTGTCGAAG
>JBIQJW010000025.1:8991-20882 GCA_044507145.1 Actinomycetota bacterium
CTGGCGGCGGAGATCGCCCGGCGGGCGGAAGGTCCCACCCGGGTCCTTGTCGAAGTGAACATCGCCGAGGAAGCAACCAAAGGTGGTATCTTGCCCACGCGCCTGCGGGCATTCGTAGAGGACGTGTCGGTTCACTCCGACCTCGTGATCGGTGGCCTCATGGCCATGCCCCCGAAGCAATCCGACCCTGAGCTGAGCCGGCGCCATTTCGCCGCCACACGGCGGCTGGCCGACGGGCTCCGCGCCGAATGGGCGGGCCGTCACGATTTCAGCGACCTCTCGATGGGCACGAGCCAGGACTTCCTCGTCGCAGCCCAGGAGGGGGCGACGATGGTTCGCGTCGGTCGTGGCCTCCTCGAGCGCATCCGAACCACCGGCACGGGGATCTCGTAGATGGCCGTCAGCGACTTCTGGCACCGCACACTCGTCTACTTCGGTATGGCCGATGAGCCGGACGACTACGACGACGAGTTCGACGACGGCGGCGACGATCGCGAGCGGCGCCACGCGGACCGTGGCCGCGAGCGCGAGCGCTACAGCTCCGCCCAGGAGGATCTCGAGCGCAGCTACCGCGAGCGGCCGAACGTCCGGCGGCTGGGATCGCGCCGGCGCGACGACGACTTCGATGACATTTTCGCCGACAGCGCGCCCCGCAGCCGCCCGCCCGTGATGCGGGCCGTCGAGAATCGCGCCCAGCCGGCCGAGGTGCACCTCGTCGTGCCCAAGAGCTTCAACGACGCGCAGCAGATCGCCGACAAGTTCAAGGGCACCGTCCCGGTCATCCTGAATCTCCAGAGCGCCGAGACCGACCTGGCCAAACGACTCATCGACTTCTCCAGCGGGCTCACCTACGCCCTGGACGGAGGCATGCAGCGCGTCGCCGACAAGGTGTTCATGCTCACGCCGCGCAATGTCGAGGTGTCGGCCGAGGAGCGGGCGCGACTGCTGGAGAAGGGCTTCTTCAACCAGTATTGAGCGCGCACCGGCTCACCATCGGCCTGGTCGGGGCCGGCGCGATGGGGCGCGCCCTCGTCGCGGGTCTCGTGCGCGATCGCCCGGCGCTGGGCGACACGCTGCGCATCGCCGACGCCGTGCCCGCCGCGGTCGCTGCGGCCGTGGACGACGTGGGCGGCCATCCCGCGACGGTGGTGGAGGTGTCGCGCGCCGACCTCGTCTGCGTCGCGGTGAAGCCGGTCGACATGGCGGGGGCGCTCGAGACCATCCGGCCCGGCCTGACCCCGCGGAGCGTGGTGCTCTCGGTGGCCGCGGGCTGGGACCTGGACATGCTCGGTGCCGCCCTGCCCGGTGTGGGGCTGGTGCGCACCATGCCGAACCTGGCCGTGCGGCACGGGGCGGGTCTGGTGGCCGTGGCCCGACGGGGCGTGGACGACGCCACCGGGACCACGCTCGATGAGCTGCTGGCGCCGCTGGGCACCGTGGTGGACCTCCCCGAGAATCTGTTCCCCGCCGCGACGGCGCTGGCCGGGAGCGGACCCGGGTTCGTCGCCCTGGTGGCCGAGGCGCTGGAGGAGGGGGGCGTGGCGGCCGGGTTGCCGCGCGCGCAGGCCCGGGCGATGGCCGGCGGAGTGATCGCCGGCGCGGCGGCGCTGCTGGCCGACGGCGCCGACCCGGCCGAACTGCGCCGGCGGGTCAGCTCGCCCGCCGGGACCACCATGGCCGGCCTGGCCGTGCTGGAACGCGGCGCCGTGCGCGCCCACATCGCCGACGCCGTGGTCGCCGCGGCGGACCGGGCGCGCGGGCTCGCATGACCGGCCGGGTGGGGCGGTCGTGATGGAGCAGGTCGAGCTCTACATCAGCGCGCTGTTCACGGTGTACATCATCGTGATCTTCATGCGCATCGTGATGTCCTTCGCGCCCCGGCCGCCGATCTCGGGTCCGTTGCGGGCCGTCTGGAACTTCGCGCATCAGAGCACCGACTGGTACCTGGGGATCTTCCGCCGCTTCATCCCGCCCATCGGGATGTTCGACCTCTCGCCGATCGCGGCGCTGCTGGTCCTGTACGTGCTGCGCAACCTCGTCCTGGGCCTGCTGGGGAGCTTCTGAGCCCGCCGGCGCCCGCACCGGAGTGGCTCACCGTGACCGGTACGGGTGTCGTCGTGGCGGTCAAGGCCGTCCCGCGGGCACGCAGGACCGGCGCGGTGGGCGTCCAGGCGGGCGCCCTGCGCATCCAGATCGCCGCGCCGCCCCACCAGGGCCAGGCCAACGCTGCGCTGTTCGCATACCTCGCCGGGGCCGCCGGCGTGCGACCCTCCGCCGTCCGTTTACGTCGGGGAAGCGGCGGGGCGCGTAAGCTCATCGAGGTGGACGGAGACCCGACGCAGATCATCGCCCATCTCGCGTCGGCCCTCGCCGACGTGGACGGCGCCGCATGACGACCGATGGAGCGGGCACCCGCGCGGCCGTCGAGCGGGCCGTCGCGCGCCGCCAACGGCGCCAGGCCCACTCGCGGGTCGTGACCGCCGCGGTGCTGGCGCTGGTCGTGCTGGTGGCCGACCAGATCACCAAGTACGTCGTGCGCGCGTCGATGACCCTGGGTGAATCGATCGACCTGGTCCCCGGGCTGGATCTCACGCGCGTGAACAACACGGGCATTGCGTTCGGGCTGTTCCCCGGCCGCGCGACGGCCGTATCGGTGCTCACGGTCTTCGCCCTCTGCGCCATCGCCATCGCGCTGGCCGGGCTCGTGGCGCGCAACCCCACCGTGGCCGCCGGCGCGGGTCTCCTGGTGGGCGGCAGCATCGGAAACCTGGTGGACCGGCTGGCCCACGGCGCGGTGACCGACTTCATCGATCCCGCCCAGTGGCCGGCCTTCAACGTGGCCGACATCGGCATCGTGACCGGCGCCGCGCTGATCGTGTTCGGCCTCCTGCGCGAAGAACCGCGGGTCGAACCCGAGCAGGGGCCGTGATCCGGCCCGATCCGCCCGCGCTCACCGTGGTGGCAGGCCCCGAGGAGGAGGGACGCCGCCTGGATGCGGTGGTGGGGGCGCTGGAGGATGTGGGCAGCCGCGCCGAGGCGCAGCGCCTGATCGAGGCCGGACGTGTGGTCGTGGACGGCGCGGTGCGCCCCAAGCGCCATGCCCTCGCCGCGGGCGAACGGGTGGTGGTGCGGCCCCTCCCTCCGGCGCTTTCGGAGTTGGTGCCCGAGGCATCGGTGCCCTTCACGGTCATGTATGAGGACGCCCACCTGCTGGTGGTCGACAAGCCCGCGGGCGTCGTGACGCACCCGTCGGCCGGCCACTCCGGCGGCACCCTGGTGCACGGTCTGCTGGCCCACGCCATCGCCGGCGGCGACGAGCCGACCCGCCCCGGGATCGTCCACCGCCTGGACCGCGACACCTCCGGCCTGCTGGTGGTGGCCCGGTCGGAGCGGGCCCATCGACGCCTGCAGCGGATGATGCGTCGCCGCGAGATCGAGCGCCGGTACATCGCCCTGCTCCACGGTCAGGCGCCGCCCGCCCTCACGGTGGACCGCATGATCGGGCGCGACCGTCGGGTCCGCACCCGGATGAGCGTGCAGGTGACCGAGGGGCGCGAGGCCGTCACGCACCTGCGCCTGCTGGAGGCACTGGCGATCTACTCGCTGGTGGAGTTGCGCCTCGAGACCGGACGGACCCACCAGATCCGCGTGCACATGGAGGCCGAGGGGCTCCCGGTGGTGGGTGACCCGGTCTACGGCCGCCGCCCGAACGACCTGGGCGTGAGCCGCCAGTTCCTCCATGCCGCCCGGCTCTCCTTCGCGCATCCGGAGACCGGGGAGGCGGTGGAGGTCACGAGCCCTCTGCCGGCCGACCTCGCCGAGGCGCTCGAGCGCGTGCGTGCCAATGCCGCGGAGCTGGCGGATCTGGCGCCGCCGACCCCCTGGGGGACCCACGGCGGCCGGGAACAGGGCCACCGCTGACCCGCGCCGCGGTCGGCCCGTGCGCCCGGTCGGGCGGCGTGTACTAGGATTCCCAGCCGCACATCCAACCCACTCCCCGGTTCGCACCGCCCGATGGCGGTGTCCGGCGCCGTCGCGCGCCGGGCTCCATCGGCCGCAGCCGGCGCAGCACCCACCCAAACCGAGAGCAGCGAGGAGTCACCGTGCCTGTCGTGACCATGAAGCAGCTGCTGGAGTCCGGAGTTCACTTCGGTCACCAGACGCGGCGCTGGAACCCGAAGATGAAGCGATACATCTTCGGCGAGCGCAGCGGCATCTACATCATCGACCTGCAGCAGACGATCCAGCTCCTGGAGCAGTCGTGCGATGTGGTGCGCGCGATCTCCCAGCGTGGCGGCACCGTCCTGTTCGTCGGCACCAAGAAGCAGTGCCAAGAGTCGATCGCCGAGCACGCCAAGCGCTGCAACATGCCGTACGTGTCGCACCGCTGGCTCGGTGGCCTGCTGACCAACTGGGGCACGATCTCGCAGCGCATCCGGCGTCTGCACGAGCTGCGCAACCAGAAGAAGGGCGGCCAGCTCGAGCTGCTGCCCACGCGTGAGCGCCTGGCCCGTGAGGCCGAGCTGCTCAAGCTCGAGACGAACCTGGGTGGCGTGGCCGACATGCAGCGGCTGCCGGACGCCGTGGTGATCGTGGACCTGAAGAAGGAGGCCATCGGCGTGCGCGAGGCCAACCGCCTCGGCCTGTCGGTGATCGGCCTGGTCGACACCAACTGTGACCCCGACGACGCCACCTACGTCATCCCGGGCAACGACGACGCCATCCGCTCGTGCAACCTGATCTTGGGCGCGCTCGCCGACGCCGTCCTCGAGGGCAAGGGCGAGGGGGCGGTGCAGGAGATCGTGGCCAGCGCCGAGGAGATCCCGGCCGAGGAGGTCGCGGCGGCGCAGGCAGAGGGGAGCGCCTCGTGAGCACCCCGATCACCGCCGCGATGGTGAAGGAACTGCGCGAGAAGACCGGCGCCGGGATGATGGACTGCAAGAACGCGCTGGCGGAGGCCGGCGGCGACATGGAGGTCGCCGTCGCCGAGCTGCGCAAGAAGGGCCTTGCCGACGCCGCCAAGCGCGCCGGCCGTGCGGCCAACGAGGGCCTGGTGGGCAGCTACATCCACTCCACCGGCCGCGTGGGCGTGCTGGTCGAGGTGAACTGCGAGACCGACTTCGTCGCCCGCACCGAGCAGTTCCAGGGCTTCGTGCGCGATGTGGCCCTGCACATCGCCGCGATGAAGCCGCAGTTCGTCAGCATCGATGAGGTTCCCGAGGAGTACGCGGCGTCCGAGCGCGCGATCTACGAGGACCAGGCCAAGGACGTGCCCGAGAAGGCGCGCGAGAAGGCCGTCGAGGGCAAGCTGAGCAAGCACCTCAAGTCGATCTGCCTGCTGGAGCAGGAGTACGTCCGCGACCAGGGTGAGAAGAAGGCGCGCACGGTGGAGCAGCTGCGTGTGGAGACCGCCGCGGGCCTGGGCGAGAACATCACGATCCGGCGCTTCGCCCTGTTTGAGCTTGGCCAGTAGGGAATCACACGATCCGGGGGCGCCCGTGGCGCCCCCGGCATCGGCCGCGGGCGCCCATGGCGCATTCGGCCGCGTCGTCCTGAAGCTGTCGGGCGAGGCCCTGATGGGCGATGAGCCCTACGGGATCGACCCCGAACGGATCCATGTGATCGCCCGTCAGGTGCACGAAGCGGTGGGCCGCGGCGTCGAGGTGGCGATCGTGGTGGGCGCCGGCAACATCTTCCGCGGCCTCCAGGGTGCGTCGATCGGCATGGACCGGGCGACCGCCGACTACATGGGCATGATCGCGACGGTGCTCAACGCGCTGGCCATCCAGGATGCGCTGGAGAAGCTGGGTCTCGCGACCCGCGTGCAGTCGGCGATCTCCATGCAGGAGGTGGCCGAGCCGTACATCCGCCGCCGCGCCATCCGCCACCTGGAGAAGGGGCGCGTGGTGATCTTCGCCGGCGGCACCGGCAACCCGTTCTTCACCACCGACACCACCGCCGCGCTGCGCGCGCTTGAGATCGGGGCGGAGTGCATACTCATGGCCAAGAATGCCGTGGAGGGCGTGCTCGACGCCGACCCTCGCACCACGCCGGATGCCAAGCTCATCCCGCGCATCAGCCACATGGAGGCCATCGAGCGCGGCCTGAAGGTCATGGACACCACGGCGCTCACCCTGTGCATGGACAACGGACTCCCCATCTACGTGTTCAACATGGGCGACGAGCGGAACATCGGCCGGCTGCTCGACGGCGAGCGCATCGGAACGGTCGTCACCGGCGAGTGAGGAGCGCGTGATGCAGGAACGTCTGAAGGACACCAAGCGACGCATGGAAGGGGCCGCAAAGGCGCTGGCGGGCGAGTTCGCATCGATCCGCACCGGCCGCGCATCGACCGGTCTACTCGACCGGGTGGTCGTGGACGCCTACGGCACCAAGACGCCGCTGAACCAGCTCGCCGGCGTCAACGCGCCCGAGGCGCGGTTGATCACCGTCCAGCCGTACGACCCCTCAATTCTCGGGGCGATCGAGAAGGCTCTGCTCGAGTCGGACATCGGCCTCACCCCGAGCAATGACGGCAAGATCATCCGGCTGCCGGTGCCGCAGCTCACCGAGGAGCGGCGCAAGGAGATGGTGCGCCTGGCCCACAAGATGGCCGAGGAGGCGCGCATCGCGGTGCGCAACGTCCGTCGCGACATGCTCAATGAGTTCAAGCGTGAGGAGAAGGACGGCGACATCTCCCGCGACGACCTGGCCCGCGCGCAGGACGAGATCCAGAAGCTCACCGACGCCGAGGTGAAGGGCATCGACGACCTGCTGGCCCGCAAAGAGGCGGAGATCCTCGAGGTCTGAGCCGCACGTGCGGCGGGGAAACCCCACATGACACTGCTGACCCGACTGCGCACCGCCAGGGCGGTCCTCGGGCTGGGTCGCTCCGCACGCCCCGGTCCGGTGACCGAGCGCTCCGGCGTGCCGCGATCGGTCGCGATCATCATGGACGGCAACGGCCGCTGGGCGCGCGAGCGGCGCATGCCGGTGGGCGCCGGCCACCGTGCCGGTGCGCGTGCCCTGAAGCGTGTGGTCCGCGCGGCCGGCGATGCCGGCATCGAGGACCTCACGATCTTCTCGTTCTCCACCGAGAACTGGAGGCGCCCCGACGCCGAGGTCGATGACCTGATGGGCCTGTTCTGTGAGCTGATCGACCGCGAGGTGGACGAACTGCACGCAGAGGGCGTGCGGATCCGGTTCATCGGTCGCATCGACGAGCTCAGTGAGGACCTGCGGGGCAAGATCGCCCAGGCGGAGGCGACGACCGCGCAGAACTCGCGGCTGCACCTGTTCATCGCCATGAACTACGGCGCGCGCCAGGAGATCGTCGATGCCGCCCGGCGCTTCTGCGCCGAGTACGGCGATGACGCCGGCGTGGAGGAGTTCTCGCGCTGCCTGTACGGCGCCGACCTGCGCGACCCGGAACTGGTGATCCGCACCAGCGGGGAGCAGCGGCTCTCCAACTTCCTGCTCTGGCAGAGCGCCTACTCAGAGCTCTACTTCTCCGACCGCCTGTGGCCCGACTTCGATGAGGACGGCCTGGCCGAGGCGCTGGCCGACTACGCCGGCCGCCAGCGGCGCTTCGGCGGCAGGGAGGGATCCTGACCTCACGACTGCTCGTGGCGGTGCCCGGCGTCGTGGTGGCCATCATCGCGGTGGTGATCGGGGGTCCGCTCTGGGTGGCGGCCGTCGCCGGCATCGCGATGCTCGCCCTGTACGAGCTGTACAACCTCGTGGCCGCATGGGGGCCCCTGCGCTGGGCGGGCTACGCCGGCGCACTCGCGCTCATCGCCGGCGCGTGGTTGCATGACGCGCCCGAGCACGGCCTGCTGATCGGCATGGGCGTGGCCCTGGGGTTGGTGGCCATCGCCGGCCTGATGATGCCGCGCCGCGACGACGTGACCATCCGCATCGCGGTCACCCTGTTGGGCGTGGTCTACATCGGCGTGCCGATGGCGGTGCTGGTGATGACGCGCGAGCTGCCGCACGGGGCCGGCGCGGTCACCAATGTCCTGGTGGGCGTCTGGGTGTTCGACACGGCATCGTATGTGGGGGGCCGGCTGTGGGGCCGGCGGCCGATCGCGCCGCTCACATCGCCCAAGAAGACCGTCGAGGGCGCAGTCGTGGGCCTTGTGGTGGCGGTGCTCGCGGTGGTGGTGGCCGGGCTGTACATGGACTGGATCACCGCGTGGCAGTCGCTGGTCCTCGGTCTGGTGATCTGCCCGGCGGCATTCCTGGGCGACCTGTTCGAGTCGCTGCTGAAGCGCGACGCCGGCGCGAAGGACTCCGGGCGCATCCTGTTGGGCCACGGCGGCGTGCTGGATCGCTTCGACGCGCTCCTGTTCGGGGCCGTCGCGTCGTACATCATGACCATCGCCCTCGTCTACTGAGGGCCGGGGAGGGGGTCGTCATGGATCTGGCACTGCTGACCGAGCTGTGCGAGACGCCCGGTACGTCGGGCCGCGAGGAGCGCATCCGCGAGGTGGTGCGCCGCGAGCTGGAGCCGGTGTGCGAGGCCGTGGAGGTGGACCCGGTGGGCAACCTCATCGCCCGTCGCCCGGGGCGCGGCGGCCCGCGGGTGATGCTGGCCGCGCACCTCGATGAGATCGGGTTCATGGTCACGCACATCGAGGACGGCGGGTTCCTGCGGATGCTGCCGCTGGGCGGGTTCGACCCCAAGACCCTCAGCGCCCAGCGCGTGGTGGTGCACGGGCGCGAGGACCTGCTGGGCATCCTCGGCAGCCGGCCGGTGCACATCATGAGCGACGAGGAGAAGCGCCGGCCCCCGAAGCTGGAGGACTTCTACGTGGACCTCGGGCTGCCCGAGGACCGTGTGCGTGAGCTGGTGCGCCCGGGCGACGTCGTGACCCGCGAGCGGCGCATGGAGCGACTGGGCGACCTGGTCACCTGCAAGAGCCTCGACAACCGGGCCGGGCTGTACGTGATGGTCCAGGCGATGAAGGCGCTGGACCAGCACGACTGCGAGATCGTGGCCGTCGCCACGGTCCAGGAGGAGGTCGGGCTGCGCGGGGCCCGGGTCGCCACCGCCCGGGTGCGGCCCGACGTGGGGCTCGCCATCGACATCACCCTGGCCAACGACGGGCCGGGCGCGAAGCCGCACGAGCGCATCACGCAGCTCGGCGCCGGCGCCGCGGTCAAGGTCTACGACTCCAGCGCGATCGTGCCGCGGGAGATGGTGGACCACCTGGTGGCGACCGCACAGGCGCGAGGCATCGAACACCAGATGGAGATCATGTCCCGTGGCGGCACCGACACGCGAGAGCTGCAGCTCTCCGGTGACGGTGCGGTGGCCGGCTGCGTCTCGATCCCCACCCGCTACGTCCACCAGGTGGTGGAGGCGTGCCATCCCGCGGACCTCGATGCGTGCGTCGCGTTGGTGGCGGCGTTCTGTGAGACCGCGCAGGAACTGGCGGACGCGCGTTAAGAAGCCCTTCACCGCCGGATCGCAGGACCCCGCTACCATCACCGACGTGACGCGCGTTCTCGTACTCGGGTCGACCGGATCGATCGGCATCCAGGCCCTCGAGGTGATCGCCGCCGCGCCGGAGATGGTGGCCTGCGGCCTCGCCTGCGGATCGAACGCCGAGGAGATGGCCGCCCAGGCCGCGGCCCATGGGGTCCGCCACACGAGCTGCGCGGCCGGCGGCGGTACGGTCGTCCACGACCCCGACCTGGCGGCCCTCATCGAGGCCAGCGAGCCGGACGTCGTGCTGAACGCGCTGGTGGGCGCGGCCGGGCTGCGCCCCACCCTTCGCGCGCTGGAGACCGGCGTGGACGTGGCCCTCGCCAACAAGGAGAGCCTGGTGGCCGGCGGAGACCTGGTCGCGGCCGCCATGGCGCGCACCGGTGCGCGCCTGCTGCCGGTCGACTCCGAGCATTCGGCTCTGTTCCAGTTGCTGGAGGGCCTGCCGCGGGAGCGGGTGCACCGGGCGATCATCACCGCATCGGGCGGGCCGTTCCGCGGCCGCAGCGCGGCGCAACTGGAGACGGTGACGCGTGCCCAGGCGCTGCGCCACCCCACGTGGACGATGGGGGCGAAGATCACGATCGACTCGGCCACGCTCATGAACAAGGGGCTCGAGGTGATCGAGGCGCACCACCTGTTCGACCTCGCCTACGACGACATCGAGGTGGTGGTGCATCCGCAGTCGATCATCCACGCGATGGTGCGCGTGGAGGACGGCAGCGTGTTGGCCCACTGCGGTCCGCCGGACATGCGCGTGCCGATCGGATACGCGCTTCGCCACCCCGCGCCGCCGCCGCCGATGGCGCCGATGGACCTGGTGGGGCGCACCATCGAGTTCCACGAGCCCGATGAGACGGCGTTCCCATGCCTGGCGCTGGCCCGCGACGCGGGCCGCGAGGGCGGCACCGCCCCGGCCGTGCTGAATGCGGCGAACGAGGTGGCCGTGGCGGCATTCCTGGACGAGCGGATCGGGTTCATGGACATCCCGCGCACCGTGGCGCGTACGTTGGAGGCGCTGCCCGCCGAGCCGGCGGCGTCGCTGGAGACCGTGCTGGCGGCCGACCGGCGTGCCCGGGCGATCGCGGCCGACGTGATCGGGGCGGTGACGGCGTGACGGCGCTCAACATCCTGTGGTTCGTCCTGATCCTGATGGGCCTGGTGCTCGTCCACGAGGCCGGGCACATGGTGGTGGCCAAGTGGTGCGGGATGCGCGTGGAGCGCTTCTCGATCTTCTTCGGCCGCCCGCTGTGGTCGTTCACGCGCGGCGAGACCGAGTACGCGATCGGCTGGCTGCCCCTGGGTGGGTACGTGAAGATCTCCGGGATGCTGCAGGGGGAGGAACTGGACCCCGAGGTTGCACCCCGCGCCTACTGCAACAAGCCCGTGTGGCGGCGGATCGTGACGATCCTGGCCGGCCCCGCGGTGAACATCGTCTTGGCGGTGCTCCTCTTCGCGGCGATCTTCTGGATCGGCGTGCCGACGGCCCAGCTCACCAACAGCGTGGGCGGGGTGGTGAACGATTCGCCGGCCCAGGTCGCGGGCCTCCAGCCGGGCGACCGGCTGCTGGCCGTGGACGGCGTCTCGTCCGGCGACGACGTGGAAGCCCTGCGCCGTGAACTGCGCTCGCATGCGCCCGGTGACACGATCGACCTGACGCTGGAACGCGACGGGCGCACCATCGACACCACCGCCACGCTGGACGTGCTGCGCGACGCCTCCGGCAACCCCCAGACCGATCCCGACACCGGCCGGCCCGTGGCCGGGCTGGGCATCACCTTCGGCATCGTCGACGGACCCACCGTGCGGTACGGGCCGATCGCGGGCCTGGAACAGGGCTGGGATTGGGCCTGGTTCGTGCTGAAGGCGAACGTCGAGGTGATCGGCGACATGTTCACCAGCGCGGAGGCGCGCGAGCAGCTCAACAGCGTGGTGGGCGTGGGCGCCGTCTTCAACGAGGTGTCGGGCGACGGCTGGGTGGTGCTGCTGCGGTTCGTGGCCGTCGTGAGCCTTGCACTCGGGGTGTTCAACCTGCTCCCGGTGCTGCCGCTGGACGGCGGGCACATCCTCTTCGCGATCATCGAGAAGCTGAAGGGCTCCCCGGTGAGCGCGAAGGCCTACGAGCGGGCCTCCATGGTGGGCCTCGCGCTCATCATGGTGGTGTTCGTGTTCGCGCTGCAGAACGACATCGGGCGCATCACCGGCGAGGGCTTCCAGATCCAGCGCTGAGCGGCCGGCGGCGCCCGGTGGACGCCGCCGCCGACACCGGTCAGTCCCAGGCCTGCACCACGGTCTCGTCGATGATGCGGCCGTCGTCGTCGGTACGGGCCGTCGAGGCGCAGAACACGCGCGTGTCGTCCGGGTACCGGCACCGCACCGTGTAGGCGATGCGGTGGTCGCC
>JBIQJW010000237.1:0-3007 GCA_044507145.1 Actinomycetota bacterium
AGCGACCACACGGTGATCTGGATGTCGAGATCGTCGATGAGGGCGTCGCGCAGATCCAGGTCGCAGCCGCCCATCACGTTGATCACGCGGCATCGCCGCGCAACCCGCCAGCGTCCCCGCCGGTCCATCCCGCCCATGATCCCCACCAGCCAGCGCGTCGGTGCCGGCCGCGACGTCCCGACCGGGGCCGGCTCGGCAGGCAGATCGCCGGTCACCGCGGCCAGTTCCCCGCGGGTGCGGGCGGTCAGCGCCCGACCGGTGCGCTCGCTCATCTCATCCAGGCTCAAGCGTCCCGCGACCGCGGCCTCGCGCAGCGCGGTGAGCGCGATCTCGCGCTCGGCGTCGGAGGCCCGCATGTGCTCGGGGTGATCGGTCACTGTGTCTGCGGTGGCGCTGCCATCGGCTGCCATCGTAGTGGTGGCCGGTGCGCGCGCCGCGCCGGCCGGGTCGATGGGGGCGGCAGCGCGGACCGGTCCGGGTATGGCAGGATGCCGCGCGCCGGGCGCCCAGCGTGTCCGTGCGACACGACGACTCGGGGAGTGCACGATGGGGACGCGCGCGGCCGTGTGGAGCGGCTGGATCACCTTCGCCGGGATCATGATGTTGCTGATCGGCGCCTTCGATCTGCTGGCCGGTCTGGCCGCGATCACGTCCGAGGACTACTTCGAGCGGGGCGAGGGCCGCCTGCTGGTGGGCGACTTCGCGCTCTGGGGCTGGGTGTTGGTGGCGTGGGCCGCCGTGCTGCTCGCCGTGGGCGCGGCGTTGCTGCGCGGCATCGACTGGGCCCGCTGGGCGGCCGTGGTGATCGTGGCGCTCAACATCATCGGCCACGCCGCCTTCATGGCGTTCCCGGTGTGGAACCTCCTGGTGATCGGCCTGGGCGCCGTGGTGATCTACGCGCTCACCGTACGCTGGGGTGAGGCGCAGGCCGACCTGGGCGACTAACCGGCCGGGTCGTCCAGAACGGCGCGCCACGCGCGCGCCAGCACCGGGAGGTCGGCGGGCGCGATGGCCCGGAGGAAGTGGCGGCGGATGCCGTCGCGATGGGTCGCGCGCGCGGCTTTCAGGAGCGCCCGGCCCGGGTCGGTGAGGTGGGCCTGGGCACCACGGCCGTCGTCGGCGCAGGGCTCCTTCACCACGAGTCCGCGCGCCACCAGGCGGTCGACGAGGCGGCTGAGGCCGCTGACGCTCAGCAGTGCCCGCTGCGACAGCTGCGAGATACGCACCCCGTCGCGACCCGCCTCTCCCAGGAGCATCAGCACCTCATAGTCGCGCAGTGCGAGCGCATGGCGCTCGGTGAGCTCGGCGTCCAGACGGCCGGTCACCTCGGCGTGCACGGCGAGCATGCCGCGCCACGCGCCGAGCTCACCGGCGTCCAGCGGTGCGACGCCGTCCGTCGGTGCCATCTCTGTCGTCGTCTCCATGGGTGCTCCTTCGTTGCCGCCGCAACAACTGTACCAGGAGACTATTGTTTGCACACGCAACAACATGGTACGGTGTCGTGACACCACCGCAGAGGAGGGGCCATGCGTCTCCAGGGCATGCACCACATCACGATGATCACCGGCGACGCGCGCGCCAACGTCGACTTCTACGCCGACGTCCTCGGGCTGCGCCTGGTGAAGAAGACCGTGAACTTCGACGATCCCGGCGCGTACCACCTGTACTTCGGGGATGAGCGCGGCGCGCCCGGCTCGATTCTGACGTGGTTCGAGTACCAGGGGGCCGAGCGCGGCACCCCGGGGGCGGGGATGGTCCACACCATCGAGCTGGGCGTCGCCGACGCTGCGGCCCTGGACTTCTGGGCCGACCGGCTGGCGGCGCACGGTCACGAGGCCCGGCGCGACGGTGACGTGCTGGCCGTGGCCGATCCGGACGGGTTGTCGCTCGAACTGGTGGTGGCGGATGCGTCCAACCCGCCGCTTCGCGCCGTGCACCCCGACGTGCCTGCCGCCCACGCGATCGTGGGGGTCGCCGGCGCGCGGGCGTTCACCCCCTACGCGATGGTTCCCGAGAGCGTCTACACCGAACTGCTCGGATTCGAGCACCTGGGCGAAGGCCGCTATCGCGTCCGTGGCGACGAGCGCACGTTCTCTTGGCGGCTCGAGCCGGCCACCGGCCCCGGGCGCCAGGGCGCGGGCACCGTGCACCACATCGCCTGGGCGTCGCGTGACGAGGACCACGCCGGGTGGCGTGAGCGGCTCGCCGGGGCTGGCGCATACGTCACCGACATCATCGATCGTGACTACTTCGACGCCATCTACTTCCGGGAGCCGCGCGGCATCCTGTTCGAGATCGCCACCGAGGGCCCGGGCTTCGCCACCGATGAGGATCCGGCGCACCTCGGGGAGGAACTGCGCGTGCCGGCGATGCACGCCCACCTGGCGGACCGGCTGGAGCGGGTGCTCACGCCGTTGGTCAATCCGCGGGCGGCACGGTCGGCGGACGAGATCGAATAAACCGAACTGATCGAAGCCATATGACTTGACTTCTGAGGAGCGGCGCCTAGGGTAACGACGCTTATCGGATCGATAAGCGTCGTTTGCTCTCTGCTCCCTGGAGGACGCCGTCATGTCATCGCTCGACCTCCGGTCCGCTCCCGCCCGGCTCGGGGCGGGAGCCGCAGAGGTCCCCGCCCGACCCGCCCCGGGCTCCGTCCCCGGCCGGGGACGGCGGGTGCGCCGGGCGGTGGGTCGTTCGGCGTTGCGGTGGCTGAGTCCCCTGCTGATCGTCGGCCTGTGGTTCGCCGCCAGCGCGACCGGTGTCCTGTCGCCCGGCACGCTCGACTCCCCTCAGGCGATCGGCTCCACCACGATTGATCTGCTGCGCAGCGGCGAGCTCCAGGAGGCCCTCCTCGTATCGCTGCAACGCGCAATGATCGGCCTGCTGATCGGGTGCGCCGTCGCCGTGGCCCTGGGGGTGGTCGCCGGGATGAGCCGCCTGGGTGACGCGCTGGTGGACCCGCCGATGCAGATGGTCCGCACCATCCCGCTGTTCGGGCTCATCC
>JBIQJW010000238.1:0-2993 GCA_044507145.1 Actinomycetota bacterium
AGCGCGCCGGGTCGATGCCCCCGATGTACGAGAACACCGACGGCACGCCCCACTCGCGCCCGAACAGGCCGAAGTCCTCGCTGGCCGGGTACGGCGCATCCAGCTCACACACGGCGTCACCGAAGTGCGCGCGCAGCGCGCCGGCCACCCGCTCGGTCGCGGCGGGGTCGTTGACCGTGAGCGGGTAGCGCTCGGTGTGGACGATCTCCGGCTGGCGCGGGGCATCGGAGGCCATCGCCTCGGCCGCGATGATGCGCTCCATCGCCGCCACCACGCGCTCGCGCACCGCGTCGTCGAAGGTGCGCACCTTTAGCCGCAGCAGCGCCTCGTCGGGGATGATGTTGTCCTTGGTCCCGGCTTGGATGGAACCGACGGTGAGGTTGACCGCGGCGTCGGTGGCCACCTCGCGAGAGGTGATCGTCTGCAGGCGCAGCACCACCGCGGCGGCCATCACCACCGGGTCGACCGTGCGCTCCGGCCACGAGCCGTGCCCACCGCGCCCGAAGAGCCGCACCAGGAAGCTGTCGCCGGACGACAGCGTCACCCCGGACCGCACCCCGACCCACCCCGCCGGCATCGGCATCACATGCTGGCCCAGGATCACGTCCGCCCGCGGGACGCGCCGCATCAGGCCGTCATCCAGCATGGCCCGGGCCCCCTGGGCGGTCTCCTCTCCCGGCTGGAACACCGCGACGACCGTGCCGCGCCAGTGCCCGGTTCCGGCACCGAGCAGTGCGGCGGCCCCCGGCCAGCCAGGTCACGTGCATGTCGTGGCCGCAGGAGTGGGCCACGGGCACCGTCGCCCCGGTGGGGTCCGTCCCCATCGCGGTGCTCGCGTAGTCCAGCCCCGAGTCCTCGCGCATCGGCAGTGCGTCCATGTCGGCGCGCAGCATCACCACCGGGCCGTCGCCGTTGCGCAGCACGCCGACCACGCCGGTGCCGCCCACGCCCGCCGTCACCGCGAAGCCCGCCGCCGTCAGTCGGCGCGCGGCGATTGCGGCGGTGCGGTGCTCGCACATCGAGAGCTCCGGATGCCGGTGCAGGTCGCGGTACAGGTCGGCCAGATCGCCCGCCATCTCGGGCAATGGGTCCAGGATGTCGTCCACCCGGTCCGTCACCGCCGGCAGGCCGCCGCGCCGCGCCACATCGTCCCGCCGCCCATCGTACCTCCGTCGCCGACGTTCTGCGGAGCATCCTCGCATCCGGGCGCCCGCGCGGTGATGGCACCGGGACCGTCGCGGGATATGCTCGACCCGATCAATTCCCGCCGGTCCGAAGGGGCCGATGAGAGAGGGAGCATCCGTGTCGCAGGACATCGGCCCGGTGGAGTACGCGGTGATCGTATTCCCGGGGAACCGCTTCAACGGCGACGTCGCGCCGGCGCTCGCGGAGCTGGTGAGCTCCGGGATCATCCGGATCATCGACGTCGCATTCGCGTCGAAGGACGAGGCCGGCGAGATCGTGGCCTTCGAGATCAGCGACCTGCACCCCGACATCCAGGCGGCGCTGCAGAACGCCGGCGCGTCGGAGGGCGGGCTGCTGAGCGACGCCGACATGCTGGAGATCGCCGAGGGGCTGGACCCGTCCTCCTCGGCGATGCTGGTGGTGTGGGAGGACCTGTGGGCCGCCCGCTTCGCGGCCGCCGTGCGCGATTCGGACGGCGTGATGGTCAAGATCGACAGGATTCCTCGCGATGTGGTGTTGGCGGCGCGCGATTGGGCCGCCGCCAACGCATGATCCGGAACCGACGAGAAGGAGACCGCTGAGATGATGCGCAGACGCCGGGGCCCCGGCCTCATCGGCACGGCTGCACGCACCGCCGTGGTGGTCGGCACCGCCGGCGCGGTGGCGAACAAGCAGCAGCAGCGCCACGCCCGCAAGGCCGCGGAGGCAGAACAGGCCCAGCAGCCGCAGGCCGCCGCCCCGGCGCCGCCGCCCGCGGCGGCAGCCCCCGCGCCCCCCGCCGAGGGCGGTGGCGACTACCTGGCCGAGCTGCAGGAGCTGGCCAAGCTCCACCAGGCCGGGATCCTCACCGAGGAGGAGTTCGCCGCGAAGAAGGCCCAGATCCTGGGTCTGTGATCCACGCGGGAGGGCGGCCGACCGCCGCCCTCCCGGGCATCACCCGTCCCCGGCCGTGAGGCGCGTGGCCTCGCCGGGACGCAGGACCCGCACGTCCACATCGGGCGCCGCACCGGCGGCCGCCTGCACGAAGGCCGGCGCCGGCCGCTCCACGAATGCCGGCGGACCCAGCAGGCCCAGATGGATGGGGTGGAGGGTGCCCCAGTGGATCGGCACCGCCACGCGCGGGCGCAACCGGGCGACGGCCTGGGCCGCGCGCTCCGGGTCGAGGTGCCGCCCTTTCCCGAGCGACGGCCCCCAGCCCCAGATGGGCACCAGCGCCAGATCCAGGTCGGGCACCAGGCCGTCCATCTCCGGGTAGAGGTCGGTGTCGCCCAGGAAGAGCACCCGCCGCGACCCCAGGACGGCATAGCCCAGCGCCGGGGCCACCGCGCGCCCCAGGCCTCGGGATCCGTCGTGGTCGGCCGGTACGGCCCGCACCTGCATGGAGCCGACGCGCACCACGTCGCCCACGTCCACCTCCACCACGCCGTCCACGCCGGCGCGCGCCAGCATCCGCCCGAGGCCGCGCGGGGCCACCACGGGGCCGCGCCGCGGCAGGCGCCGCAGGCTCGGCAGGTCGAGATGGTCGCGGTGGGCGTGCGACACGAGCACGGCGTCCACCTGGGTGCGCGCGCCCGGATCGACGGGTGTGGCCCGGCGCAGGTGGCCCACACGCCGGCGCAGCACCGGATCGGTGATGAGACGCACACCGTCCATCTCGATGGCGACGGTTGCGTGGCCCACGAAGGTGACGGCGGCGTCAGGAACGCTCATCCACCCAGGATTGCACCCCGCGTCACCGCGCGCCTGAGGGGGCTACTGTGGCCGCGTGGGCGACCTCCTGGGCGACATCGCCGGATGGTTCGGCCGGG
>JBIQJW010000239.1:0-2982 GCA_044507145.1 Actinomycetota bacterium
GGCTCGTACCACGGTGTGCAGATCACCGCGTCGGCGGAGCGCATCAGGGCGGCCACGTCGTCGCGGCTCAGCCCGCCCCGCAGGTGTACGCGATCCGCGATCCCGAGTCGGTCGGTGATGGCCTGCAGTCGCACGGCCTCGTCGTCGAACGGCAGCCGCGACGGCGCCGGCCCTCCCGCGATGACCAGTTCGGCGTCGGGCAGTTGTGCGATGGCGCGGATCGCATCGTCGACACCCTTGCGCGGGACCAGTCGCCCGGCGCACACCGCCCGGGGCCGGGTGTGGGTCTCGCTGGGCCCGTCCGGCCGGAAGCGGTCGGTGTCGACGCCGCACGGCACCACCGAGATCCGCCGCCGGTCGGCGCCCTCTCGCAGCAGTTCGAACACCTCGTCGCTGCACGTCGCCACGATGTGGTCGGCGCGCCGCATGATCCATCGCTCCAGGCGGAGCCGCGCTTCGGGGCTCGTGTCCATGGCGCCCTGGTGGCGGCGCTTCACCACCCCCAGGGCGTGGAAGGTCTGGACCACGGGGATGCCCGCGGGGTGCGCCGCCTCCAGCGCGGCCAGGCCGGACATCCAGAAGTGCGCGTGCACGATCGTGGGCGGGTGCTTGGACCATGCGTTGCGCAGTCGGGCCGCGAACGCGGGCATGTGCTCCAGCAGGTCGTCCTTGGGCACCGGCTCGGGCGGCCCGGCGTCCACGTGGTGCACGCGGACGCCGGGGGCCATGTCCACCCACTCGGGGAGCGCCGGATCATCCCGCCGTGTGTGCACGGTGACGGCGGCCCCGCGCCGGGCCAGCCCCATCGCCAGGGATGCGACGTGGACGTTCTGTCCACCGGCATCGACCTCGCCCAAGGCCGCCAGTGGACTGGCGTGCTCGGACACCATTGCGATCCTCATCTGCGCACCTCCTCGAGCAGGTCATCCCAATCGGCCAGGAAGCGCTCCAGGCCGAACCGCCGCCGTGCGTGGGCGCGCGCCGCCCGACCCATCTCGACGGCTTCGTCGCGATCGTTCCCCAGGCGCTGCAGTCCGCGTTCGAGCACATCGAGGCGGTTCGAGACGACGCCCGCTCCAGCGGGCACCGCGTCGGCCACCTCCGTTGTGGCGAGCGCGACCACCGGCATCGCCAGGTGCATCGCCTCCAGCAGCGAGAGTCCCAGGGATGTCCAGCGGACCGGGTGCAGGTATGCGCGCCGACGGGCCATCTCGTCGTGCAGCCGCGCCTGCGGAAGATCCTCGATCCCGCCGATCTCACCGGCGCCGATGCCGAACACGTCGATCGGCATCGCGCCGTCCAGGCGGTCCAACAGATCGGTTCCGGTCACCCGTCCGCGGCGCACGGGCTCGTTCACCACCACCGCCGCGCGCGCCAGATCCCCCGCATAGCGCGCTCCCGGATCCACGATGCCGTGCTCGATCACGCGCGCCGGCGTGCGCCCCACGTCCCAGAACAGGGCGTTGAAGTGGGTGACGTGCACCACGGTGAGGTCGCGGCGGTCGGCGGCCGGGTGGCGCATCTCGGCGATCCGGCCCTGGGGTGCGTTGTGCTCCACGTACACCGCCGGGACGTCGCGCCCGGGGCGTCGCCCCCCGAGCCAGCGCTCGGCGAGCCCCTCCAGTTCGTGGGGGCGCTGCAGCACCACCACGTCCACCTGTTCTTGGCGGGCCTGCGCCTCGGTCACCTCCACCGCACGCTCGGGCCAGCGATAGGTGCGGGCCCGGCCGAGGCCGTCGGGTCCGCGAGCGTCATCGACCGGGATGAGGTAGGTGTGGGGCCCGTGCACGAATGAGGTCGTCCACGCGCCGTGCACATGCCAGATGAGGATGCGCATCCGGTCACACCCCCACGGCGACGGGCTCGCCGATGAGGCCGTGCAGCGCACGGCGCACCGCGTGCTCCGGCAGCGGGTCGAGGCACGGGTGGCCTTCGACCGGGCAGACACGGGCCCGGCATCCGGCGCACGGCACCGGGAGTGCGAGCCTGCGGTACGGCACCCGCCACGGACTCCAGCGCCGGGCCGGGACCGTCGGGGCGTGCAGCCACGCCACCGGGCACCGCACGGCGGCTGCGATGTGGGCCGGCCCGGTGTTCCCGCTCACCAGCGCCCGGGCACCTGCGATCACCTCGCCCAGGCCGGCGAGCGTCGTCCGGCCGCCCAGATCCGTCACACGCTCGCGCGGAGCACGTGCCACGGCCGCGGTGAGACCGCGCTCGTCCGGCCCGCCGGTCACGACCACGTCGTGGCCGTCCGCCACGAGGGCATCGACCAGTTCCGCGTGGCGGCGGGCCGGCCACGCGCGCGCCGGCACCGATGCCCCCGGATGCACGGCGATATAGCGGTCCGGCAGGCCGGGCGGGCGATCCTGGGGCCGTCGCCGGATCCGCATCGACCCGTCGTCGCCGGTCGGGAGGGGGAACCCCGCGGCCAGCGCGAGGTCGAGCGCCCGCTCGACCTCGTGCAGGCGCCCCGGCGTCCGGTGGCGCAGGTCCAGCAGCGATCCCGGGTAGTCGACGCACTCCGCACCGATCCAGGCGACGCCGGCCAGCCGCAGCAGAAGGGCGAGGGGGAGAGGGCTCTGGTGGAACGATCCGAGGATCAGCGCGCGGTCCGGCGCCGCGCGGCCCACCTCGGTCACCAGTTCGTCGACCTCACCCGGATCGAGCGGGGGCGGGTCGGCGACGATCCAGACCGCGCGGTGCTCGATGAGCGCGTCGACCCCCGGCAGCAGCTCCGCCGCGGCTCGTCCCTGCGGGCCGCAGAGCAGCGTCACGCGGTCCGCGCGGGCCGCCACCGCCCGGATCGCGGGGCCCGCGAGCAGGACGTCGCCGACGCTGTCCATCCGTGCGATCAGCACATGCATCAGGTGCCGGTCCCCAGGAGCAGTTCCACCGCGGCGGCCACATCCGGGGCCACCTCGGGCGCCGCCTCCACCTCCGCCCGGCGCGTGCGGGGCGTCGGAACCAGGACGGCCCGTG
>JBIQJW010000240.1:0-2957 GCA_044507145.1 Actinomycetota bacterium
CCAGGGTCATGGCGTTCTCGAACGCCTCGCGGGTGGCGATGCTGCGCGGCAGCACGGACTCGTCGTCGCCGTCGTAGTAGCGCCGGCACAGGTCCACGACGGTGCGCCCGGCGTCCTCGTACAGGGCGCGCCGGGCCGTGTGGGTGGCCAGCACCGAACCGTTGCCCGGCAGCGACAGCCCCAGGGCCTCGGTGAGGCAGTTCATGGAGTTGGCGGTGAACATGCCCGAACAGGAACCGCACGTGGG
This sequence comes from Actinomycetota bacterium, assembly GCA_044507145.1. Taxonomy (GTDB): domain Bacteria; phylum Actinomycetota; class Thermoleophilia; order Miltoncostaeales; family Miltoncostaeaceae; genus JAVJSF01. Next base: position 248 of record JBIQJW010000240.1, read on the forward strand.
GCAGGCCGACTCCTCGATGCGGGCGATGTCGTCGTCGGACACCTCGTCGGCCACCGCATCGGCGATCGCGGTGACCAGGTTCACGCGGGTGCGCACCGTGCCGTCCACCAGCACGGCGGTGCCGCCCTCCATGGGCCCACCCGAGACGAAGACCGTGGGGATGTTGAGCCGCAGGGCGGCGTTGAGCATGCCCGGCGTGATCTTGTCGCAGTTCGAGATGCACACCATGGCGTCGGCGCAGTGCGCCTCGACCATGTACTCCACCGAGTCGGCGATGAGGTCGCGCGAGGGCAGCGAGTAGAGCATCCCGCCGTGCCCCATCGCGATCCCGTCGTCGACGGCGATGGTGTTGAACTCGCGCGGGATGCCGCCGGCCTCCTTCACCGCGTCGGCGACGATCTCGCCCACCGGCTTGAGGTGCGTGTGGCCGGGCACGAACTGCGTGTAGCTGTTCACCACGGCCACGATCGGCTTGCCGAAGTCCTCGCGCTCCACGCCCGCGGCGCGCAGCAGCGCGCGGGCGCCCGCCATGTTGCGACCGTGGGTGACGGTGCGCGACCGTAGCTTCGGCATCTCGATCCCATCCTTCGTGTCCGAACGCGGCAGCGGAACGCGGCGCGGTCCGCCATCCCATGATCCTACGCCAGTACCCCGCGAGGGCGTCCCGCCCACACCTCCGCGCGCTGGTACGGTGGCGGTGGTGTGCCGGGAAGCCTGGTCGGCGATGTGTTCGCCGACCCCGAAAGGCCGCCCGTGTCAGCACAGCCGCCCGCGCCGCCCCGTCCGCCATGGTCGCGCAGCGACCGGCCCGTGCCGCGCCACGTCATCCGGCCGTTGCAGCGGTTCATGCGCCTCGAGGTCGCCGGCGGTGTGGTGCTCCTCGCCGCCTCCATCGCGGCATTGGTGTGGGCGAATCTCGATCCGGCCGGCTACCGGGCCCTGTGGGCGACCGGGTACACCGTGGCGGTCGGGGACCACGCGATCACCGGTGACCTCACGCACCTGGTGAACGACGGCCTGATGGCCGTCTTCTTCCTGGTGGTGGGCCTGGAGGTGAAGCGTGAGCTGACGGTGGGCGAGCTGTCCACCCGGCGGGCGGCGCTGCTGCCGCTGTTCGCCGCCGCCGGCGGCATGGTGGTTCCGGCGCTGGTCTACCTCGCGGTGGCCGGCGGGGAGGCACCCACGGGCTGGGGGATTCCGGTGGCCACGGACATCGCCTTCGCCCTGGGCGCGCTGGCGGCCCTGGGCCGGCGGGTCCCGGTGGCGCTGGTGGCGTTCCTGCTGGGCGTCGCCGTGATCGACGACATCGGGGCGGTGGTCGTCATCGCCCTCGTCTACAGCGACACCATCGGCTACGGCTGGCTGGCCGGCGCGGTGGCCGCGCTGGGCGTCATGTGGACCCTCCGGCGGATCGGGGTGCGGCACCTCGGCCCGTATGGCGCGCTGGGCCTGGTCGCCTGGTTGGCCACGTTCCAGTCGGGCGTGCACGCCACCATCGCCGCGGTCGCCATCGGCCTGCTCACGCCGGTCGAGCCCATGCAGCGCTCGCCCGCCGTCGCCGCCGAGGCCCGGCGGGTGGCCGACGCCGTCGCGGACCAGTCGGGTCCGTCCGAGGTCGACGGGACCCACTGGATGCGGCTCTCCTGGCTCGCGCGCGAGGCCGTCTCCCCGGCCGACCGCCTCACCCGGGCGCTGCACCCATGGTCGGCCTTCGTGGTGCTGCCGGTCTTCGCGCTGGCCAACGCCGGCGTGGTGCTGTCGGGTCCGGCGCTGGAGGCCGCGGTGCAGACGCCGGTGACCCTGGCGATCGCCGCCGGCCTGGTGCTGGGCAAACCGATCGGGCTGGTGTGCGGTGTGGCCCTTGCCGTGGCGGTGAGGGCGTCAGCGCTGCCGCACGGGGTCACCTGGGCGCACGTCACCGGCGCGGGCGTCCTGGCCGGCATCGGATTCACGGTCTCACTGTTCATCACCGAGCTGGCGTTCGCAGACCCGGCGCTGGTGGCCGCGGCGAAGATCGGGGTGCTGGGCGGATCGGTGACGGCCGCGCTCACGGGGCTGGTCGTCCTCGCGGCGTCGACGCGTCGCGCGCGGGGTCGGGGGATCCGATGCGGACCATCCGGAAGCGCCCGATCCTGACGCCCGCGATGAAGGTCTCACCGCCCCACACGTCGTCGTCGCGCCGGTGCAGCCGGTCATGGACGAAGGACAGCGGCCCGGTGTAGGCCAGTTCCGGACCCCGGGCGCCGGCGCGTACCCGGAACGGCCGCGAGATCGGCCCCGCCCGGGTCACGCCGCGGCGGTCCTCGATCCGCTTTTCGACGAACCCCAGCGGCGGGAGCAGCCCGCCCTCGCGCCGGACGGCCCATCGGCCGTCGAGCGGGCGCGGTACGTGGGGCTCACCGGTCACGCCCGGGATGTACCCGCGGCGCACGGCCCCGACGCATCGACCGGTGCCGCGTCAGCCGGCGGGGACGTCGAGCGGCGATGACGCGGCGATGCGCAACGCCTCGATCAGGTCGCGGTACAGCGGGTCGCCGTCGAGGAGTTGCTCGTGGGTGCCCCGCGCGCGCACCCGCCCGTGCTCCAACACGACGATGGTGTCGGCGTCGACCACCGTGGAGAGCCGGTGCGCGATCGTCAGCACGGCCCCGTGGGCGGCGCGCTCACGGATGCAGTCGTGGATGGCCGACTCGGTGAGCGCGTCCACCTG
>JBIQJW010000241.1:0-2939 GCA_044507145.1 Actinomycetota bacterium
TTCTTCACCGCGCCGGCCATCCTCACCGAGTACATGCGCTGCTTCTACGCGACGGACCTGTCGGCGGTCGACGCGCAGGCGGATGAGGACGAGGACATCGAGGTGGTCGAATGGCCGCTCGGCGACCTGGATTCGCTCATCGGGCAGGTGGAGGACGCGAAGACCCTCATCGGCCTGATGCACCTGCGCCACCGCCTGGGCTGAGCCCGGCCCCAGCCGTCCGGCGGCGGGGATACCCTGAGGGGTTATGTCGCCTGCAGGCTATCCACGGTCCCAGAAGGCGCCCGCGACGCTTCCGCACATCGAGCGCCAGAAGAACGCGCGCGATGCGGTCGTGCCCCGAGACCCCCTGGCCTCCGAGCCCGCCGGGCGACGCGTCTATCGTCTGCGCCCCCCGGCCCGCTCCGGTTCGCTCTCGGACCGCCTGGCGGACATGCTGGACACCGAACAGCGGGCGGCGGTGGAGGGCGCCGGGGGGCGAACGCTCATCCTGGCCGCCGCGGGCTCGGGGAAGACGCGCACCATCGTCGCCCTTCTGGCGCATCGGGTGGAGCGCGGCACCGCCCCGGAGCAGATCATGCTGGTCACGTTCACGCGGCGCGCCGCCCGGGAGATGGTCGACCGGGCTCAGCGCGTCACGGGCGTCGACATGGGCCGGCTGGTGGCCGGCACGTTCCACTCCATCGCCCGGCGCATCCTCCGTCGCTACGGCCCCCTGGTGGGCATCCCGCCCACGGCGACGGTGCTCGACGGAGAGGATCAGGCCGAGGTGCTCGCGATGGCACGCGACGAGGTGCTCAGCGACATCGTCCGCCCGCCGTCGTTGCCGAAGCCGTCGGCGCTGGTGGCGATGATCGGCCTGGCGGCGGAGCTGGGGCGCCCGCTGGAGGAGATGGTGGTCGAGTCGAACCCGCGGCTGGGCGACCGCACCGAGGAGATCGTCGCGATCGCCCAGCGGTACGCACAGCGAAAGCGCGACATGGCGGCGCTCGACTACGCCGACCTGCTGGTGGGCGCCGACCGGCTGCTGGCCGAGCACGAGCGCGTCCGGGCACGGCTCGCGGCGGCATACCCGTGGGTGCTGGTGGACGAACTGCACGACACCAGTCCGCTGCAGTCACGCTTGGTGGAGGCGATCGCCGGCGACGGCGGGAACCTCGTGGCCGTGGCGGATCCCGATCAGTCGATCTACTCGTGGCGCGGTGCCGATCCGGAGGTGGTGCAGCGGTTCGCGGCGGCGCCCGGGGCCCGGGTGTTCCCGCTGTCCACCAACTACCGCTCCACGCCGGAGATCGTGGCGCTGGCTCAGGCCACGCTGCCCGACGGCAACCGGTTCGGAAAGCGCCTGAAGGCCCGGCGCCCTCCGTCGGCGGTTCGGCCGGTGGTGGCCCATCTCGCCTCGATCCCCGACGAGGCCACGTTCGTGGTCCAGCGCATCGCGGAGCTCATCACCGACGGGCGCGCACCGGGCGACATCGCGGTGCTGTATCGCGCGCACCACCACTCGGTCGACCTCCAACTGGCGCTCACCGAGTCCGGCGTGGAGTTCGAGCTGTTCTCGGGTGCGCGTTTCGTCGAGAGCGCCCACATCAAGGACGTGCTGGCCTTCTGCCGGCTGCGCCACAACCCGCGCGATGCGCTGGCGTGGAACCGCACGCTGCGGCTGTTCCCGCGCATCGGCCCGGCGGCGGCCCGCCGCGCATGGGAGTCCATCGGCGGCGCGGAAGATCCCCTGGCGGCCGGCGCGCGGTTGCGACTCCCGGGCCGGGCGGCCGCCTCTGGCGAGCGGTTCGCCCGGACGATCGAGACGGTCCGCGGCCTTGAGCGACCGGAGGACATCGTCCTCAGCGTCGCGCGCTCGGATTGGTACGGCGACCACCTGCGCGGGGCGTATCCCAACTGGCGCGACCGCGAGGGCGACCTCGCACGGCTGGCCGAACTGGCGGCCCGCGCCGGTGATCTCGGGGGCTTCCTGTCCGACCTGCAGCTCGCGGAGCGCGTGGAGGCCGATGAGGACGTCTCGGGTCCCGCGCGTCGGGTGGCGCTCACCTCGGTGCACCAGGCCAAGGGCCTGGAATGGCCGGTGGTGTTCGTACTCCAGCTCGAATCCGGCTCGTTTCCCTCGGGCTGGGCGGTGAGCGAGGGCAACCTCGCCGAGGAGGAGCGGCTGTTCCACGTCGCGCTCACACGCGCGGCCGATGAGCTGTACCTGTGCCGGCCGATCGCCGCCAGGCGCATGTGGGACACGGGCCCCGATGCCGTGGTGATCAACTCCGGTCAGGGGTTCCTGGACCGCGATCTGGACGGCCTGGTGGAGGAGTGGTCGGTGCGATGATCGTCACGCCGGTCTCCGAGGGTGACGTGCTGGTCCGCCAGGTGGACCATCAGGATCAGTGCGCCCTCATGGCCGGGGCGTGGGGCAACGCATCCTTCGCGCGCATCGGCGCGCACCGGTCCCTGGAGGTCGCCGCCGCGTGCCACGATGAGGGCTGGCGGGCATGGGAGGAGACGCCGCGCGTGAACGGTGCGGGGCGGCCGGTGGACTTCCCCGATGTCGACCGCGCCGAGCACGTGGCGCTGTACACCGCGGCCATCGACGCCGCCGCCGGCCGCGACGTCCGCGCGGGACTGCTGGTGAGCATGCACGGCACCGGGCTCTATCGCGCCCGGCTGGGGCTGGACAGCCCGGTGCGGGCCGGCGCTCCCAAGCCGGACGTCGTCGAGCACTTTCTGGCGCAGGAGGACGCCCGCCAGGCCCGCCTGCGCGCCCGAATCGGCGGAGGTCCGGTGCTCGAACGGTGGGCGTGGGCCGCGTACCGGCTGCTGCAGGCGTGGGACCTGCTGAGCCTCGCGCTGCTGTGGGGCCGGCTGGCCGGACGCGAGATCACGCTGCGCCGGGTTCCCCGCCACGAGGACGACGGTGCCGGTGTGGACCTCGT
>JBIQJW010000242.1:0-2938 GCA_044507145.1 Actinomycetota bacterium
GTCCGGTGATCATCCCCGAACCCTCCGGGCGACGCCGGCGGTCGTCGGCCGCGGGCCTCGAGGCCGCGGAGGCGATCGTGTTCGGCGGACCCGGCGCGGATCTCGACGCCGAGTACGCGCACCTGGCTCCCGTGGCGACGGAGCTGTCGCCCCGTGAGCACGAGGTGCTGACGATGGTGGCCCGCGGGCATTCGAACGGCGAGACGGCGGAGGCGCTCGACCTCAGCGTCGAGACCGTCAAGAGCCATATGCGCCGGGTGCTGGGAAAGCTGGGGGCGCGCAACCGCTGCCACGCCGTCGCGCTCGCGTATGACCGCGGTCTGCTGCTGGTGGGGTTGCTGGACGCGCCCTCCGGCGCGTCGGAGCCGGTCAGGAGACCGGCAGCTCCCTGAGCGCCTCGACGGCCTCGCCGAACCGGGCGACCGCGGCGACGGTCTGCTCGGGATCACCGGCCGCCGAATGCCTGGTCACCAGCGTCATGGCCGCGACCACCTCGGCGAGCAGGGGCACCGCGCGGGCGCGCTGGGCCTCGAGCCGCGTGTCGGCCATCCGGGCCGCGGTGAGGCGTCCCACCGCCGTGTCGGCCGCCGCCAGCGAGACCGCCAGCGACGGCGCGAGCTCGCGCAACTTGCCCGGCCGCGCGACCGGGCCGATGGCCTCGAGCTGGGTGGAGAAGTCGCGGATCGCCGCGGCCGCCACATCGGCATCGGCGAGGTAGCGCCGCGGCGAGACCTCGGTGCCGTCGCGCACCGGATCCGTGGACGCCTCGAGCGAACCGCCGCCGCAGCCCGCCACCACGAGCGCCCCGGCCGCACATGCCACGGCCGCCGCATGGCGCCAGCGCACACTCACCGGGCCGTCCTGGTGGCCGCGGGCAGTTCGGCCAGCGTGGCGAAGAACGGTTCGGCCGCCTGCGTGAGCTCGGATTCCGGCTCGCCGGCGGCCAGGGCGTCGACCACGGGGCCCATCGTGGCGATGAGCATGGCGTATCCGGCACCGAGCCGATCGCGCTGGTCACGCAGCTCCCCGCCCGCCAGCGGCAGGTCGCGCAACCGCCCCAGGCGTTCGCCGGCGCGGGCCACGATGGCGTCCAACCGCGCCCGGTCGACCGGACCGGCGTCGGGACGGGCCGACCGCGCGGCGATGGCAGACGCGATCTCGCCCGCCGGCTGGAAGAGGCGCTCGGCGGCCGCGACGTAGGCCGCGGGCCCCGCCGTCGCATCGGAGTCGCCCGCGCCGGCCGGAGAGTCACCGCCACAGCCGCCCGCGATGGCGACGGAGGCCGCCGCGACGGGGGCGAGGGCGAGGAGGCGCGTGCGCATCTGCGGCATCGTAGACGACGCGGTTACAGGCACGTAACCGTCCTCGGGCGCCCGGGGAGGGGTGGGCTATCGTTGCCCACGCCGACGGCCGGACCGCCGTGCCGGCGGCCCACGGCCCCGTCCACAGCAGGGAGTCCATTTCGTGAACGCCGACGACATCCGCCTGGGGCTGTCATACGACGATGTGCTGCTCGTGCCGCGGCACAGCGAGGTCCGCACGCGCTCCGAGGTCGATGTCTCCACCCGCTTCACGCGTGGGATCACCCTGGCCGCGCCGGTGGTCGCCGCGAACATGGACACGGTGACCGAAGCCGACATGGCGATCGCCATGGCCCGCGTGGGGGGCATCGCGATCATCCACCGCTTCCTCACGGTGGAGGATCAGGTCGCCGAGGTGCGGCGCGTGAAGCGCGCCGAGGCACTGGTGATCACCGAGCCGCACACCATCGGCGTGGACGCCACCCTGGCCGACGCGCAGCGCCTCATCCGGGCCGACGGAGCATCGGGGCTGGTGGTGGTGAACGGCGACGGCCGCCTGGCCGGGATGCTCACGGCACGCGACCTGGTGCTGCAGACCGACCCCGGCACGCCCGTGCGCGACCTGATGACACCGCGCGAGCGCCTGGTGGTGGGCTCGCCCGACACGGGCGCCGACGACGCCGCGCGCCTCCTGCGCGACGCCCGCGTGGAGAAGCTGCCGCTGGTGGACGCGGACGACCGGCTGGTGGGCCTCATCACCATGCGCGACATGATCCAGCGGGCGGAGCGGCCCGAAGCGACCAAGGACGCGCTCGGACGACTGGCCGCCGGCGCCGCCATCGGCGTGCGCGGCGACTTCGTGGAGCGCGCCCAGGCGCTGGTGGAGGCCGGCGCGGACGCGCTGGTGCTGGACATCGCCCATGGCCACGCCGAGCATGCACTGGAGGCCCTGCGGGCGGTGCGTGCCGCGCTGCCGGCCGACGCCCAGATCGTGGCCGGCAACGTCGCCACCGCGGACGGCGCGCGCGACCTCATCGAATCCGGCGCCGACGCCGTGAAGGTCGGCGTGGGCCCGGGGTCGGTATGTACCACCAGGGTCGTGGCCGGCGTGGGCGTGCCCCAGTTGTCCGCGGTGATGGATTGCGCGCCTGTGTGCGCCGCCGCGGGCGTCCCCCTGATCGCCGACGGCGGCATCCGGGCGGGTGGGGACGTGGCCAAGGCCATCGCCGCCGGCGCCGAGACCGTGATGGTCGGCAACCTGCTGGCCGGCACACCCGAGAGCCCCGGCGTGGTGGTGACCCGCGGCGGCCGGCGGATGAAGGTGTTCCGCGGGATGGCCTCGGCCGGGGCCGCGGCCGCCCGCCGGGCCAGTGACAATGAGGGGGAGGATCCCACGCAGTTCACGCCGGTGGTCCCGGAGGGCGTGGAGGCCGTGGTGCCCCTGAGCGACCCGGTGGCGCACGTGGTCCACACGCTGGTGGGCGGGCTGCGCTCGGGGATGAGCTACTCCGACGCCCGGACCATCGCCCAGATGCACGAGCGCGCCCGGTTCGTGAGGATCACGCCCGGAGGACTGCGGGAAAGCCACCCGCACGACGTGGACTACTAATCTCCCAGGGTCGGACGGGGCCGAACCG
>JBIQJW010000243.1:0-2885 GCA_044507145.1 Actinomycetota bacterium
CTCGCACTCCTCACCACGGTGCTGGTGCTACGGCGCGCCGACCTCGCCGACGTCGAGGAGATGCGCAACCCGGACGAGGCCGGTGCGTGAGACCCCGTTGCGCATTCCGCTCGTGTCGACCACCTGCAGATCGCGGCCGGTGATGCGACGCAACCCGCGCAGGTCGTCGTCGTCCCATCCCGCCGCCGGCGCGCCCGTGATGTACCACGGCGATCCGTTGTCGGCCAGGATCATCCCGTACCGCTTCAGGGCCCGCACGATCACCCGCGCCTGGGGGCCCAGGCCCGCCTCGGACACCGACGCGCGCAGGCGCACGCGAAGGCCCATCGGGGGCAGCGCCGGATCGCGGGACGTCGCCGCGAAATGCCGCGCGGGGTACACGTAGGCGCGACGGGTGCGTGGCGCTGTGAAGCGCAGCGCGTGGTGGATCGCACCGGCGGCCACCTCGTCATGGCGCGCCAGGCCGGGCAGGATCGGCAGGCCGGCCGCGTCGGCGCTGGTCCACCCGGCGGGGCGCAGGCGGTTGGATGTGAGGTCGAAGACCGCGCCGGACCCGGCGCTCCAGCGGCCCCCGGGCCCACGGCGCGCGGCGAACAGCTCATACAGCCGGCACGTGGATCGATCCACCACCAGGATGTGCCGGTCGGCACCCCGCTCGATCCGCGGGCGCGCCGGTAGCGGATAGCGCACGTGGTCCGATTCGCCGGCGTACGCGAATCGGACCGTCCGGCGCGGGGTGGTCGCCCCCACCACCTGGAAGGGGATGCCGTACCGGCCCCGGTCCGAGAAGTCCGGGTGCAGGTGGGAGTCGAGGCCGATGGAGCGGATCAACCGCGCCGAATCACGTCGCACCGGCAGCGTGTCCACCGGCCGGTTCCAGACATTGTCGTCGGGGAACACCGTGCACCCCGGCGCGCCGGGCAACGTGGGGGCGCCGTCGGCGCGTCCGGCCCAACCGAGCAGCACTGCCACCGCAACGGTGGCGGCGGCCACAGCCACGGCCGCCACGCGCCCCGTGGGCGAGGCGCCGCGGGCGGGCATGCGCCCGGCCTGATCCACCCCATGTCGCATTCGGCACATAGACTACCCCCCATGCCCCGGATGAGCTTCGGCGTCTTCCTCGCCCCGTTCCACGAGCCCGGTGAGAACCCGACGCTGGCCCTGGAGCGTGACCTGGAGCTGATCGCGCACGCCGACGCGCTGGGCCTGGACGAGGCATGGGTGGGCGAGCACCACAGCACCGGGTGGGAGACCATCGCGTCGCCCGAGCTGTTCTTGGCGGTTGCCGCCGAACGAACCCGCCACATCCGTCTCGGGACCGGCGTCGTCAGCCTCCCCTACCACCACCCGTTGATGGTGGCCGACCGGATCGTGCTGCTGGACCACCTCACCCGCGGGCGAATCAACTTCGGGGTGGGTCCGGGCGGGCACCTCACCGACGCCCTCATGCTCGGGATCGAACCGGTGCAGCTCCGCCCGATGATGGCCGAGCGGCTCGATGTGATCATGCGGCTCTTCGCCGAAACGGCACCGCTCACCGCCGCGGGACCCGGGTACGAACTGCATGAGGCGGTGCTGCAGCTTCGCCCCTTCCAGGCCCCCCACCCCCCGGTGTTCGTCACCAGCATGGAGTCGCCGGCGGGGATGCGGCTGGCCGGGCGTCACGGCACCGGCGTGCTCTCGCTCACCGTGGCGAAGGGCCCCGGCGGGCCGGTCGACCTGTCGTCGCACTGGGCGATCGCCGAGGAGTCGGCGCAGGAGCACGGACGCACCCTGAGGCGCGCGGACTGGCGTCTGGCGATCCCCGTGCACCTGGCCGAGACGCGCAGGGAGGCGCTGGATGCCGCCCGCGAGGGCGCGGCCCGATACCTGCTCGACTATGCGGAGGCCGTCACGGGCCGGCCGCGCCCGGTCCCCGGGCCGCGGGACCGGATCATCGACCAGATGGTGGACGCCGGTAGCTGGATCGTGGGCACGCCCGATGACGCGATCGACGCCATCGATGCGCTGCGTGAGCGCTCGGGCGGCTTCGGCGGGCTTCTGGTGTGGGGCAACGAGTGGGCCCCGCGCGATGCCGTGCTGCGCTCATACGAGCTCCTGGCCCGCCACGTCGTCCCGCGCTACCAGGGCTCGCTGGACGGCATCATGGCCTCGAACGCCGTGGCCCGGGCACGCTCCGAGCAGGCCGGCCGCGAGCGCACGGCCGCGGTGGACGCCGCCCGCCGCGCCTACGAGGCCGAGGCTCCCTCGCCCTCCACCGGCGACACCCGCCGGTAGACCGACACCCCGGCGCGGTCCATCACCAGCTCCCACGTGGGCTGGCGGCGGATCCACGCCTCCACATACGGGAACGCGGGCGGACGCAGGGTGGGCCGGTGGGCGGCCACCGACCGCGTGCGCGCGGTGTCGGAGATCACCACCCAGTCGGCCCCGGCGATGACGGGGAAGAGCATGATGCGCCGCCGCGCGGACAGATGGGCGCCGGCGTCGTTGGTGGCCGACACCGATGCATCCGGCGGGATCAACGACACGGCCTCGCGAAGCGCGTCGGTCTCCTCGGAACCGGTGAACGTGTGGTGGGGGCTCCCCTGCCACCCGCCGGGCAGCCAGCCCCAGATGGGCAGCGGTCCGCCGCGCGCACCCGCCAGCACGACGGCCCCCACCAGCAGCACAGCGACCACCGTCGGCCGAGCGGCCGCCGCCCGCCCCACCCGCGCCAGCGCCCTGGGGCGCCCGGACATCAGGCCCGCCAGTCCCAGCAGTGTCGCGGCGATGAGGAACGGCACCAGCACCACCGCGTAGTGGTACTCGATGGTCTGGATGGGGTTGACGTACCCCGACGGCTCCGACGGCCCGGCGCCGGCGAGCAGGTTGATGCCGAACTG
>JBIQJW010000244.1:0-2860 GCA_044507145.1 Actinomycetota bacterium
GGTCGAAGGTGAGGTCGGCGATGCTCGCGAGGTCGGCGGCCGCGGACCCCAGGGGCGTCAGCGCGGCGCGCGCCCGATCGTGGGTCTGGGCGGCCAGCCGGCGGGCGCCGGCCAGGCCGTGGGCGCTCACGTAGGTGATCTTCCCGTGACGGGCGTCGGCACCGACGGCCTTGCCCAGGGCGGCCTCGGAGCCGGCCACATCCAGGATGTCGTCCACGATCTGGAAGAGCAGCCCCAGCTCCACGGCATAGGAGCGCAGCGCGGCGTCGACCGGTTCGGGCGGGCGCGCCAGCACCAGCGCGCAGTGCACGGCGCAGGCGATCAGCCGACCGGTCTTCAGGGCATGCACGCGTCGCAGCGCCGCAGCGGACTCGCGCCCCGCCGACTGCAGGTCCAGGTACTGGCCTCCGACCATCCCGCCCACACCGGTGGCGAAGCTGATCTCCCGCAGCATGCCCACCTGCACCTCGGCGCCGCCGGGCTGGCGGTCGGTCACCAACCGCACCGCCTCGGCGAAGAGCGCGTCGCCGGCCAGGATCGCCGTGTCCTCCCCGTAGAGGACGTGACATGTGGGGCGCCCGCGGCGCAGGGCGTCGTCGTCCATCGCCGGCAGGTCGTCGTGGATCAGCGAGTAGGTGTGCACCAGCTCGATGGCGGCGGCCGCGGGGAGGAGGTCCAGGGGGTCCACCCCCACGGCCACACCGGTCGCCAGCGTCAGCACGGGCCGTATGCGCTTGCCGCCCGCCAGCAGCGAGTGGCGCATCGCCTCCACGAGGCCCTGGGTCCCGGCCATCTCGGCGCGGGCCGTGGGGTCGTCCGCCGCGAAGTCGAGCGCCTCGAGGTACGTCTCGACGAGGTCGCGCAGATGCTCCGGATACGGCGTCGGGGCGCTCCTGGTCATGGGCGCGGCGCGCGCCCGGTGGGCGCCGCATGGTACCCGCCCGCCCGGCCGCGGTGTCGGCGGCGCGGGCGGACGGGGCCGTCGCTAGAAGTTCTTCTGGAAGATGCTGCGCATGCGCTCGAACTGCGCGGCCTGCTCGCGCAGGGCCGCCAGCTCCTTCTCCTGGCGGCGCACCACGTCCGCCAGCTCACGCAGCGCCTCCTGCGCCTTGGTCAGCGCGGTGTCGGCGCCGGTATCCGAGCCCTTGCCCCGCCGCCCGGACCGCTTCGAACCGCGGGGCGCCCGCGGCTGGAGCGTCGCCCCGCGCTGATGTGCCACCCGGTAGTAGTTGGCCGAGACGGTGCCCGGCCGGCGACCGGTCTCGTCGGACACCCGCTGGAACGCCTGGCTGCGCGAGAGGCCTTCCTCCGAGACGAGCTTTTCCACCTGCTCGAAGATCTCATGACCGATCCGTCCGCGGTTACCCGACGTGGTGTCCTCGTTCATCTCAACTCCATCCCGGAGATATGTCGACATCCCCGATGGATGTCGCACCGTTCGCCATGTGCCGGTGGTCCTGCGTCCCGGACGGTACGACTCTAACCTGCACATGCGTCTCACGGAAATGTCTTCATGTGAGAACGCTGTATGAGATGACGCGGCGATACGACCGCGTCTCACCCTGAAAACGGCTCTCAGGCGTCCTCGGCGTCGGTCTGCGCGTTCAGGATCTCGCGTGCCCGCATGAGTGAGTCCTCCGGAACGAGGATCTCTCGTGGTCCGCCCGCCAGCATGTCGGGCACATCCATCGTGGTGCGCCGGATCAACGACGGGATCCCCTCCTGGCGCAGCATGTCGGCGAGCATCTGCGCCTCCGGTTCGTGCAGCGCCAGGGCGGCCCGAACCCATGGCGGACGGGATGCGTCACTGTTCTTGTGGCGGCGAAACGGGGTCATCGCCGCCGCCCCGTCAGCCGAGGGTGTGGGCGAGGAGTGCGGCCTGGGCGTGCAGGCGGTTCTCCGCCTCGTCCCACACCGCCGAACGGGGGCCGTGCAACACGTCCCGGGTGATCTCCTGGCCCTCGTGGGCGGGCAGGCAGTGCATCGCCACGGCGTCGTCCGCGGCGAGCGACAGCAACGCGGAGTCGATGCGGTACGGCGTGAGCGCCGCGATGCGCTGGGACTCGTCGCCCTCGTCACCCATCGACACCCATGTGTCCGTGTACAGGGCGAGCGCGCCGGCCACCGCGGCGTGCGGATCCTCGACCACCCGCACCGCGCCACCGTTTCCGCGGGCCGTGGCATCGGCCCAGCGCACCACCTCGGGGTCCGGGGTGAACCCGTCCGGGCATGCGGCCGTCACCCGCATCCCCAGGAGGGCGCCGACGATCATCAGGGAGACACAACAGTTGTTGCCGTCCCCGAGATAGGTCACGGGCAGACCCCGCAAGTCGCCGAACCGCTCCAGCAGGGTGAGCGCGTCGGCCAGTGCCTGGCACGGGTGGTGCTCATACGTGAGCCCGTTGATGACGGGGACGCCGGCGTGACGGTCGAGTTCCTCCAGCGTCGCGTGAGGCCCGGTGCGCAGCATGATCGCGTCCACCATGCGACCCATCACCTTCGCGGTGTCCTCGATGGACTCCCCACGTCCCAATTGCATGTCGTCGGGTGACAGCACCATGCTGGTGCCGCCCAACAGCGCCACGCCGGTCGCGAACGACACGCGCGTTCGCGTGGACGGGCGCTCGAAGATGAGCGCCACCACCCGGCCGCGCAGAAGCTGCGGCCATTCCGGTCGGGGCGTGGCCTTGAGGGCCAGCGCGGTATCGAGGATGGCGCGCACGGCGTCGGGTGAGTGGTGGCGCAGCGAGAGCAGTGAGCGGCCGCGCAACTCGGGGTGTGGTGTGAATGTCGTCATGGGCGCCCGAAGTGTACTCGTGTCGTCCGAGTTGCCCGGTACGCTCGCATGCCATCGCACGCA
>JBIQJW010000245.1:0-2856 GCA_044507145.1 Actinomycetota bacterium
CGCCGACGTCGGGGGAGAAGGCGATGACGAGCTGGCCCGCGGCCATCAGCACCATGCCGATCGTCATGATCGGGCGCGCACCCCAGCGGTCCAGCCACACGCCGACGGGAATCTGCATGGCGCCGTACACGGCCAGCTGCAGGACAGCGAACATCGACAGCGTCGACGCGTCGACCTGGAAGCGGTCAGCGGTGTCGACCCCGACCCCGGCAAGCGACGTGCGGTTGGTCACGGCCAGCACGTAGGCGGCCACGCCGACGCTCCAGATGACCCACGCGCGCATCGTGTGCGGGGCAGTCGGCGAGGGCGTCACCGATCCAGGCTAGCCGCGGGCACGGCGGCCGAGGTCGGCGCCGCCGCGGTCGGCTGGGCCGCGCTCGAGTAGGCGGTCAGGCGGACGCCGGCCCGCCGTGACGCGCGGAACGCCCACCAGGCCAGCGGGTGGCGGCTGCCCTTCCGGTAGACCCGGTGCCGTACGCCGGCGTCCTCCGGCAGGGGAGTGCCCGCGGCCACACGCACGCTCGGCAGGATGACGGAGGCGGCCGCCTGGTAGCCGAGATTCGAGGGATGCAGCTGGTCGTGCGCCGAGAACATGCCGACCGGGTCCGCGCGGAACAGCGGACCGAGGGTGTCGACGAGCGAGACCGTGCGGCCACCCGCGCGCAGGGCGATGATCGCCTGGCCGGTGGCGAGGACCCGGCTGAACCAGTGCGCGAAGAACCGCAGCGGCTGCCGGAACGACTGCACCGTCCCCAGGTCAGGGCAGGTCGCCACGACGACCTGGGCGCTGTCGCGTCGAAGCTCGCGCACCACGGAGGAGAGCGGCCACAGTGCATCCGAGAGACGCCTCAGGCGCATCACGTCGTTGGCGCCGATGATGATGACCACCACGTCCGGTGTCGTCTCCTCGCGCAGCCGTGCGAGCTGGGCGAGCAGTTCGAAGGACTCGGCGCCGACCTGGCCCACATTGGTGAGGGCGACGGGAGATCCGGATGCCGCGGCGAGCCCTTTCGCCAGGATCACCCCGGGCGTGCCGTCTGCGCTTTCCGCGCCGTAGCCGACCGCGAGCGAGTCGCCCATGACACCGAGCGAGATCGGCGTGCCGCCGCCCCCGCCGAAGATGCCGCTGAACGGGACGATGTCGCTGAGCCGGGTCCGCCACAGCCGCCCCCGCACGAGCA
Source organism: Actinomycetota bacterium (assembly GCA_044507145.1). Taxonomy (GTDB): domain Bacteria; phylum Actinomycetota; class Thermoleophilia; order Miltoncostaeales; family Miltoncostaeaceae; genus JAVJSF01. The sequence goes on from JBIQJW010000245.1 coordinate 1,182, forward strand.
GCCCCTGCGCCGTGGTGACCGCCAGCACCGCGGTGACGAGCCCGACGACGGCGGCGACCGTGAGGGCCGCGGCGCGCAGCATCCGCCAGACGATCGCCGGGGGCGCCACCGGCGCGGTCTCTGCGCTCATGCGTCCTCCTGGCACCCCAGAGTATGCCGACTGCCCGCCGGACCGCCTCTGTGGCGTGGACCGGCGAGGGAGTACCATCCGGAATCGGGGAACCGGCGTGCTCCGCACTCCCGAGGAGGACTGGATGGCCCAGGGTGGACGCGTGCGCACGTTCGCACCCGCCACGGTGATCATGCTGATCGCCCTGACGGCCGTGACCGCTTGCACGGCCGAGGGTCTCGACGCCGCGCCGACGGTCACTCCGACGCCCACGACGTCCGGTCCGCCCGACTGGGAGGACCAGGCGGACGCGATCAGCCCGCTCGTGATCGGCTCGGTCGCGCCCGAGCCGGTGCCGGTGCTGGGCTCGGACGAGAGGTACCACGTCGCCTACGAGCTGACGGTGCTGAACTTCTCGCCGCGCCCGGCCGTCATCACCGCCGTCGAGACGCTCGGACCCGGGGGAGAGGTGCTGACCTCCCTCTCGGAAGGCGAGGTGGGGGCTCGGACGCTGATCGTCGCCGACTACTCCGCAGCGCAGACCACCGCCGGCGGCGGTGTGCAGATCCCGTCCGGGAAGACCGCCCTGCTGGTCCTCGACGACGTCTTCACGGCGCGCAGCGAGGTGCCCGCGTCGGTCACGCATCGGATCACCGCCTCGTTCGGCCGCGCGGAGTCGGGGGAGGGCGGGATCGCCGTGCTGTGGCCCGACGAGGCGACGCAGATCGGGGGAGAGGTCGGCATCTCCGACGCGAAGCCGATCGTGATCGCAGCGCCCCTGCAGGGCGACGGATGGTTCGTCGACAACGCGTGCTGCACCCTCAACGCGCACCGCAACGTGCTGCTTCCGGTGGGCGGCCGGATCAACGGGGCAGAGCGCTTCGCGATCGACGTGAGCCGGATCGATGTGACCAGGGCCGAACAGGACGGGTTCAGCGACGCCGTGCTGGTGGACGGCGATCCGACGCGCAACGAGGACAATCTCGCCTACGGAGCCCCGGTGCTGGCGGTCGCCGACGGGACCGTCGTGGCCGTCCACGCCACCGCCCCCGACACCCCCGCGGGGACGCTCCCGCTCGGGCCGGGCTTCACCCTGGCGAACCTCGGCGGCAACTCCGTCGTGCTGGAGCTGGCTCCCGACCTGTACGCGGTGTACTACCACCTGGCACCCGACTCGCCCGTCGTCGAGGTCGGCGACACCGTGACGAAGGGGCAGGAGATCGCGCGCCTGGGCAACTCCGGCAACTCGTCGGCGGCTCACCTGCATTTCCAGCTGAGCCGCACACCGCTGGTGTTCTCTTCGGACGTCGTGCCGTACGTGATCGAGGAGTTCACCGTGGTGGCGTCGCTCGACCCCGTGTCAGGGCGTCTGCAGGATGCGGATGCCGGGACGCGACAGGACGCGCTGCCGCTCGCCCTCACCGTGGTCGATTTCCCCTGAGCACCGCCGCTCGGTCAGAGGCCGGGGAGTGGGGGCGAACCGCCTGGACTCGCGCTCAGTCCAATCGAGTTGACATAATGTGCATTATCGGCGTTAAGCCCACTCGGCGAAGAGCTCATGGATGC
>JBIQJW010000026.1:0-19593 GCA_044507145.1 Actinomycetota bacterium
CAGCACGGCCCTCATCCACGGCGCGGGATCTGGGCCCATTCGCAGCGAGCCGCCCCCCCTACGAAGCGCCGCGGCCGGCGAGAATGCCAGGAACGGTGGCGAGGAGGATGCGGAGGTCCCAGAGGACGGACCAGTTGGTGACGTACATGTAGTCGAGCCGGATCATCTCGTCGTAGGAGAGATCGTTGCGTCCGCTGATCTGCCAGAGGCCGGTCATGCCGGGGACGAGGTCGAGGCGCCGCCGGCTCCAGCCGCGCATCTGGTCGGCCTCCATGCAGACGAAGGGGCGTGGCCCCACCAGACTCATGGAGCCGTTGAAGACGTTGATGAGCTGGGGGAACTCGTCGAGCGAGAGGCGCCGGAGGATCCGGCCGACGGACGTGACCCGCGGGTCGCGGTGGATCTTGAACAGTGGGCCGCTATCGGCCATGTCGTTGAGGTGCGCGAGCTCCAGGCGGCGCGCTTCGGCGTCGACGACCATGGTGCGGAACTTCCACATCCGGAACACGCGTCCGTTCTGACCGGTGCGCATCTGGCCGAACAGGATGGGCCCGCGCGACGTGAGTTTGATGGCGACGGCGATACCGAGAAAGAGCGGTGAGAGGAGGATGACGCCGACGCTCGCGAGGACGAGGTCGAGCCCACGCTTGGTCAATGCCGCGCCGCGTGAGAGTCGCGCGCTGTGAAGATCGACCAGCGGCACGCCGCCCACCTCGGAGAGGGTGGCGTGGGATGGGGTGATCTCGAAGTAGCGCGGGACGACGGAGATGGGGATGGCGCTGTAGCGCGAGTTGCGGATGGTCTCCAGGACGTCGTGGGAGGACCGCCGCGTGAAGGCCACGATGATGCGGGTGGCGCCGGTCGCGGCGATGACGTCGGTGAGGCCGGCCGCGCCGCCATAGACGGGCGTGCCCGCGATGTCGTCGCGCAGGGGGAGCGGGTCGTCGTCGAAGAAGCCGACCACTCGCATGGAGGAGCGGCCCGCGCCGCCGATGCGGGCGGCGACATCCTGGCCGATCTCGCCGGCGCCGATGATGAGCACGCGCTCGGGCTCGTCGGCGAAGACGCGATCTCGGACGCGGCGCCGGGCGGCGAGGGCGGCGACGATGGCGGTGCACATCCATCCGATGGCGACGGCGACGGTGGCGCGGTCGAGGGGACGGTCGAACAACACGATCCAGGCGACCATCCACGCGAAGGTGGCCCCGGTGAACGCCATGCCGACGCGACGGGCCTCGTCGCGGAACAGCGGGTCGGGCCGCTGCGCGGTGGAGTACAGGCCCAGGAGGCTGAACGCGCCGATGGTGGCCAGGGCGATCATGGTGAGCGCCGCAAGCGTGCCGGTGGCCCCGGCCGCCGCGGCCGCAGCGGACCATCCGAGCGCCAGGCTGCCCAGGACGACGATGTCGGTGAGGAGCACGCGGAGCGCGGCGCGCGAGGCGACGCCCTGACGGTCCGACGGAGCGAGCTGCATCGGCAGGTCGGGCGCGTCGACGAGCGCGAGCGCCGGGGCCAGCTGGCTGGCCTTCAGCTCGCTCGTCTCACGCAAAGATGCGGCGTTCTCCATGGCTCCGGACGTGGTGGTCGTCTGCACATGGAGAACGCTAAGTGGGGGCCCCGAGGGGCACCAACCCTCGGACGTTTAGGTCGGGTCCTAACCCGTGGAGAGTCCCCGACCGACGGTCGGCCACGGACCCCGGTGGGCCCGCGCCGTGAGATGTTTCAGCGGCGGGTCGCGGCCGGGCCGACGGCCTCGGTGATCGCCTGCGCGGTCCGCTCGGCGGAACGCTCGAGGGTGAAGTTCTCAACCAGCCGTGCGCGTGCGGCGCGGCCCATTCCGGCGCGGAGCTCCGGGTCGGCGATGACGTCGAGAATCCCTTCGGCAAGCGCTTCCGGGTCACGCGGAGGCACTAAGCGACCGGTGACCCCGTCCTCGATCATCTCCCCCAGTCCACCCACGGCGGTGCAGACCGCCGGGACGCCCATCGCCATGGCCTCGAGGATGGCGTATGGGAAACACTCGATCGTATAGCTCGCGAGAACCGCGACATCGAGAATGCCCAGGACGGCCTCGACGTCGGAGCGCATGCCGGCGAACGACACCCGGTCGCCGATGCCCAGCTCTCCGGCCAGCGCCTCCAGGTCCCCACGGTCGGGCCCGTCGCCCACCACGAGGAACCGCGCGTCGGACCGGCGTGCGGCGACGGCGGCGGCGGCGCGCAAGAACGTGCCGTGATCCTTCTCGGGGCGCAGCACGGCCAGGATGCCCACCACGGGCCCGTCACCGTCCACACCGAGCTCGCGCATCAGCGCTCGGTCCTTGGTGCGCGCGGGCTCGTAGGGGAAGGCGTCCGGGTCGACACCGTTGTGGATGACGCGGATCTTCTCCTGTGGCCAGCCGAGCTCGTGCACCAGGTACGGCACCTGGCCGTGTGCGACCGCGAAGTACCGCGTGGTGACCGGGTCGAGCGCGCGCTCTGAGATCCGCTCGAGCCAGCTCCGCGAGATGTGGCCGGTGTTGTGCTTCCACACCGCGATCGCGGGCACCTGCGTGATGGCGCCGGCGGTGCGTCCGAGGATGTCGGCGTTGAGGCCGCGCGTGATGACGATGTCCGGCCGGAAGGCGCGCATGATCCGGACCAGGCGCACGAGGACCGCGGGAGCCTGGCGGCTGCCGCTGTCCAGCGAGAGAGCGCCGATGCCGGCCGCCACGACGCTGTCGAACAGCGGCCCGCGCTCCTTGATGCACACCACCCGCACGTCGAAGGCCGCGGGATCGAGGGCCGGGGCCAGCGTCGCGATGTGCCGTTCCGCGCCCCCCACCCCGAGGTTGGGGGTCACGAAGAGAACTCGTATGCGGCCCGCGCGATCGGGGGGTGCACCCGCCATCTCTGCCTCCTGCAGTTGTCGCCGTGAGCCTACGGCTCGCCACGGGCGCCGTGGAACGGCGGCCGATCTCGCCAGCACGCGAAGGACCCTGGATGCGACCGCGTGCCAGCGCGATCGGCATGGGCAAGCGTCAGGGGTCGCCGAGCGATCAGTCGGCTGTCAGGCACCACCGCCGGCGAGGCGGACGGCGACCATCGGACTGCGCGCGGCGGTCGTCCGCGCGGTGGCCCCCACGGTGGCCCGGACATCCAGAGCGCCGGCACTCGGCACCCGCACGCTGGTGTGGTACCGGCCGCGCCGGTCCACGCGGGCGCGCGCGATGGTGACGATGCGCTGACCCCGGATGCGCTGGACGGCGACGGTGCGGCCGGCCAGGCGCCGGTCGACGGTGCCGCGGGCCTCGAGGTGCACCCCGCCGTCGCGGGCCAGGAGCATGAACATGGGCCGGATCGTGATCCGGTCACGTCGCTCGCTGGCCGAGCGCCAGCGGGCCCGCAGCCGGGTGACGTCGCTCTTGGCTGCACGTGTGGTGCGGGTGGAGCCCAGCACCGCGCGGACACTCAGCTCACCGCGGGCGGGCACCCGCACCATGGCGGTGAAGCGTCCGCGCTCGTTCACCTTGGCGCGGCTGATCGTGACCAGGCGCCGGTTGACCACCCGCTGGATGGCCACCTTGCGGCCGGCCTGGCTGCGGCTCACCACACCGCGGGCGCGCAGGTACACCTTGCCGCGCCGGCTCTGCAGTGCGAACGTGGGCCGCAGCACCACCGGCGCCTTGGTCGAGCGGGGCGTCGGGGGGATGACGTCGACGCGGCCGCCGGGGGTCGTCGCCGGCGGGACTGTGGGTGTGGTCGAGGGCGGTGTCGACGGACCGGGCACCGGCGTCTCGGGCTCGGGCCGCTGGGGAACGCGGACGGTGACCGGCGCCTCTGCGTACGCCCCGCTGGTCGGCGCGGTGGCGCGCACGGCCACCGCACGCTGCGGCGGGGTGGCCGGTGCCGTGTACCGGCCCGACGCCGTGACGGTGCCGACGGTGGCGTTCCCGCCGTCCACACCGTCCACGCTCCACACGAGCGGTTCGTCGGTGCCGTCGACGGCGGCGATGAAGTCCTGGGTGGCCCCGGGAGCGAGCGTGGCAGCTCCGGGAGCGATGGTGACCGTCACCTCGGGATCAACCGGCGCGCGGGTCACCGTGACGGTGGACGTCCCGGAGACTCCGCTGGCGTGGGCTGCACGCACGGTTACGGTCCCGCCGGCGGGCACGTCGGCCGGCGCGGTGTACAGACCCGAGGCCGAGATTGTGCCGACTTCGGCGTTCCCCCCGGCCACGCCGTCGACCGACCAGGTGACAGGCCCGGTGCCACCGCGCACGTCGGCGTCGAACTCGATGGTCGCACCGGTGTGGAGCGTTGCGTCGGCGGGATTGACGACGACCGCGTCAGGGTTCGGCACGCGCACCGTCACGAACGACTCACCGAACGACCCACCGGGCGCGGTCGCACGCACGGCCACCGCGCTCTGCGGCGGCGTGGCGGGCGCCGTGTAGCGACCGGACGACGTGACGGTCCCGACCGTCGCGTTCCCGCCGGGCACGCCGTTCACGGTCCAGACCAGCGCTTCCTGCGTCCCCGACACGGTGGCGGCGAAGTCCTGCGTGGCGCCGGGCGCCAGGGTCACCGCCCCGGGCGAGAGGGCCACGATCACCTCGGGATCGGGCGGCGCCTGGGTGACGGTGACCGTGGCCGATCCGGCCGCACCGCTGCCATGCGTCGCCCGCACCGTCACGGCCCCGCCTGCGGGGACCGCCGCCGGCGCCGTGTACCGACCCGACGACGAGATGGTCCCGACGGTGCTATTGCCATTGACCACGCCGTTCACCGACCAGGTCACGTCTCCCGTCCCGTGCGCGATCTGCGCGCTGAACTGGGCCGTGGAACCGGTCTCGACGGAGGCCTGGCTGGGGCTGACGGTCACGCTCACCCCGGGCTGCGGCGCCCCCGCCACGGTGACGTTCACCGGTACCGGCGGGCCACCGAGCCCGCGGGAGTCCTTCGCCCGCACGGTGAACGTGGCGGTGCCGGCGAATCCGGACGCCGGTGTGAACGTCACGCGCCCCGCCTCTGTGACCGTCGCGGTCCCGGCGGCGCCGGGCCCGGTGGCGAGCGAGAACTTCAGCACGCCGGGTTCGGCGTCATCCATGCAGCTCTCGAGCTGGGTGTTGCACGAGCTGTTCAGACGCGACTTCACGCTGGCCCCCACGACGGTCCCGGTGAGGTTGAACGTCGCTGTGGCCCCGTGCGCGACCGACACCGGTGCCGGCGGGTTGACGACGGCCCCGGGGATGGTGACCGTCGTGGTCAGGACGTTGTCGCCGCGATCGGCCGGATCCTCGTTGTAGATGCGGGCCGGGTCGACCTCCGCACGCAGCCGGTACTGGCCCGGTGCCGCCGCCGTCACGTCGACCCACTGGTCGCCCAACTGCGAGGCGTAGAAGTCGCCGTATCCGGGACTGATCCCCATGCGCACGCCGCCGGTATAGCTCGGCTCATAGGGCCGACAGAGACGACCGTCGGCGTAGTGCGCCACGCCGCCCGCCCCCCAGCTGTCGTAGAGGCAGAACCCGGCGGAGTTCTTGGCCGCGTCCGCCACCAGCGTGTTGTCCATGCGATGCAGGGAGTACTTGGCCACCAGCGGTGCGTGGAAGTGGTGGTGGCCCGCCAGCGGCGAGTACGTGATCTTCTGCCCCGGGATGGTCACGAGCGTGGCGCCGCTGGTCGACGCCGTGGGAAGCGGGGTGTCCTTGTTCACCACGCCGCCAGGGCTGCCGGACGTCCACAGCACCTGCGTCATATCCGCCCCATGCCCGGTGCGGAACACGTCGAGCGCCCCGGCGCCGAGCTTGTTGTGGATCACCGTATCGAACCGGAACAGCACCTTCCCGTCCGCTTGGAACGTGTCGATCCAGCGGGAGTTCTTGTTGCTGTGGTCCGACGGCAGTTCCGGGTACAGGTCCGGCGTCTTCCCCTCGGATCCGCCCGCCAGGCCCACCGCCACCAGCACACCGGAGGTGCCGAGGGCCAGCGAGAGGGCGGACAGCACCACGACACGGGTTCGCTTGGGAGCGGCCATGGGCGCAAGCTAGACAGCGCCGGCCGCGATCACGCCGCTCGAGGGTCCAGACCCGAACCCCCCGAACGGTCAAAGGCCCTCAAACCTCCGAACGTACCGCCCGGATCGTTGTCACAAGACGCGCCGGCAACGGCCCGGCGTGGCGCGCGATGAGCGTCGGCGCCGGCTCCCGGCGCTCCAAGCCCCACGAGACGAAGCCGGTGATCGGGTCGACCCGCCCGGACACCACCTCCGGGTCGTCGGCGCCCTCCACCGTGATCAGCACGCTCACGCCGTCGCCGGTCCAGCGCCAGCCGGCGCCCTCACGCTCCACCCGCCCGGGCGCCAGGTGCCAGCGCAGCTCCAGATCGTGTGCCGCGTCGTCACCGGCGAGCATGTCGGTGACGGTGAGGACATCACCGTCCAGCGCCATCCGGCGCCGGTGGCTCACGGGTGCGTAGGCATCGTGGTGGCCCTCCGCCGCGCCGTCGCCGGACGCCAGATCCACGTGGTCCAGGTGGGCGTCGACGGTGCGCCGCCACATGAACCGCCCCGCCGGCTCTGCCTGCTCGCGGCCGTCCACGCGCACGGTGGAGTGCGCGGCGGTGGAGCGCCCGTAGTCGCGCCAGGCCACATCGCCGAAGTAGGTGAACGTGCCGGGATCGACCAGCACCTCGCGCCCGGCCACCGACATGCACACCGCCAGCAGGTCGGCATGGCCGTGGGCCGCCATGGGCGCCAGACCCATCGGGCCGGTGTCCATCACCGCGCGCACCTCGCCCACCGCGTCAGGGCGCGAGCGCAGCACCACGTACCCGCCGTGTGGATACACCGCGCCGCCGGGCAGGCGCGCCGGCCGATCGGCCACGCCGGCGGCGGCCTTGCGCCCGGCCAGCCAGATGGTGGGCTCGTCGGTGCCGGGCTCGACGCGCGGCAGGTCGGCGTCCAGCAGCGCCGCCGCGGCGCGCAGCCGGAAGCGCAGGCGGTCCGCCTCGTCCAGCTCGGGACCCAGGTCGACCCCGAGCCCCTCATCCTCGTCGCCGATGCGCGGCAGGGTGAGGCCGTCGCTGGCCAGGGTGGCCATGAACGCGGCGACGCCCGCGAGCGGACGCACGATGCCGGCCGGCACCGGGCGCCCAAGGCGACGCAGGCACGCCACCACCGCGAGCCCCAGCTCCAGGACGAAGCCGTGATACCCCACCGCCTGCTCGGCGTCGACGCCGTCTGGCAGCACCTGCGCACCCAGTGCTTCCTGCAACTCCCGCAGGCCACGCTCCGCGCGCGCCGCCGCGCCCGACACCTCGGGGAAGCACAGGCCGCCCACCGCCAGGCCCGCCGCCTCGCCGATGAGGTGGTTGTTGGCCGACGAGTACCGCGACGGGTAGCGCTCCAGGTGCGCCAGGTGGGCCGCCACCGCCCCGAGGACCGCCCCGCGGACGTCCTCGGTGAGCGTCGGCGATCCCCGCAGGAACTCGATCGCGTGCGCCCAGGAGATGAGGCGGACACCGAGCTCCAGGCCGCTGCGCCAATGGATGCCGCGACCCGGCGGGCACTGTTCCACCCAGCCCGCGATGTGGCGTACCGCCGCCTCGGCGTAGCGGTCGTCCCCGGTGAGCCGCCAGGCGCGCGCCAGCGCCACGGTGCCCTGATGCCGCGCCAACTCCCAGGTCCACTTGGGGTCCAGGCCCAGTTCGCGGTGGTTCACCCGGCTCCAGTGCTCGTCGGGCCACCGGCGCCCCGCCACGGGGTCGAACGACCAGTCCGGGTCGGCCCCGATCTGCGCCTCGGGATACCCGAAGAAGCGCACGCGCCCCGCCAGCAGGCGCTCGCCGCGTTCGTGCGCGGCCGCGACGGCACCGGGCAGGGCGCGCACCGCCGCCACCTCGGCGTCGGTGATCAGCGCGGGGGCGCCGGCGTGGCGCGGCCAGCCGGCGGGCGCGGGCGCGAAGGCGGGCGGGTCGGCGGCGCCACGGGCGCGTTCGGCCACGATGGATGCGGACTGGCGCGCGCGGTGCACCCATTCACCGGCCGGCATCACCCGGGCTCGGTCGGCGTACCAGCGCAGGCGGGCCACGGCGGAGTTCGGCATGGCGCGAGTGTAGCCAGGCCCCACCCCGACCTTTGCTGCGGCCGCCCCCTGTCCATCGGTCGGGGGAATCCGGCGATTCCTGCACCCGCAGAACCCCCCGCGCGGGGTGGCATCCGGTGTCCGGACCGCTCCTATACTGCCGCTCGAGGTTCGCGCACGGACGGTCGCGTCCCGGCCGCCGTGCGCACATCATCGACACGGGTGCCGGCGCCGTTCCGCCCCGGATCAGAGCGCGGGGGGACCGTGGAGAACCTTCAGAAGCACATCGACAGCCTTCGGCGCTGGCGTTGGCTGGTGCTGGGGATCGGCATCGCCGGACTCGTCGTCGCGGCCGCCATCGCACTGGCATCGTCCACCACCTATTCGTCCACCGCGACGGTGGTGGTGGGCAGTGCGGCCACACAGGCCGAGGGAAGCCAAGCTCCCGAGCAGGATGCGGTACTCGCGCGCGGCTACGTCGAACTCATCAACGTCGAGGATCAGACCTCGATCCGTGACGCGGCAGGAATCGGCTCCGATGTCTCGATCGGCGCCGCACCCGTCGCGAACAGTCCCTTTGTCGCCATCACCGCAACCGCAGGCGACGCCGAGTCGGCCTCCGACGCGGCTCAGAAGTTCGCCGAGCAGTTCGTGGCGCAGACGTACGCAACGTTCAACCGGATCGTCACGAACCGCCTCACCCCCCTGCGCGGACGCTATCGGGCACTGAACGCCGAGATCGCCGAGACCGTGCAGCGTCTGGACTCCGGGAGCCTGAGCGCAACGGAGGCCGCGGAGGCGCGGGGAGAACTCGCAGCGCAACGTGCCGAGGCCGAAGGACTGGCGCTTCAGATCCAGCAGCAGGCCGCGGTGGCCGGCAACCCGAACCTGGCAGGCCTCTATCAGGACGCCGGGGAAGCGACCGCGTCCTCGCCGAGCGTGGCACGCAACGCCGCACTCGGACTCATCGGCGGCCTCATTCTCGGTGCCGCCATCGCACTTCTGCTCGGGGCCATGGAGTTGCGTATTCGGACCCCGAGCGACGTGCGGAGCCGGTTGGGCCTGCCCACGCTCGGCACCGTGGCTCGAGCGAACGGAAGCCCCGCTCCGGGCAACCATGCGGACTTCCGAATCATCGCCGATGCTCTGGCGGTCATTCGCCCGCAGGTGGGGACCGTGGCGGTCGTGAGCCCCGGCGAGGACCAGGGCGCTCCGCGCATCGCCGCCAAGCTCGCGTTGGAGCGCGCGACCCAGGGTGACGAGGTGATCCTCATCAAGGCAGACGCCCGCCACATGAGCGACCACGGTCGCAGCTCCGAGTCGCGGGCCGTGCGAGGGCTGTCCGAACTGTTGGCCGACACCGGTCGCACTCCGCTCACCCGTTACCTGCAGGCGGGAGACCACGACCGCCTTCGAGTTCTCCGGCCGGGCCGGAAGCCGGCCGATGCCCGAACGGTTCTCTCCACCGACCGCATGCGCGCGATCATCGAGGAGGCGGCCACGCACGCTGACTTCGTCGTCGTGGATGCACCGCCGCTGCTCGCAGCCGCTGAGAGCCAGCTCATCTGCGCCGCCGTGGATGGCACCGTCTTGGTAATCGACGCCGTCTCCACGCAACCGCAAGAAGCCGTGGACGCCCGCGGCATCCTCGATGCCAACGGCACGGTGGTGGTAGGCGTGGTGCTGAACCGCGTTAGCCCCACCTCTGTCATCCACTAGCCCGGCAGCGACACCCGTGTCTACGCCGCCCGGCCGCATCCTGTCGGCCCCGCTGGGATTGCGGGGGCTGAGCGGGCGCACGCTCGCGCTCGCCCTCAGCCTGGTCGTGGTGGTGGCGGTCGGCGGGGTCATCGCTGCGGCCAATGTGGCCCGCACCGCGGTGGCATCGGACGCCGAGTACGCCGGCGGGCTGCTGGTTGTGGGCCTCGGATTCCTCGTGGCCGTGCTCTACGGCATCTCTCGGAGCACCTCGTTGGGAGTGCTCATCTGGCTGGCCGCAACCATCGTGGCTCCCGTCGCGCCTGGGGGGATGCCGCTTGACCAATTCGCGTTCGCCGCTGTGCTCGCCACCTGGTTCGTGGAGGTCGTGAGCAACCGGCGCCCGTTCCCGCACATCGGCGCCATCGAGTTCCTGATGATGGCGTTCACGGTCCTGTCCTTCGCCTCCATCGTGACGCCTCACTCCCTCCCCGCGGTCGACGACCTGGGCGCAGACCGGCCGCTCCTTCCTCTCATCGTCACGAGCACGCTCTACCCGTTCACCGCCTTCGTCCTCGCGCGACAGGTATTCGTGGACGAACGGAATGTCCGACGCCTGCTCCGTTGTCTGGTGGGACTCGGGCTCTACCTCGGTCTCACGAACATCGCGTGGATCCTCGGGCTGAACAGCCTTGTGATACCTGGGGCGATCTTGGACGAGGCCGTCGGAGTGAACGCGGACAGAGGCCGGGGCATCTTCCTCAACCCGGCACCGACAGGCTTTGTGCTGACGACATGCTTCGCGGCGACGATGTATCTCGCGGCCCAGCACCGAAACCGCTGGCGGCCCCTGCTCTTGGTGTCGGCGATCATCATGCTGGTGGGGGTCGGTCTCACACAGACGCGCTCGGCGTGGCTCTCGGCCGGCCTCGTCATCATCTTCGGCGCGATCGCGTTCTCCCGCTTTCGTCGGTGGTACGTGGTGATCCTCGTCGCCATCGGCCTGATCATCGTGGGGAACTGGAGCACGTTCACGAGCGATGACCGCACCCAGGGCGGCGTCACGTCGGTGAATGAGGCCGACGACCGCCTGAATGCGGCGGCCACCGCGCTGTGGGGCGTCGATGAGAAGCCGATCTTCGGCTGGGGACTCGGACGCTTCCAGTCGCTGAACACGGTGCACCATCAATCGTGGGGCGACACACCGTGGGAACGCGGATACGGGATCATCGCGCACGACACCCAGCTCGGTATCGCCGCCGAACTGGGCTTGGTGGGACTCGCCGTCTGGCTCGCGATCCTGGTGATGATGGTCATCGCCAGCCGCCGCGCCTGGCATCTCCTGCCGCAATCGGGGCTGGTATCCCGTTGGTTGGCCTTGGTCTTTTGGAGTTCCTGCTTGGCCTGGGCGGCGACCGCCAGCTTGATCGACATGCGCCTTTTCGCGTTCCCCAACGCCCTCCTCTTCGTACTCGGGGGAACCGTGATCGGCTTGGCGGACCGCGCGGCGCGATCTTCAGACGCCGCCGCAATGGCTCGCGCTGCCGCGAACTGATCTAGGCGAGACCGGTCATGAAGGCCCCTGGGCCGCCGGCGTCACGGACGCGGGCCCGGAGACGTGGCAGCCGGGGAAAGGCGGCGCCTCCATCGATACGCGGCGTCACGTGCTCCGGGCGGTAGACGATTCACCGCTTCCCGGACGAAACCTCGGATGTGTTGGCCACTTGCCGCCAAGCGAGCCAGCGCACCACGTGGCGTTCGCGGATACAGCGACACCCAGGCGACGGGGGCATCACCATCCGCGAGACGCAGCTTGTATTGGTGGGCGCCTTCGCCGAAATCCACTCGGCACTCGCCGCGTCCCATTGCATCGTGGATGGCACCCACGAGTCCGTGAATCGCGGGCGAATGGCGCGCCCAGGACTCATCCCAGCCACCGTTCCAGCACGCAACCTCCCCGCCTGCGGCGAGAAGGAAATCGACGCTGATGACTTCGTCGTCGACCTCGACCATCGCTGCCCGGAAACGACCCGTGGGCATCAACGTACGGCCGGCCGCCAACATCAGCTCCCGACCGGCGGGAGTACTGAGTTCGGACGTATCGCCCCAACGTTCCCCGTGAAGCCTCCGGAATGCGCACATGGCGCGCTCCAACTGCGTCAGATCATTCGTGACGCGCACGGACGCTCCAGCGGCCTCGAGCTTTCGTCCACTCTGACGAAACCGTTTCCGGAAGTGCGCGCTCTTGGACGTGAGCCAATCCTCGGGATCTCCGTCCGCGATGCTCAGGGTGGGAGCCGCGACGGGAACGTCGGTCGTCACCCACGCCCCCGGTCGAGGCCAAGCATCGGCCAGCAATCGCGGCCATGGGGAACCATGGTCGATCTGGTCGAGGTGGACAACGCTCGGACGCGGCCGACTGCCGGCGAGTGCGAATGCGATACCTGCCGCCACCTCACGCTCTCGCCCGTGGAGCGCAAGCGGGGCGTTGCGGTTTGCCATGCGCGATCCGAACAACCAGTACTCCGTCGAGTGCCGTCTCCGGAGCGCATAAAAGGGGGCGATACCGATGACCTTCGACCCGTCGGTCACGATCACCACGCGTGGCTGAGCCGACGAGGGGGCCATCGCCTCCCACCACGACAAGAGCCAGCCGGGGGCGCTGAGCGGGCGCGCAGATGCGACCGCCAAGGCATCCCAGTCGTCCTGATACCGCTGGAGGTCGGCAACGGCCGTGATGACGCTCACTCCGATCGGCGTCATCTGGCCAATCGTCCGTGAGCAGACGAACGAGGTCCGCGACGCAGCGCGTCCGACCAAAGAAGTAGCTTCATGGGGATCCTCTCCAGAACTCGCACCATGATGGGAACGCAGTCACCGCTTCGTCTTCGATCGAGACCGTAGCCTCTCTCCGCGCGGACCGGAACCTCCGCGGGAGTTCAGTCGACCACAGGTTCGAGCCCCTCAGATGCCCGGCCGGTCGGCCTTCCCGCCCGGATAGTTGACCTACCCGCCGGCGAATGTTCCGAGACATCCCGCCTTGCGGGTGATTCGTCGCGAGGTGCCGATTGCGGCATCGCCCTGGGTCGAGGATCACGGCACCTACACCTGCGGGGGGCGCGAGCCCCGGGCGTCGCTCCGTACTCTGAGCGACGCACCTGGATCATCGGCTGTCTCATGGAACCCTGCGGACAGCGCCGTTTGACGTCAGAGACCCTCCGTCTCGCTTCGGCAGGAGACCGTAATGGCAGCGCCGACGTTCAGCATCATCATGGCCGCCTACAACGCCGCCGCCACCATTGATGCGGCGATCGCATCTGCGGAACAGCAGACGTTCTCGGACTTCGAGCTGATCATCGTGGATGACGGTTCCACCGACGCCACGCCGCAAATTCTGAGCACGCACAGCGCAGAGGACTCACGCATCCGCGTCACCCGGCAGCCCAACGCCGGTGCGAATGCCGCCCGCAACCGTGCGCTCGGAATGGCGCGGGGAACCTACGTCACATTCCTCGACACCGACGACCTCAAGCTCCCCTCGTACTTGGCGAGAGCAGCGGAGACATTCGCACGCCATCCAGGCGCAGGCATCGCATACTCCGACTCGTACATACTTGACGACCGGACCCGGCGCATCTATCGCAAAGGGTACATCGAGTCCCAGCGCGGGCCCGATCCGCCTCCCGTGAGCACCGAAGCGGTGCTGGCTGCGCTGGTCAACGACTGCTTCTTCCCATTCTCAGCAACAGCGATCCGGAAGTCGGCGATCGACTCCACCGGCTTCTTCGACCCCTCGATCGCCGGGACCGACGATCTTGATCTGTTCCTCCGTGTCGTACTCGCCGGCTACAGTGTCGCCCGAATTCCCGGCCGCCTCGCCGTGATGCGGCGCGTCGACGGTCAGATCTCCGGGAACCCCAGCATCATGCTCACCAACCTGTGCGCGACCTACCGGAAGATCGTCGACAACCCCGCCGCACCCACAGCAGTCCGTCAGCTCGCTGCCGAACGAATTCGCGACGTACAGCCGTTGATCGAGCGGGCAAGCGCTCCGGTGAAGACCCGGAATCCGCTGCTCCAGCGGGCCGTGGATGCAGCGTGGCGCATACGGCTTTCCATCACCTGGCCGCGCGCTTGGCGGATCAGTCACCCTCCCGCGATCCGCGAAGCGTTTCCCGACCTGCGCCGAAGGCCATGACCTGTCTGGCCCCATGAAGGCTGCAAACGGGTCACCCGCCCGGCCCGATGTGCGCAGCAGCGACAGGATCCGGCTCGGGACGACCTTTCTCCGGAAGGCCCGGTGAGCCTCCGTAGAGCCGCGGGACGAGGCGCACTGTGGTCCGGGGCTGGATATGTCGTGCAGTACGCGGTCACCTTCGTGTTCACGGTGATCACCGCGCGGCTTCTCGATCCTGCCGACTTCGGTCTCATGGCAATGGCGGCCATTGTGCTCGCGGTCGGATCGATGCTCGCCGACGGCGGCACGTTCTCCGCCCTCATCCACAGAGAGCACGATGTCGAGGCCGCCCTTAGCACCGCTTCGATCAGCGTGCCGCTCGCGGGACTCGCCGCGTGCATCCTGGGCTGCGCTGTGGCGCCCCTCCTGGCCATCTTCTACGGCGACGACCAGCTCACGCTCTTGACGATGGTGCTCTCCGGCGTCCTCGTGGTCCGGTCGCTCGGACTCGTGACCGATGCGGTCCTTCAACGCCGCTTCGAGTTCAAGTATCGGCGGGCCGTCGTCGATCCCCTCGGAGCGCTGGCCGGCGGGGTTACCGCCACCGCACTCGCACTCGCCGGCGCGGGCGTGTGGGCGCTTGTGGCGCAGTGGTACGCGAGTACCGCGACCATTGTTGCTGGCTCATGGATTCTCGCCCGATTTCGCCCCAGTCTCCAAGCGGCGACGTTCACCACCTGGCGCGAGCTCACGCGATATGGCCGGCACATCTTCGCGGCACAGTCCGTCGAGATGGCGAGTGGCTATGTCGACGTCATGGCGATCGGACGGACGCTCACCACGTCTGCGGTGGGGTGGTACGGAGCGGCGCAGCGGCTGGCGGTCATGCCGGTGACCGGCATCACCCACGTCGCGGGCTCCGCGTTGTTCCCCGCCTTCTCGCGCATGCAACGCGAGCCGGAGCGATTGCGCGACCGGTTCCTGGAGGCACTGAGATACATCTCCCTGCTGACTGTCCCCGTCTGCATCGCGTTCGCCGCGGTAGCCACCCCGTTCGTCGTGACACTGTTCGGAGAGAAGTGGGAGCCCGCGGCGGCCGTCATCGCCATCCTGATGGTCTGGGCGGTCCCTTTCTCGCTGCTTGAGGTCGCGATGGAGGCCTTCAAAGGCGCCGGGCACCCTGCGGTCGTCCTCCGCGTCTCGCTACTCCAGTTCGTCGTCTTCGGGAGCTACGTCTCCGGGATCTGGATCGCCGGCTGGGTCACGATGGAGCGGGTGGCCGCGGGTCTGGGACTCTCCGCCATCGCAGGCGTCATCCTCGCCGTTTCCTTGGCGCGGCGGCGCCTACGCGCCGATCCGGGCCAACTCTGGCGTGCCACCGCCCCTTCCTTGATCGCAGGAGGTGTCGCGTCCGCAATCGTCATCCCGGCAGCATGGCTCTGTCTTGGCGATATGCAGGACTGGCGCGGCGCCCTGGGCGTCGACCTCGGCCCGATCCTCCCGCTGGTCGGCATGGTCGGGGTCGTGGGTGTCACCGTCGCGATCTTCTCGGTCGTTGCCGAAACCGTCGAGCGCGGCGCGGTGCGCGGCCTGGTCCGAGAAGGCCGAGCCCTTATCCGTCGTGACGACTGACGGCAGTTCGACCGATCCGGCGAGCGGTCCGCTGCGCCACGGGCAGTCCTCGGTACAGAAGATAGGCGGCGGTACCTCGCGGCCCTCGGGGAGCGGCGAATAACGTAATGTCGGGACGGGTCGTCGACGTCCAGTCCATCTTGTAGCGGTCGTCGTGGCCAAGGAATTCGAAGCGCGTTCCGCCTTCAGCGATCGCTCGTCGGAGAACATCGGCGATCAGGAGGTGCCCCGGCGAGTACCGACCGAAGTCCGGGTCATATCCGATCTTGAACCCGTAGTGGACCGATCCGGCGACCAGGCCCAAGCTGAATGCGACCATTCTGTCGTCGACCGACAACGAGGTGAGGCGGAGCCGCCCGCACCGAGCCGCGTCGGCTGCGATGGCCCTGTAAAAGCGTTCCAAGGTCGGCGAACTCAGAATGGCCGAGCCGCCCGCTCCCTTCCACTGTTTCGCTTCGACGGCGAAGGCCCGATCGAGCAGGGGCCCCAGTCCCTCAACCGATGAATGCACGGTCGAGGCATAGTCGCCGAGTTCGACAAGCCGTCGGTGCCGGCGACGAAGTTCCTTGGCGCGCTTCGAAGACAAACACAGCAATGGATCCTCGACGTCGAACAGGTCCAAGTACGGCGGGGACGCATTGTGACTGAGGTGGAGCCACATGCCGCTCCGGCGGCCGGCCGCCTTGAGTGCCGCGAGCGACGCTTCGTGCCCGTGGAGACCGGGGATTCTCAGGTCGACGCGCGCCAGGCGCATCAGTTCTTGGGCCAACCGTGCCAGTGAAGCAGGGTTATCCGCGAGCAGGGAGACGACCGGGGTATGGTCGTTGGCAGGGAAGCGCGCAGAGCCGCGCCGCCAGATGAGAGGGATCAGCGCGCGCAGGCCGCTGGCGTCTTGGAGTGCGAGAAGCCTGAGTCGGCCTCCGTCGCCGAACGCGTCCCACCACGCGCGTACCCATCCTGGGCCGGAACACGGGTCGGACGCCGCGCGGTCCGCGAGCGCCCGCCACTCATCATCGATCTCGTCGCCGTCGTAGAAAACCGGTTCCACTACGGGCGCCCGAACACTCGGATCCTCGAGCCCGAAGGCGGGATCTCGTATGGCTTCGTGGGCATCACGCCATCTCCCCATCAGCTGTCGTACGGCCCCTCAGTGCACCCGCACGCACCAGCATCGCGGACCCTATCCGACCGTGCAGGGCACGGAACATCACAGCCCCGAGGATTGGGAACTTCAGCCCCGCCGATCGGGGGGCGTCATTCGAAGCCCAGAGCCCTAGCGTGGTGTCAAAGAGTGATCGGACAAGGCGCCCGGAATCAGCGCCTGACGAGAGGGGTAAGGATGCACACGCAGGCAGTCCGGAAGCCGCTGCGACGCATGGGGGTCATGCTCGCTTCGGTGATTGCGATCCTCGCGGCGCTCGTCTTCGCGGCGACGGCCACCGCGGCGACGGGGACGCAGACGTGGACGGGGCAGAACCCCGGGCCGACACCGGATATCGAACGCAGCGGCCTCACGGTCTATGACGCTTCGGGCGTCCCGATCCCTCCGCTCGACATCGCCGGAACCCTCAACTTCACGCTGAACGGAGAGCAGTTCGTCGGTGTATGCGTCGATCTCGCAAACCCGTTCGACACGAGTGTGGACGTTCCGGTCAACTTCGAGACGACCACCCCGGCACCGGGCAGCGATGAGGCCGCCCTGGCGTGGATCCTGGCCTACAAGCTGCCGTCGGGCGACCCGAACGATCCCGCACTGCAGCAGCAGGCGGCAGCGGCGCAGGTGGCCTCGTGGCTGCTCGCGGATGGCGGGAACATCAGTGCCACTCAGCCCACCGATGACGACGGCTTGAATGCCGCCGCCTTCGCCCTGATCGCCGAGGCCCGGGCGGCAACGTCCGCGCCGCTCGCGATGAGCGCCGCGGCGCCGGCGGCCGGTGCTCGCACGGCGGTCATCACGGTCAGCGGATCCCCGGGCACCGTGGTTGACCTGACCGCCACCGGCGGGACGCTCTCCGGCAACCAGGTGACCCTCGGCGCCGACGGCACGGCCACCGTGACGCTCGCCGTCACCGCGGCGGGCACCGCAACGGTCAACGGCACGGCGGCCGGGGCGGGCGCGGAACTCATCCGCATCAACCCGACGGCCGACCCGAAGACCCAGGCAACGGCGACGGCAACGCCGGTGGAGCTCGTGGCATCGACCCAGGTGCAGTTCACCGACACGCCGCCGACGCCGCCGGTCACCCCGCCCACGCCGCCCGTCACCCCGCCCACGCCGCCGGTCACCCCGCCCACGCCGCCGGTCACGCCTCCGACCCCGCCGGCGACTCCGCCGACGGTCGACCAGGCCCGCACCCCCGCGCTGCGGGTGGTGAAGGCCGGCCCGAAGCGTGCACGCGGCCTCAGCCGGGTGACGTACCGGATCACGGTGCGCAACACCGGTGACGGCGTCGCCCGCAACGTGGTGCTGGTCGACACGCTGCCCCGGGGCCTGACCTACGTCAGCTCCACCAAGGGCACGTTCCGCCGTGGCAAGGTCACGTTCCGGATCGGCACGCTGCGCCCCGGCCAGGCCAAGACGGTCCGCGTGCGGATCCTCGCGCCCAGTAACACCTCGGGCCGCCGCGTCAACGTCGTCCGTGCCCGCGCCACCGGCGTCCGCCCGGTTCGCGCCCAGGCCGTGACGGTGTTCCGTCCGCTGGTCCGCCGTGTGAGCCCGGCCGTCACCGGCTGAGCCCCACCGCGACATACCGCAGTACCGAGGGGGCGCCGACCGGCGCCCCCTCGCCGTTCGGGCGAGAGGCCACCTGGAGGACTAGGCTTACGGCATAAGCCGAACTGGTCGAACCGCCGGTCACCGGCGTCCCCCGGGGCGCCATGGTGCGCGGCGGGAAGACCGCAAGGTGCGGTCACGACGACGGAAGGGATGCCGATGATCAGGCCCAGGATCCGAAACCGCACCGCGTTGGTCGCACTGGTGGGGACGGGAGCGCTGCTCACCGGGGCGTCGGTCGCGAACGCCGACGTGGTGGACATGGCACCGCTGGACGGCAACCGCGGATTCACGGCGTTCGTGAAGGGCGACGCCGCGGTGACCCAGAACGAGACCGAGGGGTCGATGGCCCTGGGCGGTGACCTCACCATCCCGGCCGGCTCCACCTACAACGTCACCGGCCTGAGCACCTACTACCCGGACGCGCCGCCCGCGGCGCGCGGGACCAACCTCTTCATCGGCGGGCGCGTCGTGTTCGGCGGCGGACAGGTAACGGTGAATCAGGGATACGTGCGCGTGGTCGACGCCGCCGGGGCCGTGGGTGCCACGAGCGGCGGCACCGCGGGCATCACGCCCTCGCCGGGCACCGGCACGGGGCGCATCCACATCAACTCCGGGCAGCCCACCTCGACGATGTTCGGCGCACCCGACGACCCGATCGACTTCGATGGCGCCTTCGCGACGTTCGCCGAGCGCTCGCGGGCCCTCGCCGCCTGCGTCGGCACCGTCGAGCTGCAGAACGCGAACGGCGACGTGATCGACGTCGACAGCGGCTCGAACCTGCAGGTGTACCCGCAGCTGGTCGCCGGCGTGAACATCCTCAACCTCACCACCGAGCAGCTCGCGCGCATCTCGGAGATCACGATCCGCACCCCGCACCCGCTGCTGATCAACGTGACCGGGCACACCACCGGGGACCTGGCGCTACCGCAGTTCGCCGGCGGTGACATGAAGGGCCGGCTCATCATCAACCTGCCCGGCGCCACCGAGGTGAACCTGGTGGGCAGCCCCCAGGTGCCCGCCACCATCTACGCGCCGACCGCGACGGTGAACAACCGGCTGTCCAACAACATCGACGGCGCCGTGATCGCCGCCGGCTTCAGCCACACCGGGGGCGGCGAGATCCACCCGTTCCCCTTCACCCCGAGCATCTCGTGCGAGAGCCCGGACGACCCGGGCCCCGACCCGGACCCGGGCCCGGACCCGGACCCGGACCCGGATCCCGATCCCGATCCCGATCCCCACCCG
>JBIQJW010000246.1:0-2845 GCA_044507145.1 Actinomycetota bacterium
CGCGTGGCCGAGGGCCGCCTGTCGGATCCGGTGCCGTCGCCCGAGGACGCCGTGCGCGAGCTGGCGAACCTCTCCGCCGGCTTCAACCAGATGCAGACCGAGGTGCGCCAGGAGCGAGAGGCGGTGGCGGCGTCGGCCCGCCGTGAAGCGGCACGTCAGACCGAACGCGAACTATGGGAGACCGTGCAGCAGGGCCTCCTGCCCACACGCCTCCCCGCGGTGCGCGGCTTCCGCCTGGCGGCGCGGTATCGGCCCGCCGAGCGCGCGCTGCTGGTGGGGGGCGACTTCTACGACGCCATGGCACTGCCCGGAGGGCGGATCGCGGCGATGGTGGGCGACATCTCCGGGCACGGGGCGCCGGCGGCGGCGCAGGCGGCGGGTCTGCGCTTCGGCTGGCGCACGCTCGTGACGGTCGACCCCGACCCGGGCGCCGTCATGGCCGGGCTGAACGCCCAGATGGGGACGCCCGAACTGCGTGCGGAGGGCATCTTCGCGTCGATCATCTACGTGTTGATCGAACCGAACGGCGAGATGCGCTTCGCCTCGGCCGGTCACCCGCCGGCGTTCCTGCTCACCCCGCGCATCTGCGCTCCGCTCACGCCGGTGAAGGTCGGGCCGCTGCTGGGCGTGCTGGACCGCTCGGAGTGGTTCGTCACCCACGCCGAGTTCCCGATCGGGAGCACCATCGTGCTCTATACGGACGGGCTGGTGGAGGCCCGGCGCGGTTCGGAGGTGTTCGGCACCGAGCGCGCCTGCAAGGTGCTGGCCGCCGAGCGCCGCTCGGCGCTGGAGCTGCGGGTGCGTCGCCTCATCGCGGCGGCGCGTCGCCACGAGGACGAGCGGCTGCGCGACGACGTGGCCGTGCTCGCCATCGAGCGACCGCTGCCGCTGCCCCCGGCCTGATCGGGTCCCGCCGCCGCGTCGGTCAGCGGCGGATGTCGCGTCCCGGTCCGGGGCGGGCGAAGGCGATGCGGTGCGCACGGTCGTTGGCCTCGCGGGCCTGGGCCACGGTGAGCCCGCCGCACTCCACCAGCAGGGAGAACTCGCGCCGCAGGCGCGTGCCGATCATCTCGGGGCCGTCGGTGGCGATCACCAACGGCACGCCGGCGCCCTGGAGCGTGCGGACGATCTGCGCCATCTGGCGCGTGTCGCGCACGGCACCGGTGCGCAGGTTCGAGGTGGGGCAGATCTCCAGCACCACCCCGCGCCGCAGCACCTCCTCCAGCAGGCCCTCATCCACCGCGGCGACGATGCCGTGACCGATGCGGTCCACTCCGAGAGCCAGCACCTCTCGCATCTCCTGCACATGTGCGTCGCGGTCGGGCGCGTTCACGCCCTCCTCGCCGGCGTGCAGCGTCACCCCCAGGCCTGCGTCGCGTGCCCGGTGGATCAGCGGCGCCAAGTCGCGGTAGGGGTAGGGCGCCCGCGTGCCCGCCGGTCTGGGCCCGCCGATGTCCACGGCGGTGACGCCGCGGCCGCGGAAGCGGATGGCGCGTTCCACCACGGCGGCGTTCAGCTCCACCGGGAAGCTGCGGTCCATCATCAGGGTGATGCCGGCGGACACCGGGTACTCCAGGCACGCGCGATCCAGGCCGTGCACGGCCGACATCACGATGGCGTCCAGGTCGCGCTCACCGCCGCGGTTGCGCTTGGCGGGGTTGAAGCGCACCTCGTGCGTGGTGATCCGCTGGGCGCGGTAGCCGCCCGAGATCATCCCGTGGACGGCGCGGAACACGCCCTCGGGGCTGCTCTGGATCAGCTCGGTGAGGTGGTAGACCCGGTCCAGGCCTGCGAGGCCGTCGGTGCCGGCGGCCACGTTGGTGGCGCCGGCGAACTCCCAGTAGTCGGCGAACGGGAGCTTGATGCCCTGCTCGTGGGCCAACTCCCACATGGTGGCGGCCTCGACGCTGCCACCCAGGTGGGCGTGCAGCTCCGCCAGCGGCTCATCGGGTGCGAACACCTCGGTCATGGCCGCCGGCGAAGGAGCGGGGGTGGGCTCAGGCGTCGGCCGGCGCCCCGACCAGCGGCTGCAGCTCGCCGCCCTGGTACATCTCGGTGACGATGTCGCAACCGCCCACCAGCTTCCCGTCGACGAAGAGCTGCGGGATCGTGGGCCAGTCCGACCAGCCCGAGAGCACCTGGCGGATGCGAGGGTCGGGGAGGATGTCGCGCGCCCCGTACTCGACGCCCAGGTGGTTGAGGATCTGCACCACCTGGTTGGAGAAGCCACAGCGCGGGAGTTCCGGCGTGCCCTTCAGGTAGAGGAACACCTTGTTCGCGGCCACTTCGGCCTGGATCTGCTCGAGGATCTGCTCCTCTGTGAGCGTGAGGGTCTCACTCATGTCGTCTCCGGTGCGCGCGTGCGAAGTGCGAGGGCGTGGATGCTGCCGTCATCGATGCGGTGCTGCACCGCGGCGTAGACCAGCCGGTGCTGCTCGATGCGGGAGATGTCGGCGAACTGGGGCGCGATGACCTGCGCCGCCAGGTGGTCGCCGCCGCCCTGGTCGATCAGCTCCGCGGTCGCGCCGGGCAGCGCGTCCTCGATGAGTCGCTTGAGTTCTGCGAGATCTGCCATGGGTCCACCTTAGCGACCGCCGGTCGCGGGGGACCGGCGGTCGCGTGGGCGGTCACCGGTGTGTCAGGTGATCGTCAGCGGGATGACCATCGGGCCCGTGAGGTTGTGGGCGTCGACGTCGCAGAAGATCCAGTACTGACCCGGCGTGAGCGGGCGCGTGGTGACCGTGACGGTCTCCCCGGGGGCGGCGTCGCCCGACTCGGCGATGATCGTGCCGTCGTCATCCTTCACCGTCTGGACCCCCACGTTGTGGTCCATCCCGTCCACGGT
>JBIQJW010000247.1:0-1071 GCA_044507145.1 Actinomycetota bacterium
ACCCGGACGCCGATGAGGGCGGCGGCCCCACCGAGGATCAGGATCGCGGCGGCCACCAGGATGATCGTGGTGGGACGGCGTGGGAGGAGACGGCGCACTCTCACCGAGGATGCCAGGCACCGCCGGATCGCGCCGTGACGCGGGGCGGGCCGCAACGCCGGTTGCGGATGTGAGCACAGGACCGCTCGCGTTCCGGCACATCCCGGTGTGGCGCGGTGACGGAGCGCCGGCCGATCATGGGTTCATCGCGCATCCGGAACTGGGAGGGCCTGTGGCGACCGATCTGAACCGTGTGACGCTGGTGGGGCGTCTGACCCGCGACCCGGAGCTGCGGCGCACCGCCGCCGGCGAGCCGATCGCGACGCTGCGGGTCGCGTTCTCCACCGCGACGCGCGAGGCCGACGGCGGGTGGGGCGAGCGCAGCAACTACGTGGATGTCACCGTGTTCGGCGCACGCGCCGAGCTGGCGGAGGCCCACCTGGGCAAGGGACGGCGCATCGGTGTGGACGGGCGCCTGTCATGGCGTGAGTGGCAGGCGCAGGACGGCGGCAAGCGCCAGTCCATCGAGGTGCATGCGCACGATCTGCACTTCTTGGACAGTCGCGCTCAGACGGCGCCGGCGTGAGTGCCCCGGTGCCGCGAACGCACCGCCGCGGGAGCGGGCGCCCGCGGCGGTGCGTCAGACGACCGCGGCCCGGGCGGGGCGCTCCCCCAGACCCAGGTTGAACAGGCGCCACCCCATCGCCTCGTCCGACACCGCGAACCGCTCGGTGAGATCCTGGAGACCGGCACCGTCGTTCACCGCGGCGCGCACCGCTTCGGCGGGCATCAACAGCTCGGCCGCGAACACGTTGGCCTCGCGCTCGCGAAGGTCGTGCGGCGCCGACGCCCCGGGCTCGAGGTGGCACACCGCCGGAGCCCCGTGGCGGTGGCAGACCCAGTGGCCGATCTCGTGGGCGACGGTGAACCGCCGACGCTCCTCGGTGTCGGACCGCTCGATCCAGATCTGCCTGCGGGCCACGATGAGGAGACCCGACACCGGCAGGGCCGCGGTGTGGACCGCCAGCCCCA
>JBIQJW010000247.1:1171-2816 GCA_044507145.1 Actinomycetota bacterium
CGCTGCGCCACACCGGCCAGGCCCAGCCGCCCGGCCTCCAGCCGCTGGTAGAGCGCCCGCACCCTCGGACGCTGGGCGTCGTCGATGTCCAGCGTGGCGAGGAGGCGATCGGTGATGCCGTCGACGCTGAGGCCGCGCCGGCGCCGCAGCGCGAGCAACGGTGGCTCATCGTCGAGCAGCGCGTCCATCATCGCGATGACCTCCGGCGACGGCGCCGGCGGGGCACTGGCCACGACCAGGCGGTCGATGAGATCGAGCAGTTCGGTGCCGCCGTCGCCCGCCCGTCGCGCATAGGCCAACGGGTCGGGACGCTCACCGCGCGCACGTGCCGCGGCGAACTCCTCCAACAGCGCCATCACGTGATCCTCAGCGGCCATCGGTCAGCGCCTTCCGCAATGCGACACGGCCGCGATGCAGCGCCTGATCGACGGCGTTGCGCGAGCACCCCACCATGCGTGCGATGTCCACGATCTCGCACCCTTCGATCCATTTGAGGCGCACCACCCGGGCGTCGGCCGGAGGGAGCGCCGCGATGTGCTGCTCCAGGTGGAGATTCGTGGCGGCGTCGGCGATGGGATCGTCCGGCGATGCCAGCCATTCCAGCCCCGGAGAGTCGGCCAGCGGCCTGCTCGCGGCCTCGGTGCGGTAATCGGCCACGGCGAACCGCACCGTGCTCCACACCACGCTGCCGAACGGCGCCGAGAACGGCTTCCCGGACCGCAGGCGACGCGCCAGCCGCAGGAACACCTCCTGCGCGACATCGTCCGCCGCATCCGGCGGGACACGGCGTGCGAGGACGATCCGCACGTCGTCGTAGTAGCCGGCGAGCAGCTCGCCGAAGCGCCGTTGCTCGATGAGGAGGGCGTCATGCACGTCCCGATCGTGGAGTCCCGGACCTGTCGCCGGGTGCACGCCGGATGCTATGACACACCCCTGATGCCACGCGAACACATGTTCTGATCTCGCTTTCGTGCGCCGGCGCCGTAAGAAACGGCCGCCGGCGAGGTGACTTCCAGGTGAGGAGACATCACCGGAGGTGCATCGTGGACGTGACGGACATGACGTGGGTATGGGCGGATGAGGTCTGCGACCTCGTGAACCGCCGCATGAGGGCCGAGGGTATCTCCGCCGGCGAGCTGGCGCGGCGCGCCGGCGACCGCTTCGGGCACGAGCCCGAGCACTTCGCCCGGGCATGGCGCGCCACCCAGGCCTCGGACGGGGTGATCCGCGTGGAGCGCGCCGACGAGCTGCTGGTGCTGACCCACCAGCACCTCTCCGACCTGCCGACCTACCGCGCGGCCCTGCACGGCGAGCTGCCGGCGGACCGCTGGCCCCGCCGCGGCCGGCGCCGGCCGCGCGGCGGCGACGGTGTCCCCTGCACCGCGCACGGCGCCGTCACCTTCAGCAGCCCTCGCCGCCCGAGCCGATGACGTCCACCAGGTGCTCGCGCTGGCGCGCCGTCAGGCGCGTGAGCGAGCACCTCACCTCGGCCAGCAGGTCGGGCAGCGCCCGACCTTCCACCATCGCGCACCGCACCACCGCGCGGACCCGGCCGGCCTCGTCGGACGCGATTCCGCGGGCCCAGTCGTCGATCCAGCAGTCCCTTGCCATATCCCGCTCCCCACCCGTCGCCGTCCGGATCAGG
>JBIQJW010000248.1:0-2814 GCA_044507145.1 Actinomycetota bacterium
GTGATGATCTCGTCGGGGCGGAACACGCCCTCGTCGTCGACGAAGCGCCCCACCATGGGGACGGTGACGGCCTCCGGCAGCGGCACCATCTTCAGCGTGGTGAGCACCGGGATGAGCGCCTCCGCGGCACGGGTGCCCGCCGCGATGCCCCCGTAGCTCACGAGGCCCACGGGCTTGTGGGCCCACTCGGTGTGGAGGAAGTCGATCGCGTTCTTGAGGGTGGCCGGGTACGAGTGGTTGTACTCGGGGGTGACGAGAACCAGCGCGTCGCTCGCATCGATCGCGGCGCTCCAGTCGCGCGTGTGCGGATGGATGTAGCGCCGCATGCGCGGGTGGTTCGGTTCGTCCATGAACGGGAGGCCCCGCTCGGCCAGATCCTCCACCACCACGTCGAAACCGCCGTGCTCCTCGGCCCGGGCGCGCACCCAGTCGCCCACAGATCCGCCCACGCGGCCGGGCCGGGTGCTGGCGACGATGATGGTGAGGACGGGCATGTGGGCGCTCCCGGACGGATCATTGTGGACTCAAGGAAGGGTAGCGCCCACGCGGTGCCCGCGCCCGGCTCATGCGTCCGGCAGACCCTCCTCCCGGGTGAGCGACCAGATCACCCACACCGCCAGGGCGATCATCACGATCGACCAGAACGGGTAGAAGGGCAGGAAGAAGAAGTTGGCGATGGCGCTGAGCCCCGCCAGGATCAGCGCCACCACCCACGCCCAGGTCTTGCGCGCGAACAGGCCGACGCCTGCCAGCAGCACCAGCGCGCCCAGGATGAGGTGGATCCAACCCCAGGTCGTGGTGTCGAACTCAAAGGTGTAGTTGGGCGCCACCACGTAGAAGTTGTCGTCGACGATCGCCACGAGTCCGGCGACCATCTGGAAGATCCCCACGACGACCATCATGCAGGCCGCGAACAGGACGCCCGCGCCCGCCCAGGTGGCGCGCGCGGAGCCCGGTGAGACGGTGCCCATCGGTTCCCCCGATCTGTGGTTGCGAGCCGTGCCCGCGAACGGTGGCTCGTGGCGAGCGTATGACGCGCCCGGCGCCTGGGCGCCCACCCGTCGTGGTGATCGGAGGCGTGCCGGTGGCTGCTACTGAACGGTTCCGGCGGCCGGGCCGGGTCCGCCGGCGGGCGGCGGCGCGTGGTGCGTGATCCCGCGGCGATGGCATCCGGCCAGGTGGTCGTCCACCAGCCCCACGGCCTGCATCAGGGCGTACGCCGTGGTGGGTCCCACAAAGCGGAAGCCGTGCGCCTTCAGGTCGGCGGCGAGCGCCGTGGAGGCGGGCGTGACGGCCGGGATGTCGGCGATGGTGCGCGGCGCCGGCCGGGGATCCTGCGGCCGGTGCGCCTGCACCAGGGCCTCGATGCCCCCGGCGGCGCGCAGGGCCGTGACCGCGCGGGCGTTGGCGATGGTGGCGGCGATCTTTGCCCGGTTGCGCACGATTCCCGCATCGGAGAGCAGGCGCGTCACGTCGGCGTCGCCGTAGCGGGCCACGATGTCGGGGTCGAACCCGGCGAAGGCGGCGCGGAAGGCGGGTCGCTTGCGCAGGATCGTGATCCAGCTGAGCCCCGACTGGAACGACTCCAGGGCGATGCGCTCGAACAGCGCGGCCTCCCCGTGCACCGGCACGCCCCACTCGGTGTCGTGGTAGGCGATGTAGTCGGCGTCGGTGCCCACCCAGGGGCAGCGGGCCACCCCGTCAGGCCCGATCAGCACGTCGCTCATGAGCGGCGCTCGAGGTCCAGCAGCGCGCGCTTGGCATCCAGCCCGGCCAGATAGCCGCCGAGGCTTCCGTCGGAGCGCACCACCCGGTGGCACGGCACCAGTACTGGGAGGGGGTTTGTGGCGCAGGCGGTCCCCACCGCGCGCACCGCAAGGGGGCTCCCCGCGGCGTCGGCCACCTCGGTGTAGCTCATGGTGGTGCCGTACCCGATGTGGGTGAGCTTGGTGAGGACCACCCGCCGGAAGCCCGCCGAGAGGCGCATGTCCAGCGGCACCTCGAAGCGCCGGCGGCGGCCGGCGAAGTACTCATCCAGCTCGCGCGCGGCGGCGTCGAGGCGCGCGGGCGCGTGCAGCACGCGCGGGCTCACCCGCTGGGACAGACGGCCCAGCACGTCGTCGTAGCCCTCGCGCTCGAAGGCCACCCGCACCAGCCCCTCGGTGGTGGCGGCCAGCAGCAGGCCGCCGATCGGGCTGTCGAGCGTGCGGTACGCCACATCCAGCAAACCGGCGTCCTCGGCCGCAGCGGCCAGGCGCCCGCGCAGCCGCTCGCCCGGCTCGGTGGGGATCGTGGCGAGCGCGGCGGGCAGGCCGCCATCGTGGGCGGGGGCGGTGCTCATGGGGCTCCTTCCGGGGGGTAGACGCGTCGCAGGGCCCGGATGCCGTCGGCCGCCGCGCGGCGCACGGATGCCTCGTTTCCGCCGATCAGCTCGGCGATACGCGCGTGGGGCAGGCCGGCGACGTGGTGGTACGCCACCGCCTGGCGTTGGCGCGGGGTCAGCGTGCGCATCGCCTCCCAGACCGCCTCGTCACGTGGCGTCGGCATCTCGTGGCCGGGCGGCTCCGGCGGCTGCGCCACCGGGATGGGCGCCCGCCGGCGGCGTCGGTGTTCATCCAGCGCCTTGCGGTGGGCGATGGTGACCAGCCAGGCGCGCACGTCGGCGCCGTCGTCCAGCTCCGGGTAGGCGCGCAGCGCCGAGAGGAACGTCTCCGACCAGGCGTCGTCGGCGTCGACCGGGTCGAGCAGGGCGCGGCACACGCGCAGCACAATGGCGCCGTGCTGGGCGACCAGTTGCTCGAACGGCGGCAGGCT
>JBIQJW010000249.1:0-2805 GCA_044507145.1 Actinomycetota bacterium
CCGGGATCATCGACATCAGGATCACCGGCACCGACAGGATCACGCTCGCGATCAGCCGAAGACGCAGCGCGGACATCGCACCGTCGCGCTCCGCATCCTCGTCGGCCGTATCGTCCGGACCGCCGTGGCCGGTATCCGCGGACACCGGCAGGCTGGTCTCGTAGCCGATCGAACGCACGGCATCCACCAGCTCCTCACCGGCCACCACATCGGGATCGAAGTCGATCGCGGCGCGCTCGGTGGCGTAGTTCACGGTCGCCTCGACACCCTCGATGCGATTCAGGCGCTTCTCCACGCGCATCGCGCACGCGGCGCATGTCATCCCGCCGATGGGCAGGTCAAGGCGCTCGCTCACCGCGACACCTCCAGGGTGTGTTCCAGGGTGCGCACCGCGCCGGCGTCGCGCAACTGGAGAAAGACTCGGTGCAGGCCGGGGCGAGCCGGCTCAATCGTCACTTCGATCTCCCCCGGCGCGCCGGCGACACGCTCCGCATGGGCGTGGGTGAACGCCAGGTCGCCCTCACGCAGCAGCACCACGTGGGCCGCGGCGCCGAGGTGGGGGCGCATCGACGTGAGTGGCGCCCCGTCGGCGCTCACCCGGTAGCGCAGGCGGACCCGCTCGGGCGCGTCGTCGCGCGCGACGACGCGCGCGACGATGCGCCCGTCACCCTGGGCAACCGTGCCGGCAGGCGGCAGCGGCCGCGTGGTCATGGCGCCGTCGGCGGAGAGGTCCGCCGACAGCGTGTACGCCGTCCCGGCGTGACGGAAGTCCGCGAAGATCCGGTGGACCCCCGGTCGCGCGAGCCGCAACGGGACACTCCAACGCCCGGTGCGGTCGACCGTCGGGTGCACGTGCTGGAAGCCGGTGAGGTCACGGCGGACCACGATCACGTGCATGGGGCGCTCGTGCGCGATCTCCATGTCGCTGACGGGCGCGCCCCCGGCACCCAGCACGCTGAAGCGCAGCGGCGAGGTCCGGCCGGCGGTGAGCCGAGCGGTGTGCACCCGCAGGGTCAGCCCGCCGTCGCTCACCGCCAGCCCCGTCGTGGGCTCGCCCTCGCCGGCGTGGGCCGCGTCCGCACCATGGGAGTGGCCGCCGGTTCCTTGCGTCCCCCCGCTCTGCGGCGCCAGGCCACCCGCGAGCGCGCCCGCCCCACCGGCGGCCAGGAGGGCGCCGGCGAACAGGATCAGGCGCACCCGGGCGGTCATCGGCGGACCGAGTACCCGGCCTCGTCGACGGCACGGGCCACCGACTCGGCGCTGACGCCGCGCCCGGACACCGTCAGCGTGGAGGTGTCCAGGTCCACCGTGGCGTCGGCGACGCCGTCGAGCGACCGGACCTCCCCCTCCACGGCCGCGCGGCAATGCCCGCACGACATCCCTTCGACCACGTAGGTCTGCGTCCTCATCTCGTCCACGGGGTCACCTCATACTGGGAGGGGGTACCTGACGAATCCACCTTTGCATACTCCCCCACGGTATGCAAAGGTCACCCCATGGATCTTCCACAGCACAGTGCCCCCGAGGCCCCGGGCTATGCGGTGGCCGACTCGAAGGACGCAATCCTGAAGCGCCTGCGCCGCGTGGAGGGACAGGTGCGGGGCATCGCCGGGATGGTGGACGACGACCGGTACTGCATCGATGTGCTGCAGCAGATCAGCGCGGCGCAGGCGGCGCTGGACAAGGTGGCGCTGGCGCTGGTCGACGAGCACACCAGGCACTGCATCCTGGGGGCCGAGGGCGACACGCAGGAGGATCGCCGGCGCGAGCTGATGACGGCGCTGACGCGAATGATCGGCCGGCGGTAGGCCCACGCCGATGGCCCGCCCCGACCGCGCACCCGAGCGTGTGGTGCGAGCGCTGTCGGCGCTGGAGAACGCCCGGCCACTCGACCGGGTGGCCGCCGCCGTGGACCGACTCGCCGCGCCGCTGCGAGAAACGGCCGGCGACGTGTTGCGGGGTGCCTGGTTCGGCCACGCGCTGCATCCGCTGCTCACCGACATCCCGATCGGCCTGTGGACCAGCGCGAACCTGATCGACCTGAGGGGCCGACGCCACCTGCGAGGAACCGCGACCACCTTCATGGCGCTGGGAACGGCGGCCGCGGCCCCCACCCTGGCGAGCGGTCTGGCGGAGTGGCACGCCCTGCCCCCATCGGCACGGCGCATCGGCGCGGCCCACGCCGCACTGAACATCGCCGCCGTGGCCCTCTACGCGACCTCCACAGGAGCACGCCTGGCACGCCGCCACACCGCCGGAGCGCTCCTGGGCTACGCCGGAACGACGATAGCGACGGCCGCCGGCTACCTGGGAGGACACCTGGCGACCGCCCACCGACTGGGAACGGTGGACCCCCGCCTGGAACGCCCCACCACCTGACCAGCCCGGGTCGAGGCCGAAGGCCGAGCGAAGCGATGAACGCCGCGGCCACCCGACCACCCCGAACGACGCCGGATCGAGGCCGAAGGCGAGCGAAGCGATCCCACCACCGGCCCCACGACCGCAAGAACCCCCGGCGGGTTCAGGCCGAAGGCCGAGCGGAGCGATCCCACCCACCGGGACGCGGTGCAGCTCTGGGCCATGGAGATGACCGGCCGGGGACAGCCCTGCGGGCTGACACCCCGCCGTTGGACAGCCCCTGCGGGCCTGACCACATCCCCACAGCCACGACGAGGATTTTCTTCTTGGGGAGAAACCAAGGAACGCCCCGAAGGGGCGCGCATTTCCCACGCTCCGAAGAGCGTCGACCTCCCACAGTGAGGCCCGAGGCGGAGCGACAGCGACCCGCCAAGGGCCGACCCACGA
>JBIQJW010000250.1:0-2790 GCA_044507145.1 Actinomycetota bacterium
TGGCCGTGAGCGAGAGCACATCGATGTCGTCCGCCGGCGTGGCGATGGGCCGGGCCCCGGGGAACTCGTACACGGTCCAGCCGCCCATCCGCGCCACGATGTCCAGACCGGAACGCCCCGAGCGCAGCAGCTTCGCCTCCTCGCGTGCGCTGTAGTCGAGCGGATCGTCGGGGAGGAACACGTAGCGCACCGCCGTGCGGCGCAGCCAGGACGCGTAGGCGGCCGGGGTGAGGTTCTCGCGGTACAGGGCGGCGTTGGCGGGGAAGTCGTCCTGGCGGAACCAGCCGCGCGCCAGCGGCACGTCGCGGCGGGCCAGGTAGAAGGCCTCCCAGTTGTCGGCGGTGGCCACCACCTGCACCCGGTGCCCGGGGTCGTGGTGGCTCTCGAGGAACGCGATCACCGGGTACCAGAACTCCTCGTGCTGGGCGCGCGAGTCGGCCACGGTGCGCCAGCCGGCCACCGCGGGCAGCGCCTGCCACATCAGCACACCCGCCAGCACCACGGCCGTGACCCCACGCGGGCGGAAGCCGCGCGCCGACAGGGGCAAGAGCAGCAGGGGCACTCCCATGAGCAGCAGCAGGCGCACGGCGTTGCCGCCCAGGGGCGACGACACGGCGAACGCCGCCGCGCTCAGCAGGGCGTACCCCACGAACAGGGCCCGCAGCGGGCGCTGGTCGGGGAGGCCACGCGTCAGCAGCAGACCGGCGGCGCAGAAGCCGGCGATCGCGGCGGCGTCGAGCGGGTCGAACGGGTAGCGCGCCCCTCCGCCGGAGAACCCGCGCATCAGCAGAAGCTGGGTGAGGCACAGGCCCATCGTCCACACCGCCACGCAGACCGGGCCGGGGCGACGCCACCAACCGCGGCTTGTGAGGGCCAGCGCGGCCAGCGCCACGATCAGGAACGCGAGCGCCAGCGGGTGCGCCAGCGCCGTCAGCAGCACCGCCAGCATCGCGACGATCCAGCGCCCGCGCTGCAGCGCCGCCAGCGCCCCCAGGGCGAACGCCAGCCCCAGCAGGAACGGGTACGTGCCGGCGATGACGCCCAGCGGCGCCAGCAGGGCGAACGCGATGGCGGGGCCGCGGGCGTGGTCGGGCCAGCGGTCACGCACCACGGCCGCGAAGGCCGCCGCCGCGCCGGCGGCCGCGGCGGTCACCGCGGCCGTGAGGCCCACGATCGCGGCGAGCGGATAGAACAGCAGGCTGTAGTTCACCTGCGCGTAGCGCCCGGAATACCAGAAGTTGTCCCAGAGCTGCCAGCCGTGGGTGTCCCAGGACTGGGTCAGGTACAGGTGCGCGGCGGCGTCGCCGCCCGGCGGGCCGAACAGGAGCAGCGCCAGGGCGACGGCGCCGGCCAGCGCCCCGGCGCCCGCCGGGTGCGCCAGGGCCGGGGGGATCCGGCGCAACGTGGGCGAGAGCCGCGCGAACATCGCGGCCGGTTAGGGCGCCGGCGCCTGCGGGGCGGGGGCCGCCGGCGTGGGGTCGGGGGGTGCCGCCGGTGGCGGCGTCGCCGTGGCGGGCGGGCCCGAGGGCGGGGTCGACGGCGGCGTGGCGGGCTGGGTTCGCGTGCGCGGCGGCGTGGGCGCGGTGGTCGCGGGCGCGGTGGTGGTCGCTCCCGTTGAGGTCGACTCGGTCTGTTCGGCCGCCTCGCTGGCCGCCGCGGCGGCCTCCGCCTCGCGGGCCTCGTTCACGAAGTCGCTGGAGAACGACGACCACTCCACCGGCGTCGTCGGCAGCGGGAACGAGGTGCGGTCGCCGGTGTGCTCCACCAGGCGGCCCATGTAGTCGCCCCAGATCTGGGCGGGGAACGAACCGCCGGCCACGGCGATGCCGTGCACGCTCCACATGTGGCGCTTCTCGCCCTGGTCGTTGGGATACCCCACCCACACGGCGGTGGAGTAGTGCGGGGTGTAGCCCACGAACCAGGCGTCCACGAAGTCGTCGGTGGTGCCGGTCTTGCCGGCCGCGTCCACGCCGATCTGTGCGGAGCCGCCGGTGCCGCTGGTGATGTTGGCCTGCAGGATCTTGGTGACCTCGTACGCCTGCCCGTCGGTCATCACGCGCCGGCGGCCGGGCTTGAAGACCTCCTCGGTGCCGTCGGGCTTCACGATCTTGGAGATCGCGACCGGCAGCACGCGGAACCCACCGTTCGACAGCGCGGCGTAGGCCGTCGCCATGTCCAGCGGCGTCACCTCACCGGCGCCCAGGCCCACCGAGGGATAGCGCGGCAGGTTGCGCTCCTTGGGCACCCCCATCTCGTACGCCAGGTCCACCACCGAGTTGGGGTCGAGGTCCAGCGTCATCTGGGTGTACACCGAGTTGTCCGAGCTCAGCGTCGCGCGGGCGATCGACACGGGGCCGGAGTACGAGTTGGAGTACGTCGACACGTCGATCGGGCCCCAGCGCGGGTCCGTGAACTTGAGCGGCTTGCTCTGGTACACGGTGCTGTTGGGATTGATGCCGCGACGCACGGCCTCGGCCAGCACGAATGTCTTGAAGGTCGATCCCGGCTGGCGCATCGCCTGGGTGGCGAAGTTGAACTGGTTGTCGGCCGAGAACGCCTGGCTGGACGCCATCGCCCGGATGTAGCCGCTGCGCGAATCGACGGTCACCACTGCGGCCGCCGGGTCGTCGTCGTAGTACAGGCGCCCGGCGATGGCGGCACGGGCCTCCTTCTGGAGACGCGAGTCGATGGTGGTGTACACGCGGAACCCGCCGCGCTGCACGGCCTTCTCCCCATAGCGCTCGATCAGCACCTGGCGCACGTACTCGAAGAAGTACTCCTCGCGCTTCT
>JBIQJW010000251.1:0-2746 GCA_044507145.1 Actinomycetota bacterium
GCTGCGCCACAAACACCAACAACACAACAATCAAAATCGGGAACGCCGCACTCTTCAGGAACTTGCTCATCGACCGTTTCCGTTGCGGGGAGCGGGGTGGGGGGAGTGGCTCATCGGGCGAGGATAGCGCGGCCGGTCCGGACCCGCCGCCGCGCCGGTGCCCGTCACGACGGCGTCGCGAGCGATGCGATGTACGGCAGGTTCCGGTGGTGCTCGTCGTGGTCCAGGCCGTAGCCGATCACAAACACGTCGGGCAGCTCGAAGCCGACGTAGCGCGTGTCGAGGTGCGGCCGCCGGGTGCCCGGCTTGCTCAGCAGGGTGCAGATGGCCAGCGACGCGGGCCCGCGCGACGCCAGGTTCTTCATCAGGTACGAGAGCGTCAGCCCGGAGTCGATCACGTCCTCCACCACCAGCACGTGGCGCCCCACGATCGAGGTGTCGAGGTCTTTCAGGATCCGGACGACCCCCGAGGAGTGCGTGGACGAGCCGTACGACGACACCGCCATGAAGTCGAGCTCGCACGGGATGTCGAGGCGCCGGACCAGGTCGGCGATGAAGAAGACCGCCCCCTTCAGCACGCCGATCACCAGAAGCTCACGCCCCTCGTAGTCGGCGCGGATCTGGGCCGCCAGCTCGCCGATGCGGGCCTGCAGCTCCTCCTCCGAGATGAGCACCTCGCCGATCTCCGGCGCCTGGTCCATGCCCGCTCCTTTGGGGCCCGTGGCCCCGGCCTCGCTCACGCGGCACGCTCCATGTGCAGCAGCACCGCCTCATCACCTCGCGCAGCGAGGACGTCATCGCCGGCGCGATGGCCGACCACCCAGAGCACATGATCGCCCTGGGCCACCACCGGCACCCGGGGCCGCAGGCGCGCCGCGACGCCGGCGTCGGCCAGCAGCCGCCCCACCGCGCGGTGCCCCACCCCGGCCACGGCGATCCGGTCGCCCGGGCGCGGGCCGCGCACCTGAAACGGCCCGTCCACCCGCAGCGCCACCGACCCGGGGCGGGCGGGACCTGCCGCGCCCACCGAGGCGCATACGGCGACCTCACCGAAGCACGCCCGGCCCGGGACACTCAAGGACACCGGCGCCGGGGCGGGGCGGTCCGGGCCGAAGGCCACCAGCCGGCCGCGCTCGCGCGCCACACCGCCGGCGCCGGGCAGGCTGATGCGGCCCCCGTCGCCGGTCACCGCGAGGGCGCGCTCCAGGTGGCGGCGCTCGAGGGCGCCCGCCGGAAGGCCGACGCCACCGATCAGGCGGCGCACCAGCAGGCGCTGCAGCGCGGGCGGCTCGAGTTGCAGGGCGTCCACGCGCAGGCCCGGGGCCCCATCGGCCACACGTGCCCACGCCTCATCCACGGCCCGCTCCAGCACCTCGGCCTCGTCACGCAGCAGCCCGGCGAAGGCCACCACGTTCCCGGCGGCACCCGGGTGGATGCGCTCGAGGGCCGGGAGCAGTTCGCCCCGCACGCGCACGCGCCGGTACTGCTCGTGTCCGTTCGAGGGGTCGTCGGCCGTCGCCACCCCGTTGGCGACGCACCATTCGCGCGTATCCGTCGCGCGCAGGCACAGCAACGGCCGGATGATGCGCCCACGCCGGGGCGCCATGGCCAGCGCACCGGTGCGCCCGGCGCCACGCGCGATGCGCATCAGCACCGTCTCGGCCTGATCGTCGGCGGTGTGCCCGGTGGCGATGCGCGCGTAGCCGTGGCGGCGCGCCGTGTCGTGGGCCGCCTCCAGTCGGGCGTTCCGCGCGCGCTCCTGCACGCCGGCACCGCCCTCGAGCTCCAGCCGCACGCGGTGGACGGCGAGCCCCAGCCCCCGCGCGGCCGCGCACACCGCATCGGCCTCGGCGGCCGACGCGGCACGCAGACCATGGTCGACGGTGAGGACGCCCACCGGCCCGCTGTGGACACGAACCAGCAGATGCAGGAGGCACATGGAGTCGGGGCCGCCCGACACCAGTGCGAGGATCGGCCGGCCGGCCGGCAGCAATCCCTCACCGGCGCAGTACTCTGCCACGCGTGCCTGGATGGCGCTCACGCCCGCGATTATGGCGAGTAATCTGCCGCGCGTGGTGCCCGGGACGCCCCTTCGCGCAATCGCAGCGCTGTCGCGCGCCGACCGCACGGCCGGCCGGGCCCTGCGCCACGCCGGCGAGCGCGTTCCCGCCGCGGCCGCCGTGGCACGCGCCGTCGCACGTGGACTGTCACCGGCGTTCCGCGGCATCGTGGGGGCGCTGGTGCTGGCGCGTCCCTGCCGCGCCGTGGGCATCGCCGCGCTGGCGGCGGGCGTGGCCGCCGGACTCACGGCGCGGGTCCTGCGCGACCGCGTGGACCGCCGCAGGCCCGGCGCGCGTCATGAGGGGGGCTTCCCCAGCCGGCATGCGGCGGCCGCGACGGCCATCGCGCGCGCGGTGGGCCGCCGGCGGCCGGCCCTGGGGGCGGCCCTGTGGGGCGCTGCGGCCATCGGCCTGACCGGCCGCGTCCTCACGTCCGACCACGACCCCGCCGACATCGCGGCGGGCGTGGTGGTGGGTCTTGCCACCGAGGCCGCCGTCGCCGCGCTGATGCCGGAGCGGTAGCGTTCGCTGCCATGGAGCACTCCGAGCCGGGCATCCCCACCGCGGCCCACAGCGCCCGCGACCGTGCCGTCCTGGCCACCGGGCGCTCGATCAGCAGTCTGTTCATCGCCCTGGGCATCCTCGCCGCGCTGCGCACCGGGATGGACGAGCCGGCGCAGCTGGCG
>JBIQJW010000252.1:0-2736 GCA_044507145.1 Actinomycetota bacterium
TCGCATGTCGCCCCTGAATATCGCCATCGTCGTCGCCGCCCTGCTGCTGGTGGGGTTGTTGCTGAAGATGCGCCACGATCGCCGAACGCGTGAGGACGCGGAGATGGACGGCACACCCGCCCAGTGGGCCGCCTTCACCGGCGGCGCGCCTGCCGCGCAGGGCGGTCCGGCGACCGTCGCGGTGCCGGCGGCCGATGACCCCTCCGGCGGTGCGACCGGCGCGTGGGTGGTGGGTGCCGGCGACGGTGCCCCCGCCGGTGGCTTCGTGGCCGATCCGGGCTGGCCGCTCCCCGCCCAAGGCGACTGGCCCGGCGCGGACGTTGCGACGGCCGCGGGCGCTCCGGAGCCCCATGCACCCGGGCCCCCGGTGTGGCAGGGAACCCAGGAGCCGGCGGCTACCGCGGGGACGCAGAGCGGCGGTGCGTCGTGGAGCGAGCCGGCGCCGGTCTCCGTGTCCGGCCATCCCGTCGCCTCGACTCCGGCCGTGGCGGATACGGCCGGCGAGCCGATGACCCGACCCGACCTGCCCGGTCCGACCGTGGTGGCAGGCGCGCCTGCACGCGCCGGCGATCTCGCCGCCGACCGGCCGTGGGGCGACGGGGCCGACGCCCTGATGCCCCCGGCGTGGCCGGCCGTGGGCGCGGACACTCCGCCCGGGCGCGCGCAGGGTCTCTCCGGTGCGAACGGCTCGTTCGGCGCGGACACGCCGGCCCCCGCGAACGGCGTCCTCGCCGTGAACGAGGCCCACCCGGAGCTGGCGCTGGCCGAGCAGGCGGCCGTCGCGACGGGCCCGGATCAGCGGGATTTCCCGGCCTGGACGGGGCCGGAGGCCGATCGGGCCGTGGAACCGGAGCCGGCGCCGAACGCGGCATGGTGGGATCTGCCGCTGCCGTCCGAGCCGGCCGACGCGTCGGACGCGACAT
The DNA here is from genome assembly GCA_044507145.1 of Actinomycetota bacterium. Classification (GTDB taxonomy): domain Bacteria; phylum Actinomycetota; class Thermoleophilia; order Miltoncostaeales; family Miltoncostaeaceae; genus JAVJSF01. The sequence goes on from JBIQJW010000252.1 coordinate 924, forward strand.
CCGGGCCCACGCCGGCGCCGCGGGCGGTGCGGGGCCGCTTCGCGTTGGGCGGGCACGCCGTGATGCCGGGGCAGCCGGCCGTGAGCGGCGTCAGCTTCCCGCGGCCTCCGGCCGACGTGCCTCGTGCCTGGCGCCTCGGCCCCGCGGCCGATGCACCCGAGGGGACCTTGGTGTTGGACCTCGAGCTGGACGAGAACTGCCTGCCGGAGTCCCTCGAGGTGATGCAGGGCCACGGGGTGGGGCCGTCCACCGACGGGTTCGTGGTGCGCGTGGTGGCCGAGGACATGGGTCCGTTCATGGCCGCGGGCACCTTCCGGATCGTCACCGGCCACGGGGACCAGCCGGCCTGATGCGGTGGGGGTCGCATCCGCGACCCCTGCTACGGTGCGCGCCATGGCCCGGGGCGAGAGGCGGCAGAACCTTGCGCGGATGGGCGAGATCGCCCACGTCGCCGCACGCCATGGCTTCGGGTACGTGTTCGGGCGCAAGGACTCCGGCGACGCCGACGGCAGCCGCGGTCGGCGCGTGCGGGCCATGCTGGACGAACTGGGGCCCACATTCGTCAAGTTCGGCCAGATCCTCGCGACGCGGCCGGACATCGTCCCGCAGGACATCCTCCAGGAGCTGCGGGGCCTCCAGGACAGCGCGCGACCGGAGGATTTCGGCGAGATCCGTGGGGTGATCGAGGCCGACCTGGGCCTCACCGTCGAGCGGGTCTTCGCCGAGTTCGACGAAACCCCGATGGCCGCAGCGTCCATCGGCCAGGTGCACCGCGCGCTCTTGCCCGGCGGGCAGGAGGTTGTGGTGAAGGTGCAGCGCCCGGATGCCGAGCGCCGCATCGAGAGCGACATCCAGCTGCTGTACCAGGTGGCGCGCATCGCCCGCCAGCATGTGCGGCGGCTCCAGTTCATCGATGTGGTGGGCGCGGTGGACGAGTTCGCCCGCACGGTGCGGCGCGAGCTGGACTACGGCATCGAGGCGCGTAACGCCGAGGTGTTCCGGCGCCAGTTCGCCGGCGACGACCGCGTGTGGATCCCGAAGATCTACTGGCGCTACACGACACCGCGCGTGCTCACGATGGAACGGGTCACCGGCACGTCCCTGGGGCGCCTGGACTTCGAGACATGGTCCCCGGACGACCGGCGTCTCCTGGCCCACCGGCTCACCGAGACGTGGATGGAGATGGTCTTCGTCCACGGGTTCTTCCACGCCGACCCGCATCCGGCCAACATCCTGGTGCGCGACGCTGACAACCTCTCGCTGGTCGACTTCGGGATGACCGAACAGCTCACCCCGCGCGACCGTGAAGCCGCCGTGCGACTGCTCATCGACATCCTCAACGGCGATTCGGAGCGCCTGCCGCGGCGCCTGCGGGCCCTGGGCGTGCGGTACCCGCGGGCCATGGAGGGGGAGCTCTCCGACCAGCTCGAGGTGGTGCTGCAGCGCTACTCCGCGTCGTCGATCGGCGAGATCGACGCCCGCGCGGTGCTGCGCGAGGTGTTCCAGACGATCTACCGCCTGGACATCACGCTGCCCGCCCGCTGGGTGATGCTGGACAAGGCGCTGGCGACGCTGGCGGGCGTGGCCCTGGAGATCTCACCGTCGTTCAACGTGTTCGAGGTGGCCCGCCCGTACGCGCGCCGTATCGCCACCGAGCGCTTCCGCCCGGACCGGATCGCGCGCCGCGCCGGCACCGACCTGGGCCGGTACACCGAGGCGATCCTCGACTACCCCTTCCAGCTCTCGGAGCTCCTCGATGAGTTCAAGGAGGGCGAGTTCGAGATCACGGTGCGGCCCGACGGGATGGAGGAGG
>JBIQJW010000253.1:0-2728 GCA_044507145.1 Actinomycetota bacterium
GGCGTGCCGTCGCGGCGGTGGATCTCCTCCTCGACCTGCTCGGCCACCCCGGAGGCCATGATCCGCCGGTCGTTGGCCATCACCTGCTCGGCCTGGGCCCGGTCCGCGATCATGTCCAGGTCGGTCTTGCCGATGAACTCGCCCGGTGCCACGCCCAGCAGCTCGGCCACGCCGTGGTTGCCGATGACCAGCCGGCCCTCCAGGTCCTTGGCATAGACGACGCCGGGCACCGCTTCGATGAAGTCATGGAGCAGCGCGGTGGCGCGGTCGCGTTCGGCCTGGACCCGCCGGCGCTCCTCGTCGTCCATCAGCACGCCGGGGAAGCGGACCGGTTGCCCGTGCGCATCCATCTCGACACGCCCGCTGGCGACGATCCAGCAGTAGCGGCCGTTGGTGCGCCGCACCCGGTACTCGCACCGGTAGCGCCCGCCCCGGGCAAGCGCCGCCGCGACGGCGTCGCCCACCCGCTCGCGGTCGTCGGGATGGATGGATTCGAACAGCGCGCCCAGCGGCAGGCCTTCCCGGATCGCATCCGGGTCCATCCCGAAGGAATGGGCGAAGCGCTCGTCGGCGATGAAGCGGTCGTCCGGGATGGTCCACACCCAGGTCCCGATGATCGCGCCCGCATCCAGCGCGAGCTGCACGCGCTCGGCGGCCAGCGCCGCCTCGCGTTGCGCGAGGGTGGGCGCCATCGCCTCGACCGCGGCCGCGGCCGCGCCCGCGAGCGTTGCATCTGCCATCGCGGGTCCCCCACACGGCTGTTGCATATCCCGATGAAGATCGCATCGGCCGGTGTGTTCAGCGGGTGAAAATGGCGTTGAAGCGCGATGCCGAACCAGGCGTGGAGAGTCGCCTGGCCCGGCACCGGCTCCCTTAACCGCAGTGGCCGCAGCAGGTACTGCCGCCGGAGATGTGGACGTCCTGCTCGAGTGGGCGCGCCGACCAGCCGATCGACTCCAGCGCGTTGAGCACCTGGTCGACACTGGCGACCGTCAACACCTCCAGGCGCCCCTTCCGCGCGTCCAGGGCGATGCGCGCGTCCGGGTCGAGAGGCTGCAGCGCGACAGCCAGGCGGGCGGCATCGGGGTTGGGAGGCGTGGCGAGTTCGAACTGCATCGAGGTGCTCCAGGCGCGGGGCCGGTCGGCCCGATGGAGGCAGTCTCCGCGCGACTGGCGCCGGATTCCTTGACCTACATCAAGCAGGACGCAGCCACGCCGAAGCCGCGGCCAGCATCGCCTTCAGCCCGGTTGCGAGCGTGGGCTCGAGGACCGGCGCATAACGCGGCGAATGGTTGCCCGGGAGCGCGGCGACGGTGCCCGCCTGCACCGCCGCCGCGTACTCCCGTGGATCGGTTCCACCCACGAACCAGAACACGGACGGCACGCCCCAGCTGCGCGCGAACAGGCTGAAGTCCTCGCTCGCCGGCGCGGGCGGCACCTCGCGCGCGCTGTCGCCGAAGGTCGCGTCGAACGCCGCCGCCACACGCGCGGTGGCATGCGCGTCGTTCTCGGTGAGCGGGTAGCGGCTGAGCTCGGTGAACACCGGCGGGCGCGGCGCCGCCGAGGCCTCGCACTCGGCGCGGCAGATTCGGTGCACCGCGGCCAGCATGTGCCGGCGCACGCCCTCGTCGAACGTGCGCAGGTTGAGCTTGAGCGTCGCGGTCTCCGGGATGATGTTCTCCTTCGTACCCGCCTGCAGCGCGCCGACGGTGAGCACCGCGCTGTCGTGCGGCGACACCTCGCGCGAGACGATCCCCTGCAGGCGCATGACCGTCGCCGCCGCCATCACCACCGGGTCCACCGAGGCGTGCGGCTGCGAGCCGTGCGCGCCGCGGCCGAACAGGTCCACCTGCAGGCTGTCGCCCGCGGACAGGATCACGCCCGCACGCACGCCGACCGTGCCGGCTTCGCCGACCATCACGTGCTGGCCGAGGACCACGTCCGGGCGCGGCAACCCGGCGCCGTCCCAGTCGGCGACCATCGCCGCGGCGCCCTGCGCGGTCTCCTCGCCGGGCTGGAACACGGCCAGCACCGTGCCCTGCCACGCGTCGCGCGCCTCGGCCAGCACCGCTGCTGCACCCATCAGCCAGGCCATGTGCAGGTCGTGCCCGCACGCGTGCGCGACGCCCGGCACCTGGCTGGCGTACGGCAGACCCGTGTCCTCGTCCATCGGCAGCGCATCCATGTCGGCCCGCAGCATCACCGTTGGCCCCTCGCCGTTGGCGAGCACCCCGACGACACCGGTGGCGCCCACGCCGCGTGTCACCACGTAACCATGGCGCTCCAGCCAGTCGGCGGCGATCCCCGCGCTGTGCGTCTCCTGCATCGAGAGCTCGGGATGGCGGTGGAAATCCTCGTAGGCCGCGACCAGGCCCGGCGCCAGCACGTCGTAGCGACCAGCGAGCGCGCGGACCAGCGGGTTTCGGGTTGCATCTCCCTCGCGCACGTCGGTCACCTCGGCCTCCTGTATGGAAGCCACTGTACCGGCCGCGGCAGTGACCAAACCTTCGACACCACGTTGCGCCCTGCCCTGCTACAAGGCGGCAGGGCCGCCACCCCGGCGGTCGAACTCGAGGAGCGTGGTGGATGGCCCAGGGACTGTCGGACTTCATCGCGGCCAATGCGGAGCGGATCGTGGACGAGTGCGAGGCCTTCGCCCGCACGCTCGGACCTGCGGCCGACGACATGGACAGCGAGGCCCTGCGCGACCACCTCGAGGAGATCCTGG
>JBIQJW010000027.1:0-18537 GCA_044507145.1 Actinomycetota bacterium
TCGACGGCGTCCACGGCCATCTGCGCGGCCACCTCGCCGGCCTTGGCGCCGCCCATGCCGTCGGCCACGGCGATCACCGGCAGCCGGCCCAGGGCACGATCCTCGTTGTGCTGGCGCACCCGTCCGACGTGCGAGAGCTGGACGAGCTCCACCAGGGCGAGCGCTTCGCCCATCAGGACCTCACTCCTCGTACCGCAGGACCGTCTGCCCCATGCGCAGCGTGTCGTGCACCTTGAGCTGCGCGCTCTTCTCCACCCGGTTGTCGTTGAGGAACGTGCCGTTGGTCGACCCCAGGTCCTCCACGAAGTAGTAGTCGCCCCGGCGCAGGATCCGCGCGTGCATGTGCGACACGTACTGGTCGGCCAGGGATAGGTCGGCGGCACCGGAACGGCCGATGGTGAGGCCGCCCTCCAACTCCAGGTCGCTGCCCACCTCCAGCGCCGGCGACGATTCCACCTGCAGGCGCGGCCGGATGTTGGCGGTCAGGTCCATGCGGTCCTCCGCCACCCGGGCCAGGATGTCCGGCCCGTCGTCGGCGGGCTCGTCGGCGCCCACGGCCGCGATCAGCGCGGCGTCGGTGACCGTGGCCGGCTGGGCCGGCGGTGCCACGTCCTCCGGGGCGTCGGGGGCGGGGACCTCGGCCGGGGGCACGTGAAACGGCGACGGGAAGGGCTCCAGCGTGGGCTGATGCACCTCGGCGGGTTCGGTGGCGGGTTCGGCGAGCGCCGGCTCGGCGACGGCGGGGGCGAACACCGGTGCTGCCACCGGCTCCGGCGACACGGCGGGCGCGGGCTCGGGCGGCGCAGGGGCGGCCGGCGCACGCGGCTGGTCCACCACCGGCCCGGCGTTGATGATCTGTGGCGGCTGGGTGCGCCCGAGCTGGCGGCTGGAGCTGCGGACCACCGACGCGATGAACGCGAACAGCAAGACCAGGAAGACCACCTGGGCGATGAGGAGTCCGGTCTCGGTCATCGCAGCTCGACGCGGATCTCGGTGGTGCCCATGACGATCACGTCGCCGTCGGCGAGCGCGTGCCGGGTGACCACCTGGCCGTTGACCTCGGTTCCGTTGGTGCTGCCCATGTCCACCAGGTAGTAGTCCACGCCGATGTGCCGCACCTCGGCGTGCACACGGCTCACGTTGGGGTCGGGGACGATCACATCGCAGTCGCGGCTGCGCCCCAGGGTGCTCACGCGCGCGGTGATGCGCGTGCGGGTGTTGCCCAACACCAGCGTCATGGTCTCGGGCACCAGCCCCGCCTCACGGGCATCGGCGGCCGAGATCACCTGGGTACCGCTCACGCCCGCCATCGCGGCGTTCGGGCGCACGGGTGCCGCGGGCGCGGGGGCCGCAGGAGCGGGCGGCGCCTGCGCAGCGGCCGGTGGCGCCTGGGACCCGGACGGGGCCGCGGCGGGATCGGCGGCGGGCGCGGCCTCCGGCGGCGCCTCGGCCATGCGGCAGGCGATGCCGAACTCGCCGGCGCGCAGGTCCTCGTCGGTCTCCAGCGTCACCACGGCGGGCGCCACCAGCGAGAAGCCCTCACCGCCGGCGTGCGTCTCCAAGTATGCGGCCAGCTCCACCGCCAGCGCGTGCTCGTACGAGGCGAAGGCCTCCCGGTCGGCCGGCGCCAGGTACACGGTGAACTCGTTGGGCACGTAGACCTTCGACACCGACAGCGTCTTGTGGTCGTCCATCTCACGCGCCAGCTTGCGCGCCAGCTCCACCGGCTGCAGGGTGCTGCGGAAGGCGCGGCGGAAGCCACGCTCCACCACGCCCTCGATGCGCTGTTCTATGCCGCGGAAGAAGCTCATCAGGCTGGACTCCGGAGGGTAGCGGACGCCCGCGCGGGCACACGACGCATGCCGCCGCGCCACGGCCAGGCGGCCCAGACCATGACGACGATAGCGGCGGGGATCACGTGAGCCACCGCGGTGGCCGCGTCGCCGCATGCGATCGCGAGCCCCACGGTGAGCCCGGCGGCCCAGCCGGCAGCGGCCACGATGCGCGCGGCGCCGGCCCCGGCGCGCAGCACGGCCGGCACCACCATCGCGGCGGCGATGAACACCGGGATCTGCGCCAGAGCGCCCGGATCGGCCGCCAGCGGCTCCCACATGCGCTCGGCCGCCGCCACCGGCGACGCCTCGCCGTCCAGGTCGGCGGCCGCCGATGTGAGGTAGCCGCCGGCCGCGAGGAGCCCGTCGGCGCCCGCGGCGAGCTGCCACGCCCCGGCGGTGACCATGCCCGCGCAGATGGCCCAGAGGCGCTCGCGCCAGCGGGGCACCAGCCCTGCGGCCACCGCGTACAGCGGGCCGAGGCCCAGCGCGAACAGGGCCGGCGCGGCCACCGGCAGCAGCACCACCCGCCCGGCCGGCACGCCCACCACCAGCAGGAGCAGTGCGACACCGCCCAGCAGAACGGCCAGGCCCGGGGCGTCCAAGCCCACCAGCACGGCGCCCACCAGCACGGCCAGGGCCGCGGCGAGACGCGGCCGCCACGCCGCCAGCAGACCACCGCCCACCATCGCCGCGGCGATCACCGCAGGCCCGCCGCGCTCGGCCGGCACCGAGGTGGTCACCGCCACCGCGGCCAGGCCGGCACCGGCCGCCGCGCCGGCCGCCGCGGGCAACCAGCGCATCCAGCGGTGTCGCACCCGGGCCAGGCCGCCACGCGTCACCGCCAGCTCGTCGGCCAGTTCGGCGGCCCCGGGACGCAGGCGCGGGTCTCGGCGCACGCCGGCGTCCACCAGGCGGCACAGTTCCTCCGGGATGTCCGGGCGCACGGTGCCCAGAGGCGGCACGGCGCCGGCGGCGGCGCGACGGGCCGTCTCGGCCGGCGACGGCGCCGCGATGGGATTCACGCCCGTCAGCGCCTCGTGCAGCACCAGGCACGCCGAGTAGACATCCACCTCGGGACCCACCGCGTGGCCCAGCGCCTGCTCGGGCGCCATGTAGGACATCGTCCCCACGATGCTGCCGGTGAGCGTCAGGCCCGCCTCGTCGACGAGGCGGGCCACGCCGAAGTCGGTCAGGCGCGCGTGCCCGTCGGCGTCGATCAGGATGTTGGCGGGCTTCACGTCGCGGTGCACCACGCCGCGCGCGTGGGCGTGCGCCAGGGCGGCCAGCACCTCGCCCATCAACCGCACCAGCATGCGCTCGTGCGGAGGCTCGGCGTCGCGCAGGGCCTGTGCCAGCGACGGCCCCTCCACCAGCTCCCACACCAGATAGAGGCACTCGTGGTCCTCGCCCACGTCCAGCAGCCGGACGATGCCCGGGTGCTCCAGCCGGGCGGCCGCCCGCGCCTCGACCCCCACACGGTCGGCCAGACCCAGCTCGGCCGGCACGCACTTCACCGCCACGTGCTCGCCGGTCGACAGGTCGCGGGCGCGGCGCACCACGGCGGTGGCACCCCGCCCGATGGCGGGCCCCATCGCGTATCGGCCCATCACGACGTGCGCGGACTGGTGTGCGTGCTGGTTCACGGTTCGGAAGTGTTCCACTCGGAGGGCCGCCATCCTTGCAACACGGGTTCCCATCACTGGTAGCATCCCGGGACCCTGACGCGGCAGGATCCGCGGGCGAGTGGTGGAATTGGTAGACACGCTAGGTTCAGGGTCTAGTGCTCGTACGAGCTTGGGGGTTCGAGTCCCCCCTCGCCCACTGCAGGTTCCCCCGAGGTGCGGGATCCCTGAGTCCGTCACCGCTATCGTGCGCACTCAATGGCCGATCACGACGATGACAGCAGCGGCTTCGACGACGCCTTCCGCGACGACGAACCGGAACGCAGGGCCTCACCGCTGAGGCGCTTCTCGCGCCCGCGTGACGAGGGCGACGACGACGCCAGTACCGGCCGGGCGCCGCGACCCTCGGCCTCCGGCGCACGACGCGGCGCCCGCCCGTCCCCCGGTTCTCGCGGACGCTCACGGAGCCCCCGCGGCTCCTCCGGTGGCGGCGGCGGCGCGGCCATCCTGGCCAACCCGAAGGCCCGCCTGGCGCTGCTGGGCCTGTTCGCCGTCATCCTCATCCTCGTGATCACGCTGGTCGTGCGCGACTGCCAGCGCAGTCAGCTCGAGGACTCCTACAACAGCTATCTCAACAGCACCGCCCAGATCGTGTCGGCGTCGGCGGATCAGGGCAAGGCACTGCGCGAGATCCTGGCCAACACCGAGGGGCGCAACCCGCCGCAGCTTCGCGCGGCCATCAGCGACCTGGCCACGCAGGCCCAGGGGCTGGTGGACCAGGCCGAGGGTCTCGACCCGCCGGGCGCGCTCTCGCGGGCAGACCGCGGCTTCATCACCGCCCTGCAGTTCCGGGTGAACGGCCTCACGAACCTGGCCAACCATCTGCCCACGCTGCTGCAGGCCGATGAGGAGGACTTCAAGGCCAACGGCATCGCCGAGCAGATGCGCCGCTTCCTGGCCAGCGACGTCATCTACGAGGACTCGTTCGCCGCGCCGGCGCGCGCCGCGATGAAGGACGACGACATCACCGGCGTCGAGGTGCCCAAGCTCCAGGCGTTCCTCACCAACCCCGCCTTGGCGGTGCCCGCCGGCGCCAAGAACCTGCTGCCGGGCCTCCAGCGCACGGCGCCCGCCGGCGGCAACGGCACCGACGACCAGGGCGGCGACACGTCGGGCAACCTGCGCGGCACCGGCCTGGTCAAGACCGAAGCGCTCCCGTCCGAGACCCGCCTCACACCGGGCTCGGTCACCACCGTCGAGGCCTCGGAGAACCTGAAGTGGCGGGTGTCGGTGGAGAACGGCGGCGACTTCACCGAGACCAACGTGGTGGTGAAGGCCACCTTCTCCTACCCCGACGCACCCAACGAGTCCGAGGTGCGTGAGGGGTCGATCCCCACCATCGAGCCCGGGCAGGTGGTCACCATCGACATCCCCGGCCCGACCGAGCGCATCGACTACCGCGCCCAGGGCAACCTGGTGATCGAGATCGCGGCGGTCCCCGGTGAGTCGAACATCGAGAACAACCGCGCCGAGTACCCCGTGAAGATCGCCCTGTGATCTCCGGAGCCGCCACCGCGTGGACGTGAATGTCTGGGTTGCGGTGGCGGCCGGGGTCCCGGGCGTCATCGCGTTGCTCCTTCTCGCCATGGTGTGGCGCTCGCAGGCCCGCCTGCGGAGCGCCCAGCAGGTGCTGCTGCCCGACGGCGCCACCGCGCCGCTGGCCGACCGCCAGGCCTCGCTGCAACGGGCCATGGCGCGCTTGGAGGACGGCCTGGCCGACCTGCAGAGCCTGGTGGAACGTCAGGGCGTGGTCACCGAGCGCGGCCTGCGGACCTCGCTGCGCTTCCACGGCATGGTGCGCTACGACGCCTACCGCGACATGGGCGGGGCGCAGTCGTGGTCGATCGCGCTGCTCGACGGCAACCAGACCGGCTCCATCATCACCTCGCTGCATGCGCGCGACCACGCCCGCGTGTACCTGAAGGAGATGGTCGAGGGCGTGGCCGGCCAGCGGCTGTCGCCCGAGGAGGAACGTGCCGTCGCCATCGCGCTGGACCGGCCGCCGGTGGAGGTCGCCCCGGCCGGCCCGGCGAGGCCGCCGCGGGCCGCCGAGGTGGAGGCCGCGATGGCCGCGCAGGACGAGGCCGCCGAGCGCTCCGCCGCGGACCAGGGCACCGGAGAGTTCCCCGCACCGGGCACCGACCCGCCCGCACCGCCCTCGCGCTAGCTCTCACCGACCGGATCCGCCGCGCGGCGCTGTGACAGGCGGTGACGGCGGACGACCGAGTGACCCACTAGACTCGACGCGGGCTCTCGGCAAGGGCCGCTCGGCTCGGCGTCTGGCCCACCGCTCACGCGACCGCGCGGGGGATGCATGGCGCAGCAGGTTCTTGTCCTGAACGCGACCTACGAGCCCATCAACGTGTGCTCGTTGCAGCGCGCCGTCGTCCTCGTGCTGAAGAAGAAGGCCGAGGTGCTGGAACACGCGGCCCGCCGGCTGCGCAGCGCCGCCGCGAGCTACGCCCACCCGCTGGTGATCCGGCTGATGACGTTCGTGCGCGTGCCGCGCCACGAGTCGCGGCGCATCTCGCGGCGGGCGGTGTTCGCCCGCGATGGATTCGCCTGCCAGTACTGCGGGTGCACCACGCACCTCACCGTCGACCACGTGGTGCCGCGCTCGCGCGGCGGCGACAGCTCGTGGGCGAACGTGGTGACCTCGTGCGCGCCGTGCAACCTGCGCAAGGGCGACCGGCTGCCGGGCGAGATCGACATGCACCCGCGCACCAAGCCACGGCCGCCGCACCCGGACGTGTTCATCGTGGTGGCGGCGCCCCGCCAGCCCGAGTCCTGGCGGCCGTACCTGCCGGCACGCCTCGCCGGCGCCACCGCGCGGCTATCCTGAGCGCCGCGCCCTCGTAGCTCAGTGGATAGAGCACAGGTTTCCTAAACCTGGTGTCGGAGGTTCGATTCCTCCCGGGGGCATGCCGGCGCGCCTGCGCCGACACGAACACGACGGCCCGCCGTCAGATACCTCCTTAAAGGAATCGGGCCAAACGTTTATGGACGCGGAGGGACCGTTAAGCGGCCTTCATGGTCCTCGCCACGGTCAGGACGGCCGCGGACGCACCCCGGTGAGGATCCACTCGATCGTCCGCCGCGGCACCTCGGGCAGCATCGAGAAGGCGGCGGCCCGGCGCGGCAGGCGCACGTGCCGGCGGTCGGCGCGCACCGCCCCCACCACCGCCGCGCAGAGGCGCTCGAGGTGGGTGTCGGGCAGCAACTGCAGGCGGTAGAGGCGCCGGAACGCGTCGGCCGTGGGCGGGTACGCGGTGACCGAGTCGCGCACGCCGGTGTCCACGAGGCCCACCTCCACCACGGTGGTGCGCACGGGTAGGCCGCGCAGCTCGGCGCGCAGCCCGGCCGTGAACTGGGTGAGGCCCGCCTTGGTGGCCGCGTAGGGCGCCATGCCCGGCAGCACCGCCGTCCCGGCCATGGACGAGATGTTCACGATGTGGCCCCTCCCCCGTTCGACCATGCCGGGGATCGCCTGGCGCGAGAGCTCCATCGGCACCACCAGGTTCAGCTCGGCGATGCGCGTGAGCTCCGCATGGGTGAATTGGCCGAGCCCCTGGGTGAGGTCGATGCCGGCGTTGTTCACCAGCACGTCTAGCGGCGCACCCGCGGCCTCCTCCACGCGGCCGATCAACCCGGCCACCGCGCCGGCGTCGAGCAGGTCGGCCGCCACCGCGACCCCGTCGATCTCGGCCGCCAGCCCGGCCAGCGCGTCGGTGCTGCGGGCCACCAGCGACACCCGCGCCCCGGCCTCGGCGAAGTGCCGGGCGAGCCCCTCACCGATCCCGCGCGACGCGCCGGTGACAAGGACATGGGCACCGTTCAACTCCATCAGGTCACCTCGTCGCAGATGTTCCGTATCGCCGCGACGGTGGCGGCCGGGTCGGGCCCGAGCGGACGGATGTTCAGCATCGTGACGCCGGCCTCGCGGTACGCGGCGACGCGCTCGCGCACCTCCCCGGCGGGCCCGCACAGCGTCGCTGCGGCCACCAGGTCGGCCGGCAGCGCGGCCTCGGCGTCCGCGCGTCGCCCGGCCAGGTAGTGCTCCTGCACCCGCCGGGCCGCATCCTCCCAGCCGAAGCGGGCGAACAGATCGTTGTAGAAGTTGCCGCCGCGCGGCCCCATGCCGCCGATGTAGAGCGCCAGCTCGCGCCGGGCGGTGTCGCGCAGGGCGATCACCTCCGGTCCGTCGCCCACCGCGCAGGGCGCGCCGGCGGTGATCTCCAGCGGCGCGGCGTCCGCGGGGCGTCGGGTCGCGCCGGTGCGCAGCGCGTCGCCCCAGACGGCGCCGGCACGCTCGGGCACGAAGAACAGCGGCAACCAGCCGTCGGCCACCTCGGCCGTGAGCGCCACCGCACGGTCGGTGAGCGTGGCGAGGTGGATGGGGATGCGCGGGCGCGGCGGGTGGGTGAGCAGGCGAAGCGGCGGGTGCCGATCGCCGGGGATGCGGAAGGCGCGCCCCTCATGGTGCAACGGTTCGCGCGCCCACACGCTGCGGCAGACGGCGACGGTCTCACGCAACCGGGCCAGCGGCAGATCGAACTGCACGCCGTGGAAGCCCTCGACCACCTGCGGCCCGGAGGTGCCGAGACCCAGCATGCACCGCCCGCCCGAGAGCGCATCCACGCCCGCGGCGGTCTGCGCGATCAGCGCCGGCGTGCGCGTGTACACCGGCAGGATCCCCGCGCCGATCTGCAGCCGCGTGGTGCGGGCCGCCAGGAAGCCCATGACGCTGGGCGCGTCGTAGCCCCATGCCTCGGCCACCCACACGGCGTCCAGGCCGGCGCGCTCGCAGGCCACGGCGGTCTCCACCTGCCCCAGCGGCTCGGCCGCGTACGACAGGGGCATGGAGAGGCGCACCGGCTAGAGGATCTCCAGCACCCGTTCGATGGGGCGCGCCAGCACGGCGCGGTCACCGTTCACCACGATCGGCCGCTGCAGCAGCGCGGGGGTGGCCACCATCGCGGCGATGATCGTGTCCTCGTCGGCGCCCTTGAGCTCGCGCGCCCCGGGCTCGCGGGTGCGCAGCGCCTCGGCCGCGGTGATCCCGGCCTTCGTCAGCAACGCCCGCAGTTCCGCCTCGTCGAGGCCCTCCACGTGGTACTCCACCCGGTCGAAGTCGATGCCGCGCTCGGTGAGCAGCGCCGCGAGCTTGCGGCAGGTGGTGCAGGTGCGCTTCTCGTAGACGGTGATCGCCACGCCGCGCAGTGTAGTGGGCCAGGCCTGCGGTCCGAGGCTCGTGGCAGGATGGGTGGGTGTCCCCCCTGCAACAGCGTGCGGTGCGCATCGGCGTGCGCCTGGGCGGGCGCGTGGTGCGCCGCCGGGTGGAGCGCTCGCGCAGCCTGCGCTGGGCCGTGCGCGTCCCCATGGTGACGCTGGCCGTGTGCTGCCTGGTGCTGCTGACGGCTCCGCGCACACGCCTGCGCTAACGTCTGAGAACCATTTTCATCACGGACGGGGCCGCAGGTTGAGCCATGAGCACCACCACGACCCCGCGGTCGCGGCCGCGTGGTCAGAGCACGCCCGGGCGTCGGTGACCCGGGCCGGTCATCGGGCCGGTGGCGCCCGCCAGGCCGTGATCGAATCGCTGGCCGAGCAGGAGTGCTGCCGGTCGGCGCAGGAGATCTTCGATCAGCTGCGCGCCGACAACCGCCGCGTGGGCATCGCCAGCGTGTACCGCGTGCTGGACCTCCTGGTGAGCCTGGGGCTGGTGCAGCGCCTGGACCTGGGCGGCGGCGTGTCGCGTTTCGAGCCGGCGCTGCCGGGCGGCGAGCACCACCACCACCTGGTGTGCGTGGGCTGCGGCGACGTGCATCCGTTCGAGGACCCCGCGCTGGAACGGGCGCTCGACGACGCCGCCGTGCGCTCCCCGTTCGCGGTGGAAGGCCACGACCTGGTGCTGCGCGGGCGCTGCCCGGAGTGTCGCGCGGCCTGAACGACCTCGCTGGCGTACCCCTTCCTGTGAGAGCCTCCCTCGCATCCGCGGGGAGAGGACCCAGACATGAGGGTGTGGGGATGTGCGGCCGTGTTGATCATCGGGGCGCTGGCGCTGGCCGGCTGCGGCGGCGGAGACAGCGGGGGCGGCGATTCGGAGCTGTCCGCCCAAGAACTCGAGCAGACGATCCGCGAGGAGTACGACCAGCGCGCGCGTGGTGACATCGCGCTGACCGAGTTGGCCTGCGAGGACGCAGAGGCCGAGGTCGGCGCACAGATCGAGTGCCGGGCGCGCAACAACCGGAACATCGATCTGGAGATCGGTGGCGAGGTGACCGCCGTCGACGACAAGGCGTCGTACACATGGCGCGTCGGGCGCGCGTTCGCGCCCGGCGTGTTCTATGAGCGCGGCGCGCGCAGGATTCTGGAGGAGAACCAGGGCCTGGATGTGGACGCGGTGAGTTGCCCCGCACGCATCGAGCTGGTGGTCGACGCGGAGATTTCCTGCGACGTCACGGTCGGTGGTCGGGTGGTGCCGTCCATCCTGACGATCACCGACCTGGAGGGCGGCTTCAAGATCCGCTCGGCCTGAGCGCCGCGCACGCCGGCGCCGAGGGCCACCCCCGGCGCCGGCGCTTCACCTCAGCAGATCAGCCGCAGCCGCTGGTCGCGCCGCACGTGCGGCACGTCAGGCACGAGCCGGCGCGCACCATGTCGGCGCTGCCGCACGAGGTGCAGGTCTGGCCGGTGCTGCCCAACACCAGACGCGGCCCGCTGGGCCGTGCGCCCTCGGCGATGGCCAGGCCCGACGACGGCGCCTGTGCGGAGCCGTTCTCCACCTGCCCGAACGACAGCTGGTTCTCGGGCGCCTCGCCCTCCGGCGCCTCGACCGGCGCCGGCCCATCGGCGGCCGGCAGCACGCCGGCGGTGCGCTGGTCCTCCTCGGACAGGAACTTTGAGGCCATCCAGCGGGCCAGGTAGTCCACCACCGACCGCGCCATCGGGATGCGCGGGTTGCCGGTGAAGCCGGAGGGCTCGAAGCGGTGGTCGATGTACTTGGAGATGAGGCTCTCCACCGGAACGCCGTGCTGCAGCGCCATGGACCAGGCGATCGCCACCGAGTCCATCAGGCCGGACACCGTGGAGCCCTGCTTGCTCATCTTCACGAAGATCTCGCCCGGCGTGCCGTCCTCGTACAGGCCGACGGTGATGTAGCCCTCCTGGCCACCCACGCTGAACTTGTGCGTGAGCGCGGCCCGGTCGTCGGGCAGGCGCCGGCGGATGGGCGTGGCGGTGGCGTCCGCGGCGGCCGGCTCGGCCGCGCCCTCGGCGGTGGTGGACAGCGGCTGGGTGCGCTTGGAGCCGTCGCGGTAGATCGCGATGGCCTTCAGGCCCAGTCGCCAGCCCAGCGTGTAGATGTCGGCGACATCCTTCACCGTGGCGGAGTTCGGCAGGTTCACGGTCTTGCTGATGGCACCCGAGATGAACGGCTGCACGGCCGCCATCATCCGCACGTGCCCCTCCGGGGCGATGGTGCGCCCGCCGGGCACGCCGAACGCGCAGTCGAACACCGGCAGGTGCTCCTCGGCCAGGCCGGGCGCGCCTTCGATGGCGCCGGTCGCGTCGATGTGCGACAGGATCGCGTTGCGGGCGGAGCCGTCGTAGCCCAACGACGTGAGCGCGCGCTCCACGTCGGTGTTCACCAGCTTCATGTACCCGCCGCCGACCAGCGTCTTGTAGCTCACCAGCCCGATCGCCGGCTCGATGCCGGTGGTCTGGGCGTCCATCATGAAGCTGATCGTGCCGGTGGGCGCGATCACGCTCACCTGGGCGTTGCGGTAGCCCGGCGCGCCGATGCGCGCCTCGGACTGGCCCAGCGCGACGGCGTCGTCCAGCGCGTTCGCGGCCGCGGCACGCACCTCGGCGTAGGAGGGCCTGCTGCCCTCCGCCGGAAGGTCCAGCACGGCGTCGCGGTGCATCCGCACCACCCGGTCCTGGGCCTCGGCGTCGGCCGCGTAGCCGTCGTAGGCACCCACCCGCGCGGCCAGGCGCGCCGACTGGGCGTACGCCTCACCCTGCATCAGTGCGGTGATCGCGCCGGCCCACGCACGGCCCTCGTCGGAGTCGTACGCCAGCCCCTGGCACATCAGCAGCGATCCCAGGCTGGTGAAGCCCAGGCCCAGCTGGCGGTACGCGCGGGCGTTCTCACCGATGCGCTTGGTGGGGTAGCTGGCCGGCGTCACCACGATCTCCTGCGCGGTGAGCACCACGCGCACCGTGTGGCGGAAGTCCTCCACGCGGAACGTGCCGTCGTCGTCGAGGAACTTCATGAGGTTGATCGACGCGAGGTTGCACGCCGAATCATCGATGTGCATGTACTCCGAGCACGGGTTGGACCCGGAGATGCGGCCGGCGTTGGGGCTGGTGTGCCAGCGCTGGATGGTGTCCTCGTACTGGACGCCCGGGTCACCGCACGCCCACGCCGCCTCGGAGATCTCATCCAGCAGCTCGCGCGCCGGCATCTCGGAGGTGGGCTCGCGCCCCACCACCGCGCGCGTCTGCCACTTGGCGTCGTCCTCCACCCGGCGGAAGAAGTCGTCGGTGAGGCGCACCGAGTTGTTCGCGTTCTGGAACTGGATGGACCGCCATGCGTCGCCGTTGAGGCCCAGGTCGTAGCCCATCTCGCCCAGCGCGTAGGCCTTGGCCTCCTCGTGGGCCTTGCAGCGCACGAACTCGAGCACGTCGGGGTGGTCGCCGTCCAGGATCACCATCTTCGCGGCGCGCCGCGTGCCACCACCGGACTTGATCGACCCGGCGCCGGAGTCGGCCCAGCGCATGAAGCTCACCGGACCCGACGCCTGACCGCCGTTGGAGAGCGCCTCGCCGTCGCCACGCAGGTTCGACAGGTTCACGCCGGCGCCGGAGCCGCCGCGGAAGATCTCCGACTCCGAGGCGATCCACCGCTGGATCGACGGCATCGTGTCGTTCACCGACAGGATGAAGCAGGCCGACGCCTGGTTCACCTGGGGCTCGCCGGGCTCGGTGGGCGGATCGTCGACATCCAGGATGCGGTCCGCGTCGGTCTCGCGGGCGGCCACGGAGACGCCGCAGTTGAACCACACCGGCGAGTTGAAGGCGGCCTTCTGCGTCACCAGGATGTGCCGCAGCTCCTGGGCGAACGTCTCGCCCTCGGCGGCGTCGGCGAAGTAGCCGCCCTTGTCGCCGTGGTAGCGGATGGTGTCGACCACGCGGTCGATGACCTGGCGCAGGGAACGCTCGCGGCGCGGGTCGTCCATGCCGTAGCGGAAGTACTTGGAGGCGACGATGCGCACGGCCGTGTCCGACCAGTCCAGCGGGAACTCACAGTCCTCCTGCTGGAAGACGACGCGCTCGGGCGCGTCGCCCTTTGGCGGCTCGGTGATCTTGGCGTCGCGCGGACCCCAACCGATCTCGTCGTAGGGGTGGACGCCCGGCTGGGTGAAGCGCCGGGAGATCCCGAGAGCCCGATCGGTGAGGGTCAGGTCAGTCGCCATCGAGTGCCTCCTGCACGTTGGTGGTGCGCTGGTCGTTGCCGTTGCCGTTGCCACTGCGGGTTCCGGCGCGCAGCGCCGGCCGGCCGGGGTCCGGAATGGACGGGGAATCGAGTGCCGAGAAGAGGTCGGCGTCGAGCGGATGCTGGCCGCGCGGCAGCGGCGGCTCGCGCTCCAGGCGCGCGAGTTCGTCCTCGAACTCCTCGACATCCGCGAACGCCCGGTACACCGACGCGAAGCGCACATACGCCACCGGGTCGATCTCCTTCAGGCGCCGCAGCGCGAGCTCGCCGATCTGGTGGCTGCGCACCTCGTGGCGCAGCCGGTTGCGCAGGTCGGCCTCGATGTCACGCACCGCGAGCTCCAGCGCCGAGGTGGGCACCTGCCGCTTATGGCACGCACGCTGCAGCCCCTCCAGGAGCTTGGCGCGGTCGAACGGCTGCCGCTCGCCCGACGACTTCACCACCACCAGGGGCATCTCCTCGCACCGCTCATAGGTGGTGAAGCGCCGGCGGCAGGCCTGGCACTCGCGCCGGCGCCGGATGGCGTCCTTCGCGTCGGCCACGCGGGATTCCACCACGCGGTGGTCCGGATGCTCACAGAACGGGCACAACATGCGTGAAACGCTATCCCTGGTGTCGGAATCCGAGGTGGACACCACATTCGGTGCCTTCACCCAGTCTCCTACATATCGCGCGAGATGCAACCAGGCCCGAACTGATCTCCCCGCACGTTCCGCCCATCCTCTCCCCGGGGGACGTTGGACCGGGCCAGCCCGCCGGCGCGGAGTCGGGGGTGTCCCGGCTGGCGTCCGGCTAGCTCGGGACCCAGATGTAGCCGCCGTAGGGGCCACGACACACGATCGTCGTTCCTGCGCCGGTCTGGAGCGTGACGGCCGTGCCACCGAGTGCGCCGCAGTTGCGGATGAATCGGTTGCGGCGTGCCTGAGCAGCGGCGGCGTCACGCCTGGCGGCCGCAGCCAGACGACGGGCTTCGGCGGCGGCACGACGCTGGCGTGCCCGCGCTTCCTGAGCTTTCAGGGAGCGGCATTTACTTATGGAGACGGAGCGAAAACGCCCGGAACGGCGCATCGTGCGCCCTTGCTCATCGCGCGCCGTCACCGTGTAGCGGTACAGGTTGGAGCCCTTCGCGCCGCAACTCCACGTGACGCGCTGGCGGCCGACCGCGGCGGCACCCCACGCCAATGGAATCACCCGGCTGGTTCCGGCCCGCCGCAGGGTGAGCGTCACGCGTGTGAAGGGCGTTGTGCGGATAGTCAGAACCGTCGATCCCGGCCGTCGACTCGAGGTTCCTCGCTGGGCCTTCGTGCGCACGCGGAGCTGGGTCAAGCGGGGACCCGCCACACGAAGCCCGGTGTCGGCGCTGGCGATCTGCTCGCCGGCGTCGCGCGTCCGTACCACGCTCCACGTGTACTGCCCGGGCGGCAACGGCCGAATAAGGGCGACCCGCGACATACCGTCATCGCCCCTGACGACCTTCGCGAGGCCCGGCGCGCGGCGCTTGGCGCCGGCGGTCGTGGTCGCACCCGCCTCGTTGACGTAGAGGATCGCCTTGCGTCCTTCGCGCAGGACGAGCTCGTCGACACCCGTCGGACCGGAGGCCCAGGAGAACGACGCGCGCCGGGACCGATCGGCGGTGGCATTGAGGGCAGTCGGTGCCGTGAGCCCCACCTTCGAGATGACGTATCGCGCCGCAAGAAGCGCGCCTGACCGTCCCCGGGCGTGGACCCACGCACACAGAGTGTGCGCCAGCTTGGACGTGTAGGTGACCGGAATCCCGACGGCGAAGGGCCCTCTGGCCAAGCCCACAGTTCCTGCATCCCACCGCGGGGACGCCGGACAGGTCGCGTCACCCTCCTGCAGCTCCCACTGGAGCGTCCCGGCCTCCTCGACGTCGCCGTGCGCGATCAGCGAGACGGCCTGGCCAGTGACATAGGGCGTGAGACCATCCACAGCCAGCGAAGCACGTAGCGATCGCACATCCACCGTCGCCGTCTGGGTCGCCAACGGCGCGACCGACGCTCCCGCACCGACGTACACACACACCCGATACCGCCCGCTCACAGCCGGCGTGAAGCTATAGACCTTGCTGAACGGGCCCGCAGCCAGATACGTGCCGTAAGTGAGGTCACTCGCCGACGACTCTTCAATCAGCGCAGTCGGCGCGCACGCCGCATCACCCGAACGCCGGTACGCATACAGATACTGAGCAACCTCCGTGGTACCCGACACCGACACCGTCACCGGCTTATCCTCAGTCGGATCCGCCGACAACGTAATCGGGTTGATCGACGCGGTAGGCAACCGCACATCCACCGTCGCCGTCTGGGTCGCCAACGGCGCGACCGACGCTCCCGCACCGACGTACACACACACCCGATACCGCCCGCTCACAGCCGGCGTGAAGCTATAGACCTTGCTGAACGGGCCCGCAGCCAGATACGTGCCGTAAGTGAGGTCACTCGCCGACGACTCTTCAATCAGCGCAGTCGGCGCGCACGCCGCATCACCCGAACGCCGGTACGCATACAGATACTGAGCAACCTCCGTGGTACCCGACACCGACACCGTCACCGGCTTATCCTCAGTCGGATCCGCTGAGAACAAGATCGGATCGATGGTTGCGCCGAGGGCTGATGCCGGCAGCGCGACGCCGCATCCCACGAGCGCAAGCACGATGCAGAGGAAAAGGCGCCGCAGGAGAAGTGCGGCGAAGTGAGAGGTGTCTGGCACGCAGCCAGCCTAGACCGAGGGGAGGACCCCAGCCGCTCCCCGTCAGTCCAGGAAGGTCACGTGGCGCAGCGGCCAGTAGATGACCTCGGCCTGGCCGATCACGTTGCCCACGGGCACGAACGGGTCGGGCCACTGGTGCGAGTCGCACGAGTCGGGGCGGTTGTCGCCCAGGACGAAGATGTGGTCGGCGGGCACGCGGAACGTGCGCATGGGACGGCCGTTCTGGCTGGGATTGGGCCGGGCACCCTCCACCACCAAGGGCGTGCCGTTCACAAGCGTCGGCCCGTCCTCATGCAGTTGGACGGTGTCGCCCGGCAGGCCGATCACCCGCTTCACGAACGGGATGTTCCCCCCGCCCGCCTCGCCGCAGAACCGCGATGCCGACCGCGGCGGGTCGAACACGATGATGTCGCCGCGTTCGATGTCGCGGAACCGGTAGATGACGCGGTTGGCGATGATCCGGTCGTTGGCCTGGATGGTGGGCACCATCGACTCGGTGGGGATCTCATACGGCTTCGCCACCGCGGCCTGGATCACGAACGCCAGGGCCACCGCCACCGCCACCGGCAGCAGCACATCCTTGATGAGGCGCCGCACCTAGCGCCCCTGCGCGCCCATCAGGATGCGTCCGGCGTGTCGTCGTCCCGGTTGTCGCCGTCACCGCTGCGCCGCGCCCACAGGCCGGCACCCACGGCCACCAGTCCCACCGCGGCCGCCAGGCCCAGCCAGATCGCCATGCCCGAGCCGCCCTCGTCCTCCACGGCCTCCTCGGGCGCCGTCAGTGCCGGCTCGCAGGGCTCGCCCGGACGCGCGACGTTGGTGCTGCGCGCCTCCTGGATCACCTCGATGGCGTTGCCGTACAGCTTCTCGTCGGCGCGCAGGATCTGCAGCGCCTCGCGGAAATCGGCGGCGGTGTAGCAGCCGGTCACGCGGCCGTTATTCTGGTAGTCCGCGATCACGTCCCGTCCGGAGCCGACGGCGACCGCCGCGAGGGTGAGGAGCGCCAGGGCGAAGATGAACGAGGATGCGACGATGCGGCGGAGCAGGACGACCACCCTGTGAGGATTGAGCGGGGGCAACGCCCCCACGGCGCCGCGGATCGTAGCGGCGCCCCCCGAGAGCGACAAGCCGAGCGGAACCCACGGCGCCCGGCGCCCGCCGTCGTCGTGGGCCTTGTGGCACTCGCCGGCTGGGCCCTGCTGGCCGCAACCGGCGGCGGCATCGACGTGGGCGACGGCCTGCCCGGCGGCGGGCCCACCGGGGCGTTCCTCGCCCTCGCCCTCGGCGCCCCGCTGGCCGCGGTGGCGGCCCTCTTGGCATGGCGCACCTCGGCCCTGCGCTCTGCCCCCGCCCGGCTCACCCTGGCGGGCGCGGCCGGGCTGGTGGCGTGGTCGGCGCTCTCCATCCTGTGGGCCGCCGGTCCCGATCTGGCGTGGATCGACGCCAACCGGGCGGCCATCGCCCTGTGCGCGCTGGTCATCGGCGCCGGCGTCACGGCGCTGATCCCGCGGGGGCCGCGGGCCTTCGGGCTGGGTCTCACCGCCGCGTCGGCGCTGCCGCTGGCCTGGGCGCTCGCCACGAAGATCTTCCCCGGGGTGCTGGGCGACGACCGGGCGCTGGCCCGGCTGGCCGAGCCGCTGGGCTACTGGAACGGCCTGGCCCTGCTGGCGGTGTTCGCCGTCCCCGGCCTGTTGTGGCTGGCGGCCTGCCCGGCCGAGGACCGGGTGCGCGGTGGGCAGGCCATCGCGGGCGCCGGCCTGGCCGCCGTGGCGACCGTGGTGCTGCTCACCTACTCGCGCGGCGGCATCTTCGCCGGCGCGCTGGCCTGCGCCGTGGCCCTTGCGATCCTGCCGGGCCGGGGCCGCGGGCTGGCCGCGCTGATGGCCGGCGCGGTTGGTGCGGCGCTGCCGGCGGCCTACGGGCTCACCGCCGCGCCCCTCACCACCGACCAGCTGCCCACCGCGATGCGCGAGAGCGCCGGGCTGCAGCTGGGCTGGCGCCTGACCGTGGGCATGGCCGTGGCGGCCGGCCTGGCGTGGGCGTTGCCGAGGGCTCTGGCGCGCATGGGCCTGGACGGCGCGCGCGGGCGGCGCGTGGGCCTGGCGGCCCTGGCGGTGCTGGTGGTGGGTGTGGTGGTGGCCACGGCGGCGACCGCACCCGGGCGCGACTGGGTGGGCGACCGGTGGACCGAGGTGCGCGGCGAGGGCGGCGATGCGGTGGCCAACGACCCCGGCCGCATCGTGAACGCGTCGGGCAACCAGCGCGCGGCGTGGTGGGGGCAGGCCTGGCGCGGCTTCGCCGACAGCCCGGTGGTGGGCAACGGCGCCGGCGGGTTCCGCCTGGTGCACCTGCAGGAGCGGCGCGTCGACAACGATCGCCTGCTCACGGTGGAGCCCCACGACCTGGTGCTGCGCACGGCCTCCGGCCTGGGCGTGGTGGGACTCGCGCTGCTCGCGGCGCTCATCGCGGGTGTGGTCTGGGCGATCCTGCGCGCCATGGTCGACCGCCCGCGGCCCGAGCTGGCGATGCCGCTGGCCGTGCTGGCCGCCTTCGCCCTCCAATCGTGCATCGACTGGACCTGGGCCATCCCGGCGCTGAGCGCGCCGGCCTTCGCGGCGGCGGGCGTGATGCTGGCCGCGGCGGCCCCGGGCGTGGCGCCGGGTGCCCGCCGGCCGGGCGGCCCGGCGGCGGCGGGGGTGGCCGCGCTGGCGCTGGTGGCGGTGGTGAGCGCTCTGCTGCCGTGGTGGTCGGTGCGCCTCACCGACCAGGCGTCCGCGGCTCTGGCCGCCGA
>JBIQJW010000028.1:0-12947 GCA_044507145.1 Actinomycetota bacterium
GGTGCTGGCGGATCTGCCCCGGGTGGTGCGGGTCGCGGACGAGACGAGATGGCGCGGACAGGGTGCCGTGGGCACCGCGCTGGTGGTCGCCGCGTTCTGGATCGCCACCTGGTTGCTGGGCGAATCGGTTGAGTGGCTGCGCACCGTGGTGGGCGCCGCGGCGGTCTTCCTGCCCACCGTGCTGATCGCGGGCCTCGCCAGCCGCAGGCGCGTGGACGACAGCCTGGGCCGCAGCCTCCCGCCGCCGCGTTCCACCGTGCACGAGACCGCCGCGGCGTCGCGCGACCGGCGTATGCGCCTGGTGAGTGTCGTGCTGCTGGGCATCATCGTGCTGCTGTTGTTCGACCGCTTCACCGGTGGCGGCGGGATGATGGCGGGGCTGGTGGTGGGCCTGATGGCGGCCACGGGCATCTGCGACTGGCGCGAGTCGCGCATGTGGCGTGCCGCCGAGCGCGAGCGCGATTCACGCCTGTTCGTGCTGGTGCGCCCGCGGGCGCTCACGCCGCACGTCGCGCCGGTCGACATCTTCGAGGCGTCGGCCACGGGGACGCAGGGGCCGATGGAGATGCCGGTGGACATGCTGGACCTGTAGCTCGGGACGGTCAGCCGCCCCAGCCCACGACGGCGTCGGCGATCTGCTCGGCCGCGGTGCCGTCGCCGTAGTACGGCGGGCGCTCGGCGGGCATCGTCAGGTCGGCGATCGCGGCGCGCACGCGCCCGACGTCCATCCCGGTGAGACGGTTGAAGCCGCCGTCCACGGTCTCCACCCATTCGGTGGTGTCGCGCAGGGTCACGCACGGCACGCCGTGGAAGTAGGCCTCCTTCTGCACGCCGCCCGAGTCGGTCAGCACGCCGCGGGCGCCCAGCAGCAACGCCGTGAAGTCGAGGTAGCCCACCGGGGGCGCCAGGCGCAGGGGTGCGTGCCGCGACAGTTCGTCCCACAGGCCGGCCGACTCCAGCTTGTGGCGCGTGCGCGGGTGCACCGGGAACACCATGGGCTCGTCCACGCTGCGCAGCACGTCCACCAGCGCCCGCAGCGCCTGCGGCGTGTCGGTGGCGGCGGCGCGGTGGACCGTGACCAGCAGGTACCCCCCGGGGGTGAGGCCGTGGGCGGCCGGGCCGGGACGTTCGGCCGCGATCGGGGCGAACATCAGGCTGGCGTCGAGCATCACGTCGCCCACGCGGCGCACGCCCTCGGTGATGCCCTCGCGGGCCAGGTTCTCCACCGCCACGTCGGTGGGGCAGCACAGCAGGTCGGACAGGTGGTCGGTGACCACCCGGTTCTGCTCCTCTGGCATCGTGCGGTCGAAGGAGCGCAGGCCGGCCTCCACGTGGGCCAGCGGGATGCCCAGCTTCGCGGCGGCCAGGGCGCCGGCCAGCGTGGTGGTGGTGTCGCCGTACACCAACACGGCGTCGGGGGCCTCGGCCACCAACAGCGGCTCCAGGCGCTCCAGCATCACCGCGAGCTGGGTCACGGGGCTGCCCGGGCCCACCTCCAGGGCGTGGTCGGGGGCCGGGACGCCCAGCTCCTCGAAGATGAGGTCCGCGAGTTCGGGGTCGTAGTGTTGGCCGCTGTGCACCAGTACCTCGGTCGCGCGTGCGCGCAACGCCCGCGAAAGCGGGGCTGCCTTGACGAACTGCGGCCGGTTGCCGACCACCGAGACGACCTTCATCCGCGCTCCTTGCCGTGACGGCGTCGCCGTCAGATGCCCTGGAAACCCATGCCCGCGAGGCGTTGGGTGATCAGCTCGAAGCGGCCCGTGGCGATGAGCACGCCGAGGAGGATCACCACGCAGGCGGCGGCGGCGTTCACCACCGTCCACCGGTCGCGCAGCCAGCGGAACGCCGTCATCGTACGCGTCACGAAGAGGCCCGCCAGCAGGAACGGGATGCCGAGGCCCAGTGCGTACACGAAGAACAGGCTGGCGCCGAGGCCCGGCGATCCGCTGGGGAGCGCCAGCGTGTAGACGCTGGCCAGGAACGGGCCGATGCACGGCGTCCAGCCGATCGCGAAGGCCGCGCCGACCAGGCCGGCGCCGAAGAGCGTGGTGGGCCGCCGGACCCCCGCCAGGCGACGCGTGGACTGGAACAGGCCCAGGCGCGGCAGCAGCACCATCGCGACGCCCATCACGATCAGCGAGATGCCGGCGATGAGGCTCAGCAGGTCCTGGTCGCCCGCCAGCGAGTAGCCGATCAGTCCTGCGCTGGCGCCGAAGGCCGTGAACACCACGGCGAATCCGGCGACGAACGCGAACGTGGGCAGCATCACGTCGCGCGTGCGCGCCCCGAGCTCGTCGAACGACACCCCGGAGATGAACGACAGGTAGCCCGGCACCAGTGCGAGCACGCACGGCGATGCGAACGAAAGGAACCCCGCGGCGAAGGCGGCGGGGAAGGTCACGAACGAGACGTCCATCGCGGTGATGGTAGCCGCAGCGGGCGTGCACGCCGCCGGGCATATGTCAGCATCGGCGCGGCCGATCGCAGACGCCGAGGGGGTACGACCGGTGAGCGCACATCGTTCAAGCGAAATCGAGACCACGCGGGCGGCGTTCGACGCCGCGGCATCCGCGATCGGCCTGCCCGACGATCTGCGCGAGGTCATGGCACGCCCGTACCGCGAACTCACGGCCCAGGTGCCGGTGCGGATGGACGACGGCGGCCTGCGCGTGTTCACCGCGTATCGGGTGCAGCACAACGGCGCGCGCGGGCCCTATAAGGGTGGCATGCGCTTCCACCCGAAGGTCGATCTGGACGTGGTCCGCGCTCTCGCCTCCAGCATGACCTGGAAGTCGGCGCTGGTGGACCTGCCGTTCGGCGGCGCGAAGGGCGGCATCGACCTCGATCCGCACGAGCTGTCGGATGCCGAGCGCCAGCGCGCGACGCGCGTGATGCTGGACCGGATCGAGAAGATCCTGGGGCCGATGCGCGACATCCCGGCGCCGGACATGGGCAGCGGGCCGCAGGAGATGGCCTGGATGATGGATGAGTACGGGCGCCTGCACGGCCACACGCCGGCCATCGTCACCGGGAAGCCACTGGCGCTGGGCGGCGTCGCGGGCCGCGTGGCGGCCACCGGTCGCGGGATCGGCGTGGTGGTGGCCGAGACGGCCCGGGAGCTCGGTATCGACCTCACGGAGGGGCCGCGGGTGGTGATCCAGGGCTTCGGCAACGTGGGCAGCCACGTGGCCGAGGACCTGATGGGCCGGGGTTGCCGCATCGTGGCGGTCAGCGACGTGCACGGCGGGCTGTACGACCCGCGGGGGGTCGACGTGCCGGAACTGGTGCGGCGCGCACGCGCCGGCCTCATCGGCCACGACGGCCTGGCCGGCGAGCGGATCTCCAACGACGAGCTGCTGGCGCTCGAGTGCGACTTCCTCATCCCGGCGGCGCTGGGCGGGGCGATCCACGAGGGCAACGCCGACCGCGTGCGGGCCCGTGCGGTGGTGGAGGGCGCCAATGAGCCGCTCACGCCGGAGGCCGACGCGATCCTGGCGGCGCGCGGGCTCACGGTGATGCCCGACATCCTCGCCAACGCCGGCGGTGTCATCGCCAGCTATCTGGAGTGGACGCAGAACACGCAGAACGCGCAGTACGACGAGGCGCAGGTGATGGCCGAGCTGGTCCGCCGCCTGGGCGCGGCCCACGCCGCCACCCGGTCCCGCGCGGCCCACGACCGCTGCTCGATGCGCGAGGCGGCCCACCGGGTGGCGGTGGAGCGCGTGGCCGAGGCGGTGCGCCTGCGCGGCATGCGTTAGCCGGCCGGGTCGGTCAGCCGGCGGGGTCCTCCACGCCGATGGGGCCCTCGCGCGGCCCCTCCTCGGAGGCCGGTTGCACCGCCAGCGACGGGAAGTCCTGCAGCTCGCCGCCGTCCTCCGCATCCCATTCGGGGAACACCAGATCGGTCTGCAGGTACACGGTCAGCAGTTGTGCCAGGCCCACCAGGCCGTCGATGTGTGTGCGCTCGAAGCCGTGGGTGGCGTCCACGCCGAATGCGAGCAGCGCGGTGCGCGTGTCTGCGCCCGACTCCACGGCCGCCGCCAGGTCGGAGCGGTAGTGCTCGAACACGTCGCGCACGCATCCGATGCCGTGCTCCTCGGCCAGGCCGATGAGGCGGCGCGACAGGTGGTAGTCGAACGGCCCCACCCCGTCGCCCATCGCCACGCACACCATGTCCTCGCGCGACTCCTGGCCCGGCGCCACCACCGCGGTGTCCACGCCGACGGTCTCGGCCAGATTGGGGTGGATGCCGTGGCTGGCGCCGTGCCCGATCTCCTCGGTGCAGGTCACCAGCACCTGCGTGTCCATCGGCAGGGACACGCCGTGTGACAGGACGCTGCGCACCGCCGCCAGCACCGCGGCCACGCCGGCCTTGTCGTCCAGGTGGCGGGCCTTGATGAAGCCCGAGGCGGTGATGTTCGGGTGCGAGATCAAGGCCACCAGGTCGCCCACGTTCACGCCCAGGGCGCGCAGGCCCTCCCGGTCGTGCACCGGCGCGTCCACGCGCACCTCCACGTGTTCCCAGCCCACGCCCTGGCTGTCGACCTCCTCGTTGTACCGGTGGCCGCTGGCCTTCAGCGGCAGCACGGTGCCGGTGATCACGGCGTTGAGGTCGTCGGTGAACACGCGCACGTTCGCCCCCTCCGAGAAGCGCGCGCTGTGCGTCCCCACCGGCCGCACCGAGAGCCGGCCGTTGTCCTTCAGGGCCGTGACGATGCACCCGATGGTGTCCGCGTGCACCACCACGCCGCGCGCCGGGCCGCTGCGCCGGCCGTGCAGCGTGGCCTGGATGGCGCCGCGCCGGGTCAGGGCGAAGTCGATGCCGAGGCCCGCCAGACGCTCGCCGATGTACTGCATCGCGTGGTCGGTGCGTCCCGAGGGGCTCGGGATCTCCAACAGATCGACCAGCACCTCCATGAGGTACGCCCGGTCGATCGGCAGCGGCGCGGGGCCGCTCACCGGTCCTCGCGGCGGCCCTGGGCGGGCGCGTCGTCGGGCTCCCACAGGCGCGGCAGCGGCGTGGAGTTGGGGAACAGCAGGTCCAGGAACCGCTCTGCGGTGGGCTGGGGCTCGTGGTTCGCCAGGCCGGGGCGCTCGTTGGCCTCGATGAAGACGTGCTCGGGTCCGGCCGGGTCCAGCACCAGCAGGTCCAGCCCGGTCACCGGGATGTCCAGCTCCCGGCTGGCGGTGACGCACGCCGTGGCGATGGTGGGATGCAGGTCGGCGGTCACATCGTGGATGGTGCCGCCGGTGTGGAGGTTCGCGGTGCGGCGCACCGACAGGCGCCGCCCCTCGGGGAGGACGTCGTCCATGGCCCAGCCCGCCGCCTCCACCACCGCCTCGGTGGTGTCGTCCATCGGGATGCGCGACTCGCCGCCGGTGGCGGCGGAACGGCGCCGGCTCTGGCGCCCGATCAGGCCGCGGATGTCGTGCTCGCCGTCCCCGATCACCATCGCGGGCTTGCGGATCGCGGCGGCCACCACCTCGTGGTCGATCACCAGCACGCGCAGGTCGTCCCCGGGCACGTACTCCTCGATGAGCACCTCGGCGCTGACGGTGCGCGCCAGCGCCACCGCGCGCGCCAGTTCCTCGGGCGTGGCGATGTCCACGGTGATGCCGTGGCCCTGTTCTCCGCGCGCGGGCTTCACCACCACGCGCCCCACCTCGGCCAGGAAGGCGGCGTCGCGCTCGGCGTCGATGGCGCTGACGGCCGCCGGCACGCGCAGCCCGGCGCGGGCCAGCACACGTCGGGTCACGCGCTTGTCGTCACAGCGGCTCATCGCCACGGCGGTGGTGAGTTCCGACAGCGATTCGCGCGTCACGATCTGGCGTCCGCCGTGGGTCAGGCGCATCTCGCCCCACTCGGCGTCGATGACGGTGACGTGGATGCCGCGCCGGCGCGCCTCGTCGGCGATGATCCGCGCGTAGGGGTTGAGGTCGTCGTACCCCTCCACGGCACCGGCGAACAGGCTTTCGTTGATGGGGTTCTTGCGCTTCACGCACAGGTCGGGCAGGCGTTCGAAGCCGAGCCGCTCGTACAGGCGGATGGCGCCGGTGTTCTCGGCCAGCACCGAGAGATCCACGTAGTGGCGTCCGCGCGCCACCAACCGGGCCGCGAGTGCCGACAGCAGGGCCTGGCCGGTGCCCGGAGGCGCCACGTTCATGTCGACCGTGACGCACCACAGGCTGGACCCGCCGTCGGGGTCGCCGATGGCGATCACGTGGTCCACGCCGGTGATCGTGCCGATGACCGCACCGGTGAGCGGGTGCTCGGCCACCAGGTGGATGAACTCCTCGCGGTGGGCGTTCTCCACCATGGTCTCCACCGGCGCCGTCACCATCCCGCTGGCCGCGTACAGGCGGTTGACGGCGTCGGCGTCGGCCTCTCCGCGCAGCCTCCGCACGGGCACGGCCAGCTCGCCCATCAGCGACGACGCCGGCAGGGCCAGCCGGTACATGTGCGACGGGTCGATGAAGAACTCGTCGTGATGCTGGGCCACCAGGACATGCGGTTCGTCCAGGTAGATGCAGATGTCGCGGGCGCCCTGGGTCTCGGCGCGCAGGGTGTCCGCCGCCAGCGACGAGTCGGCGAACGTGTTGCCGAACACCAGCCGTCCCCATCCGCAGTCGATCACCACCGACGACTCCGTGGGGCGTCCGGCGCCGCCGCGCGGCGGGCCCGCCGGCATGATCGGCGCGGGGTCACCACCGGGCCCGACCGGCTCGGCGGCCCCGCCGGGATCCTCGGACGTGCCGGTGCTCATGAGACCCCGTGCCGCTGGAGCCACAGTTCCAGCAGGCCCAGTTGCCACAGCTTGTTGCCGCGCAGCGGCGTGAGCCCGCCGTTGGGGTCGGCCAGCAGCTTCTCCACGCGCTCGGCGCGGTAGAGGCCGCGGGCGCGCGCCTCCGGGGCCAGCAGCGCGTCGCGCACGTTCGTGAGCACCCGCCCCTCCAGGTGCGTGATGCCCGGCACGGGGAAGTAGCCCTTGGGCCGGTCGATCACCTCGTGCGGCAACACGCGGCGCCCGATGTCCTTCAGTACGCCCTTGCCGCCCTGCGCGAGCTTCAGCTCCGGCGGGCAGGTGGCGGCCAGCTCGACGAACTCGTGGTCGAGGAACGGCACGCGCGCCTCGAGTCCATGCGCCATGGTCATGTTGTCCACGCGCTTCACCGGGTCGTCGATCAGCATCACCTCGGTGTCGATCCGCAGCGCCGCGTCCACCGCCGTCTGGGCGTGGGCGCCCGCGAAGTGGCCGCGCACGAACGCGCGGGACGGATCGCCCGGCGCGAGGTGCGCGTCGGTGACCAGCCGGCGCAGGTCCTCGTCGTCGCGGTCGAAGAAGGCCTGGGCGTAGGTGTCGAGGGCGTCGTCGCGCGCGACCTCGGCCAGCGGCGGGTACCAGTGGTACCCGCCCAGGATCTCGTCGGCGCCCTGCCCGGACTGCACCACCTTGAGGTGCTCCGCCACGGCCTGGCTGAGCAGGTAGAACGCGACGCAGTCGTGGCTGACCATCGGCTCGGACATCGCCGCGATGGCCGCCTCGAGTGGCTCGGCCAGGTCGGCCGCGGGCACGTGGATGCGGTGGTGGTCGGTGGAGAACCGCTCGGCGATGACATCCGAGTACCGGAACTCATCACCCTCGTGACCACCCTGCGACTCGAAGCCGATCGAGAAGGTGGCCAGGTCGCGCTGGCCCTCGGCGGCCAGCAGCGCCACCACCAGGCTGGAGTCGAGACCCCCCGACAGCAGCACGCCCACCGGCACGTCGGCCACCATCCGCCGGCGCACCGCGGTGGTGAGCGACGCAAGAAGCGCGTCCTGCCAGTCCTCCTCGGTCCAGCCGGCACGGTCTTCGCGACGGGCGAACGAGGCCGACCAGTAGCGCCGGTCGTGGGATCGGCCGTCGGCCTCGATGACGCGCACGGTCGCCGGCGGCAGCTTGCGCACGCCGGCCAGGATGGTGCGCGGTGCCGGCACCACCGAGTGGAACGTGAGGTAGTGGTGCAGCGCCACCGGGTCGATGGACGTGTCCACGCCGCCGCCGGCCAGCAGGGCCGGCAGCGTGCTGGCGAATCGGATCGCGCCGGCGGTCTCGGCCACGTAGAGCGGCTTGATGCCCAGCCGGTCGCGGGCCAGCACCACCCGTCCGCTGTCGCGCTCCACGATCGCGATGGCGAACATGCCGATGAGGTGGTCCACGAAGTCGGTGCCCCACTGACGGTAGGCCTTCAACACCACCTCGGTGTCGCCCTGGGAGGCGAACGTGTGCCCCAGACCGCGCAGGTCATCACGCAGCTCGCGGTAGTTGTAGATGCAGCCGTTGAACACACCCGACAACCCGGCATGCGCATCCACGAACGGCTGGCCGGACGCATTCGACAGATCGATGATCTTCAGGCGCCGGTGGGCCAGTCCCACCGGTCCCTGCGACCACGCGCCCGCGGCGTCGGGGCCGCGTTCGCGCATCGTCGCCGCCATCCTGCCGATGGCGCTCAGGTCGGCCGGTGAGCCGTCGTTGCGGATCTCGCCCGCGAAGCCACACATCTCCTACGAGCCTTTCATACGGGGCGGCGCCTGTCGCATCCGGACGTTCCGTCGCCCACGAGCGGCGACGTCGTGCGGTTCCCCACATGCCTGAGCGTGGCCGTCCGGGCGCTCACCCCGGCGCGTGCGCGGATAAGTTAGGGATCCCGCCGTCCAGCGAGGAGAGAGAGACGCATGGCCACGAGCGCAGGCACGACGACCGCGCAGATCCTGGGTGATGAGGCCGAAGGCCTTCTGGGGCACACCTGCCAGACCATCGGCGCCGAGCGGCTGACCCTTCCCGGCCCCGACTGGGTCGACCGGGTGCTGATCGACTCGGACCGCCCCACGCCGGTCCTCGGTGCGCTTCAGAGCATCTTCGACCACGGTCGGCTGGGCGGCACCGGCTACGTGTCGATCCTGCCGGTCGACCAGGGCATCGAGCATTCGGCCGGTGCATCGTTCGCGCCGAACCCCGACTACTTCGATCCGCTGAAGATCGTGGAGCTCGCGATCGAGGGTGGGTGCAACGCGGTGGCCTCGACGCTGGGCGTCCTGGGCCTCGCCAGCCGGCGCTACGCCCACCGCATCCCGTTCTTGGTGAAGCTGAACCACAACGAGTTCCTGTCGTACCCCAACGGCTTCGACCAGATCATGTTCGCCTCGGTGAAGCAGGCGTACGAGATGGGTGCGAAGGCCGTGGGCGCCACGATCTACTTCGGTTCCGCCGAGAGCAAGCGCCAGCTCCAGGAGGTCTCCGAGGCGTTCTCGGCCGCGCATGAGTTCGGCATGGGCACGGTGCTGTGGTGCTACCTGCGCAACTCGGCGTTCGGGTCCAAGGACGGCGGCCCGGACTACCACGTGGCCGCCGACCTCACGAGTCAGGCCAACCACCTGGGCGTGACCATCGAGGCCGACATCATCAAGCAGAAGCTGCCGGAGACGGCGGCGCCCGGCTTCACGGACCTGAAGTTCGGCAAGACGCACAAGAAGGTCTACGACGACCTGCTCTCGGACCACCCCATCGACCAGACCCGCTACCAGATCGCCGGCTGCTACATGGGCCGCATCCCGCTGATCAACTCCGGCGGCGCATCGTCGGGTGCCAGCGACCTGCGCGACGCCGTCCGCACCGCGGTGATCAACAAGCGCGCCGGCGGCGCGGGCCTGATCTCGGGCCGCAAGGCGTTCCAGCGCCCGATGGCCGAGGGCGTGGAGCTGCTCGGGGCGATTCAGGATGTGTATCTGGACGCCGATGTGACCATCGCGTGATGATGAACCCGGCGGCGTCGACCCCGACGCCGCCGGGATCGGCGGATGGGGAGGGCCGATGGGGCGCATGCGGCGTGGCTGGGAACTGACCAAGCAGAGCTGGTCGACGCTCCGATCGGATCGCTCGCTGGCGGCCTTCCCGGTCCTGGCCGGGCTGACCACGGTGCTGCTGGGCGCCGCCTTCTGGTTGCCGGCGGGGCTGCTGTTCGACGACGGCCAGACCGTCGTCGGCACGATCGTCGGCCTGATCGGGCTGTACCTGGTCACATTCGCCGGGGTGTTCTTCAACGTGGCGCTGGCGGCGGCCGCGGCGACGGCCCTGGACGGCGGTGACGCCACCGTCTCCGGCGGCGTGGCGGTGGCGCGCCGGCACCTGAAGGCCGTCGCCGGCTGGGCGCTGATGCTGATGACCGTGAACATCATCATCCGCGCGATCCAGGAGCGCGTGGGCGCTCTGGGCGACCTGATCCTGGGCGGCATCGCCGTCGCCTGGAAC
Source organism: Actinomycetota bacterium (assembly GCA_044507145.1). GTDB lineage: Bacteria > Actinomycetota > Thermoleophilia > Miltoncostaeales > Miltoncostaeaceae > JAVJSF01. The sequence continues at coordinate 10,293 of JBIQJW010000028.1, forward strand.
CTGGCCACCTTCCTTGCGGTCCCGGTGATCACCTTCGAGGACGAGGGGCCCATCACCACCCTGAAGCGATCCGCCCGGATCTTCCGCGAGCGTTGGGGCGAACAGGTGACCGGCCAGGTGGCGGTGGGCGGCCTGGTGTTCCTGCTCGCGTTGATCCCCGCCGCTGCGATCGTGGGCCTGGGGATCCTGGTGGGCCAGAGCGTGGTGCTCGGTGTCTGCATCGCCATCGCCGTGGTGATCCTGCTGGTGGCCGCAGTGGTGAGCGCCGCGCTCTCGCAGATCTTCGCCGTGGCGCTGTACCGCTTCGCCACCGGCGCCGGCGCCACCGGCCCGTTCGCCCACGAGTCCCTCGCCGGCGCGGCCGCCCCCCGTGGGGGCCCCACGGCCCCCATCTAGACGCCCTCGGGGGCCGGCCCCCCAGACGGGGGGCCGCCCGCCCCGCCGGTCATGAGCCGGTCGAACCGCAGTGCCGCGCGCGTGGGCGCCACGCGGGCCCCGGTGTGTTCCACCAGGCCGTGGGCGGCCAGCGATGCGAGGGCCGATCGCACCGCGCGCCGTGCGGCCGGCGGGGCCGGGCGGCCCATCACCGACGAGGCCAGGTCGTCCACGGCGACACCCTGCGGGTGGCGGGCGAGCAGATGGTGCAGAATCGCCGCGTGGACGAGGTCGCGCACCGCCCGGCGGGGGTCATGTGGGAACAGGTGTTCGGTCATCACGGTGATCATGACCGGATCCGGGCGGATCGGGGTGCCGTGACGGACACCGATCGTGCCGGATGTGTGCCGGATGCGTGCCGGTGTGCACCACGGCCCGCCGGGGGCGCCGGCACATGACGATCGGCCTGCTCGCGCGACTGGTCCTGGGCGGCTTCCTGCTGGCGGGTGCCCTGCTGAAGGCGTCGGCGCCCCGCCGCTCCGCGTCCGCGATGGCCACCTTCGGCATCCGCGGTCGCGTCGCGCCGGCGCTCACGCTGTGGGGTGCCGTGGCCGTCGAAGCGGTTCTGGGCGTGGGCGTCATCGCCGGCTCCGATGTGGCGGCCTGGGCCGCGGCGGGGCTGATGCTGGTCCTGGCCGGGGTCCTGGCGCTGGCGCTGGCCCGCGGCCGGGGTGGACGCCCCTGCGCGTGCCTCGGGCCGCGTTCGCGCGTCGGCGTGGGCGGGATCGTCCGCAACCTGGTGGCCGCGGCCGGCCTGGTGGCGGTGGTGTTCCTGCCGGCCGCCGAGCCGTCCGGCGAGGAGTGGATGGCGGCCGGCCTGGTCCTCTGCGGCGCGGGCGTGGCCGTGCTGGCGGTGATGGTCCTGGCGCTGGCGCGAGAGGTGTCGGAACTGCGCCTGTCCATCGGCCCGCAGATGGCGCTGGAGATCGACGACGAGGGGCCGCCGATCGGGTCGGCCAGCACGCTGCTGGGCGCCGTGGACCCGCACGCCGACGCGGTGCTGGCCGCGGCCGTCTTCACCTCGGAGGGCTGTCACATCTGCCGGGCGCTGGAGCCGGCGGTGGACGAACTGGCGCGCGACCCGCTGGTGGCCGTCGCACGCTTCGACGAGCACCGGCACGGTGCGATCTGGCGCGAGCACGACATCCCCGGGAGCCCCTTCGCGGTGGTGCTCGACCCCGGCGGTGTGGTGCTGGCGAAGGGCACCTTCAACAGCTTCGCCCAGTTGCAGGGCATGCTGGCGGTGGCTGAACGACGGCGCGAGGAGACACCGAGCGGTGCATGACAACGGGAACGGGCCTCGCCTGAGCGAGGCGGTGGCGGGGGCGACATCGCGGCGTGGATTCCTCGCCCGCGTGGGGCGCCTGATGCTGGGGGCCACGGCGGCGGGCGCCGTGCTGACGCGCCAGACCGACACCGCCGACGCGCACCACTTCTGCGGCCACATCGCCAACACCGGCTCATGTCCGCATCCCACGGGACTGCCCCGCGTCGACGCCCGCGGCTACCCGCTGCGCATGCGTGACGGTGCACCGGTGGACGACCTGGGCCGGCGGGTGAACCGGGCCGGGCGGCCGGTCGACTCCCGCGGGCAGCTGTTGCGCGACGCGCGCGGACGGGCGCTCGCGCCGGCGCCGCGCAGCCGCGTGTGCCTCGACGCCGTGCCCGACCGGTTCCGGATCAAGGTGCACCACGACGGCGCCTGGTACCGCTGCTGCGGCGGGCGCGTGCGCAAGCTCATGGACTGCTGCTCCACGCACCCCACGCGGATCAACGGCGACGCCGCGGTGCGGGGCTACTGCTACAAGGACCGGAAGGTCTTCTGCGTGTTCTACCTCCAGACCTCGGTGCCGTGCTGATGGGGACGTGGATCGCGCTGGCCGCCACGCTCACCGCGGTCGCCGCCGGCATCACCGGCGCGTGGTCGCCATGCGGCTTCTCGATGGTCGACACCCTGGGCTCCGCCATCCCGGAGCGCGGCAGGCGCACCGTGGGCGTCGCCTGCGCCACCTTCACGCTGGGCGCGTTGGTGGGCGGCGTCATCACCTTCGGCCTGCTGGCCCTGCTGGGGCGGCTGCTGCACGCCGGCGACAGCACGCTGGCGTTCGCCGTGGGCGCCGGCGTGGCGGCCCTGGCGGCGGTGGCCGAGGCCGCCGGCCTGCGCATCGCGCCGCAGATCCGCCGGCAGGTGCCCGAGCGGTGGCGGCGCACCATGCCGCT
>JBIQJW010000028.1:13047-18359 GCA_044507145.1 Actinomycetota bacterium
TCGCGCCGCAGATCCGCCGGCAGGTGCCCGAGCGGTGGCGGCGCACCATGCCGCTGCCGGTGGCGGCGGGGCTCTACGGCGTCCTGCTGGGTCTGGGCTTCACCACGTTCGTGCTGACGTTCGCCGTGTGGGCGCTGGCCGGTGTGAGCATCGCGCTCGGCTCGGTGGGCGTGGGGCTGCTCATCGGCCTGGGCTTCGGCCTCGGTCGCGCGATCCCGGTGGTGGTGATGGCGAGCCGCCACGCGACGCTGGGCGACCGGTTGATGGGCGCCATGGCCGAGCGGCCGCATCTCTTGGGCGGCCTGCGGCGCGTGGACGCCACGCTCCTGGCCCTGCTGGCGGTGGCCATCGGTGCCGGGGCCGCCTCCGCGGCGCCGGTGCCGGTACAGCGGGCGGCACTCGACCCGTCGGTGGATGGGACGACGATGGGCCTGCGCACCGCGGACGCCGCGGTGGTGAGCGCTCCGGACGGCGCGCGCCGCATCCTGGGCGCCACCGCGGCGGCACCGGGGGGCGGCTGGGTGGTGAGCGAGTCGGCGGGCCCCGGTGGCCGCGGCATCGCCGTCGACGCCCTCGCGGACCTGCCGCCGCTGGTCGACCGGTCCGGGCCCGTGCCCTCGGTGGCGCCACGGGCGTGGCGCACGCTGGCAGGGGTGAGCGCCGTGGGCGCGTCGGGCACGTGGGCGGCGTGGCGGCGCGACCTGCCCGACGGGCGCGAGGTGCTGGAGGCCGCCCGCCTGCCCTGGCTCACCGAGCTCTCGACGGTGGCGGTGATCGGCCGCGCCGGCGATCTCAGCCGTCCGTCGCTGCACGGCGACGTGCTGGTGTACGCCGACAACACCCCCAGGCGGTCGCGCATCGTCGCGGTCGATCTGGCCACCGGCGCGCGGGCGACGCTGCGCCGTTCGATCACGCTGGCGCAGTTCCGCGACCCGTCTCTGCATGCCGGCCGGCTCTTGTACGTGCGCGCCGGCTACTGCGAGCAGCGACTGCGTCTGGAGCCGGTGCGCGGCATCGCCGGCGGGCGCACGCTCATGCGCCTGGGATCCAGCGCCGACCGCGATCTCGGCTACATCCCGGGCCGCACCACCATCGGCAGCCGCGCGAGCCGTTGCCCGAAGGGCACCCCCCGGCGCACCCAGCAGTACCTGGATGCGACCGCTCTGTCGGATACCGACGCCTACGTGTCGGTGTCACGTCCGGGCGCCGCCTCCGGCATCGCCGGCGCGCGCGTCATGCGCGTGGCGCTGCCGACCGGCTGACGCACCGCGCGGCGGCGGGACGCCTCCCAGAACGAAGGAAGCCGCTCGGCGAGCGGCTTCCTTGCGAGTGGGCCGTGAAGGATTCGAACCTTCGACCTTGGGATTAAGAGTCCCCTGCTCTACCAACTAAGCTAACGGCCCGCGTCGGCGAACCCTACCAAACGGGTCCGCGCGGTTTGGCGATGTGCTACCCGCCGGTGGTGACGGTGGCGCCGCCCCCCTGGAGCTGCGCGAGCTGCTCGCGCACCAGATCGGCCTGCGTGCCGTCGGGTTCCAGCTTCAGGAACCGTTGGTACGCGAGGCGCGCGATATCGGTCTGCCCGGCCTGTTGGGCCGTCTGCCCCAGCGCGAGGAAACCGTCGGTGTTCTTCGGGTTGCGCTTGGTGAAGTCCGACAGCACCTTGACGGCGCCGGCCGGGTCACCCGCCTCCTGGAATGCCAACACCAGCGTGGAGGCGTTGCGGAAGCTGCCGGGCTCCAGCTCGACGGAGCGGATCCCCGCGGCCACGGCCTCGTCATCGTCGCCCGCGGCGATATGGGCCGAGGCGAGCTGCTGCCAGGCATCCCCGTCGTCGGGGTTGTCCTTCACGAGCTCCTTGAGCTCATTGACCTGGTCGCGCTCCGGCGAGCTACCGCCGCCGAAGAACACGAGGCCCATCACCACGAAGATCGTGCCGGCGAAGGCCAGCGACGTGAGGATGGCCACCACCTGGACGATGCGCTTGGTGCGTTTCTGGTCGAGCAGCACGGCGCGAGATGTTAGGGCATATCGGCCGCGGGCGTCGGCCCGACCGCATCGCGCAGCCGTTCGCGAAGCACGGCGGCGCGCGCGCCGGCGGTCCGCGCCGCGGATCCGAGGGTCACTCCCGCCTCGCGCAGAACCGCCCCGCCCACCATCACCGTGTCCACGGTGGTGCCGGCGTCCAGGGCGGCGGTGTGCGGGTCGGCGGCGCCGCTGCCGGGCGCGCGTCGCAGTACCAGGAGGTCGGCGGGCCGGCCTGGTGCCAGCGCGCCGGCGTGTCCCGCCAGACCCAGCACCTGCGCGGCATCCGCGGTGATCATGCGCAGCAGCCGCGCGTCGTCGGGCGCGGCCGGGCCGTGGGCGGCGCGGCACGCCCGCGCCTCGGCGCGCAGGTCGTAGTCGCCGCCGCTCGCGGGGCTGTCCGTGCCCAGGCCCACCGGCACGTCCGCATCGTCCAGCACCCGCAGGGGTGCGGTGCCGCACCGCAGGTACGCGTTGGAGCGTGGGCAGTGGGCCACACCCGCGCCGCGCGCGCGCAGGCGGGCGGCGTCGGCGGCGTCCACGCGCACGCAGTGGGCGGCCACCAGCCCCGCCACCAGGGCCCCGGCGGCATCCATGCGCGAGGCGACCCCGCCGGCGCCGTCCCACCGCCCCACCGCCAACTGCGCGGCGGCGAACAGGTCGGCGAGCTCCCCCGTGCGCCGCAGGATGGCGTCGTCCTCGTCGGGCGACTCGGCGATGTGCGTGGCCCATGCGCGCCTGGCCAGGTCCGCGTGGCCGCGCAGGGCGCGCCACAGGACGGGGCCCGCGCTGTACGGGGCGTGGGGCGACACCCCCACCGCCACGCGTCCGCCGGCCGACGCGGCGCGCCGGTCCAGCTCGGCGACGCGCGTCGCCAGGGCCGCGGCGTGCGCCTCGGCCTCGCCCGCGTCGTCACCGGTGCCGAACGCCTCCAGGTGCACGACGCCGCGCAGCCCCACCCGCGTGAGGGCGTCGACCCCGGCGCCGGTGGGGCCCGAGTCGGCCAGGGTGGTGGTGCCGGCCGCCAGCGCACGGGCGGCGCCGTGCAGGGCGGCCGCGCGGTGGTCGTCCTCGCCGTCCATGCACGCGCGCAGGGGCAGGAAGGCCCCCAGCCAGCGGGCGAACGGGCGCGGGCCCACGATCCCGTCGAAGCAGCTCCACTCCAGGTGGCAGTGGGCATCCACCAGGCCGGGCATCAGGATGGCGTCGTCGCCCAGGTCCTGAGGCGTCACATCCGGGGCGCGCGCACACACGTCGGCCGAACGGCCCACGTCGACGATCACGCCGTCGTCCATCGCCACCGCACCGTCGCGCAACGGCGGGCCCGTGATCGGCAGCACCCAGCCGGCGCGCCAGACGATCACTGCGGGGTGTCGGTGTCCTTCGGCGGTGCGGGCGGCTCGATGCCGCCGTCCTTGTGCTTCTCGTCGCCCGAGATGCCCTCTTTGAACTCGCGCGCGCCTGAACCCAGGCTGCGTGCGATCTCGGGGATCTTCTTGGCGCCGAAGAGCACGAGGACGATCACCAGGATGATGATCAGCTCGGTGGGTCCGATCGCCCTGCCCTCCCGTGGTGCCGGGCCGCGTGGAACGGCCCCGGAACACGGAACGGTAGCATGCTCAGATGCCCCCGACTCCCAGGTCGAAGGTCACCCAGCGCATCGATCCGATCGCGGCCACGTGGGGCGGTCTGGCCGGTGCGATCGGCCTGATGGTGGGCGGCGGGCGCGACTGGCCGCTGCGCCTTCTCACTGCCGCCGTCGCCTTCGGCATCGGTGGATTCCTGGCCGGGGTGCGCGCCGCCGGACGCCGGGTGGCGCACGGGGTCGCCGCCTGGGCGGCCGCGTACATCATCCACGCCGCGTTCATCCTGGTCGCGGCGATCATCGACGTGCTCGGCGGGCCGGCGGCGCCGGCGCTGATGCCGGGGGGCGGGCGCGCGTGGCTCATCGCGGCCGGCTGGGCGCTCATCTGGGCGCTGGCCGGCGCGATCCTGGTCAACCGGTGGCTGCTGCCGGGGGCCCGGCGCCGCTAGCCGCCCGGGCCGCGGCGAGGTAGGCGGCGCGGATCTCGCCGGCGTCGGGAGCCGGCGCCAGGCGCCCCGGTTCGGGGCGGGCCATCACCGTGGCGACCATGCGCTCCAGCAGGCCGGCGTCGTCCTCCAGCGCGGCGAGGGCCGTGTCGCCCGCGCGCCGGCGCAACGCCGTTGAGAGGGCATCAAGATCCACGCCGGTCTCGCGCTCCACGGCCGCGAGGCGTTCGGGGTGCCGGCGACGCAGCGCGGAGGTGCTCTCGGGCAGGAGCGCCGCGTTCGCGGGCGCGTGGCCGACCCCGGCGACGCGGACGGCCGTCTGCGCCAGCGCGTGGTGCAGGCCCAGCCCGGCATGGTCGAGCGCCCACCCGGCCAGCATCGCCCCCTCGGCCAGCGCCGCCGGATCCGGTGCCGTGCCCGCCCAACCGCGCCCCAGCAGCGCCACGGCACGCCGGGCCCGCGCTCGCGTGGCCTCGTCGACGCCGTCGGCGCAGAGGGCCGTCACGGCGTGACCGAGCGCGTTGGCGCTGCTGGCCGCCAGTGCCGGCGCCGGGGCGGATGCGCTCAGGGCGGGATCATTGATGACCACCCCGGGACGCACCTTCGGGGTGTCGTCCGGCAGGCCCGGCAGATGCCGGTGGCCGCCGGTCATCTCCGCGGCCGACAACGTCGTGGGCACGGCCACGATCTCCCGGGGCGGATCGGCGGCCGCCAGCGCCTTCGCCACATCCACCACCCGTCCCCCGCCCAGCGTCACCCAGCGCCGTCCGGGGACCGTGCCCCGCAGCTTTGCGGCGGCATCCTCCACCCGCCCGTGCGGCACGTGCACCACCGCCCCCGCGCCGGCGACCAGGTCCGGGCAGGCGGCGGCGGCGCGCGCGGTGGTGAGCAGGGTGTAGCCGGCGCCCAGCAGGTCGCCCGCGCCCGTGAGCGCGCCCGGGCCGTACACCACCACCCGCCCGTCCTCGGCGATCCGCGCCGGGGCGCCGCTCATCCCGCGTCGTCGCCGTGCGCCGCGATGACCTCCTCGGCCACCTCGGTGGCCTGCCAGGCCGCGGGGAATCCGGCGAAGCCGGTGACGGCCATCAGCACCTCACGGATCTCATCCGGCGTTACCCCGGCCCGCAGGGCGCCGCGGACGTGCCACGCAAGCTGGGGTGCGGCGCGCAGCGTGGCGGTGGCGGCCATCGCCACGATCGCCCGTTCGCGCCTGCCCAGCGCGCCCCGGCCCCACACCTCGCCGAAGAACCCGGAGG
>JBIQJW010000029.1:0-18341 GCA_044507145.1 Actinomycetota bacterium
GCGCTGCTCCCCGGCCACACGGTCATACCGTTGGTGTCTGCGCTGGTGCCCGGCTGGGCGAAGAAGCCCACGTTCTCCAGGCCTCCGGGAGACACATTCTCGATGTTGCCGGCGACCGAACCGAGCTGCGGGTAATGCGCCGCAGTGCCGGGGGCCACGGCCAGCAGGCCGTCATTCATCGTGGCGGAGGCGAAATCCTTGTTGAAGTAGCCCGCCTCGTACAGATCCTGGATGTGATCGAAGCCGACCTGCGCCGCGGGCGTGTTGGAGAACTTCGCCTCGCCCTTGGTGTAGCGATCCGCGAAGTCAGGAACCTCCGCAGCCACGTTGTTGTAGTCGGCCAGAATCAGCAGCTGCGAGGTCCAGGTCTCGCCGAAGGTCTGCTCGACCGGGGCCGCCTGGCCGTCCACCAGTGCCCGGGCGCGCCCCTCGGCGGGGACCCGGCGTGCGATCACCACCTCATCCTCGCTCTCCACCAGCTCGCGCAGCGAGAGGATGGGGTCGCCGTCGTCCAGCCGGTCCCAGAAGCCGTCCGGCAGGGCGATGGTGGCCTGGACCAGCGCATGGTGCGCGCCGGCGCGCACCGCCGAGGGGTTCGCGGGGGCACCGGCCAGCAGGCCGAGCGCCTGCGTGAGCACGGTCTTCCCCGCGCCCGTCTCGCCCGTGATCGCGGTGAGACCGGGAGGCGGCGCGAGCTCGGCGCGCGCGATCACCACCAGGTCGCGGACCTCCAGCGACCGGATCACGGCCGGCCGAACTTCTCTCGGTAGCGCCGGAAAAACGACGACTCCGGGAACGTGGCCAGGTGCACGGGGCTCCCGCCCATACCCACGGTGATCGACCGGCCGGGGCGCAGCGATCCGACGCGCTGCCCGTCGGCGAGGACGTCGCAGTCGCCGGTGAGCGCGCTGTTGGTCACCGTCAGCAGCTCCTCGGCGGCGATCACCAGGGGGCGCGTGTCGAGGTGGAACGCGGCGATGAAGGAGATGACCATGCACCGCACGCGCCATGACACCGTGGGCCCGCCGGCCGCGAGGTTGTATGCCGTGGAGCCCACCGGCGTGCTCAGGATCATGCCGTCGCACCGCACCGTCGCGACACGCTCGCCATCCACGGCGTAGGTGAGGTCGGCCAAGCGGGACTCGCCGCTGCGCAGCAGCGCCAGGTCGTTGAGCGCGCTGACGTCGCCGTCGGTCCAGCGAGCGCTGAGCGACGGGAGGCTGAGGACCACGTAGTCGCCGGCCAGCGCCCGGCGCAGATCGCGCTCGAGCGTCTCCAGCTCGATGGATGCCAGGAAGCCGACGCGTCCGTAGTTGACGCCGATGACGGGCGCCCCCGAGCCGGCCTCGCGCGCGAGGGCGCGCAGGATGCTGCCGTCGCCGCCCAGCACCAGGATGAGATCCTCGCCGCCGCCGACAAGGCGCTTGCCGTCGCTGGACGCGTAGGGGGCCAGGATGCGGTGCTTCACCACCTCGGATGCCGGCACCAGCACCTCCACCCCGGCCTCCTCGAGGATGGAGAGGATCGCCGCCAGCCCGCCGGCGGTGACCTCGGGACCGCGATGCGTGAGCAGCAGCACCCGCTTCGCCGGGACCGCCTGATCGATGGCGATCGGGACGTGGCTCCCCACCGGCTGCGTGCTCATCCGGGCACCTCCGCGTCGCGGGCGTGGATGAAGGTCTCCAGGTTGCCCTTGGGACCCGGCAGACCGGAGTCGGCGACGCCCTCGACGCGCCCGCCGAGGCGTTCGATCACTTCGATGACACCCTGCACGGCATCCTCCCGGGCCTTCGGATCGCGCACCACACCACCGGAGCCGACCCGCTCGCGCCCCACCTCGAACTGGGGCTTGACCATCACCATGGCACGCCACCCGGGCGCACAACACGGCACCACCGCGCCCCAGACCGTGCCGATCGAGATGAAGGAGAGGTCACATGTGACCAGATCGGGCGCGAACGGGAGCGCGTCGGGCGTGAGGTGGCGGGCGTTGGTGCGCTCCATCACGTGCACGCGCTCATCCTGCCGGATCCCCCAGTCCAACTGGCCGTAGCCGACGTCCAGGGCGATCACCCGCGCCGCGCCGCGCCGCAGCAGGCAGTCGGTGAACCCACCGGTGGATGCACCGAGGTCCAGCGCCGACGCCCCCTCGACGTCCACCGCGAGCGCGTCCAGGGCGTTTGCCAGCTTGACGCCGCCACGCGAGACATACTCCTGACCGGACTCCACCTCAAGGCGGGCGAGTTCGGTGATCTGCGTGCCCGGCTTGTCGACGCGTGCGCCGTCCACCCGGACGCGTCCCGCCATGACCGCGGCCTGCGCTCGGGTCCGCGACGGGAAGTGCCCGCGCTCCACGAGTGCGACATCCAGGCGCGACCGGCTCACGGCGGGCAGCTTATCCGCCCGGGTCGCCGGCGGGCACGCGGGCCCGGCGGCGACCCCTCGGATCAGCCCTCGGCGATGAGGCGGGACGCCGGCGCGCTGAGTGCGGCGGCGGCGCGCGCGGCGACCGTCGCCGGCGTGAGGCCCACCTCCTCCAGGAGGAGTTCGCGCTTGCCGTGGTCGACGAATCGGTCCGGCAGTCCCAGGCGCAGCACCCGCACGGGCGTGTCCTCCAGCACCTCCAGCACGGCGCTGCCGAAGCCGGCGCTGGCCTGGTGGTCCTCGATGGTCACGATGAGCTCGTGGCGCTCGGCGAGCTGGCGCAAGAGGCGTTCGTCGATGGGCTTGCAGAACCTGGCGTTCACCACGGTGGGTCGCGCGGCGACGCTGTCGGCGACCAGGTCGGCGGCGTCGGCCGCCAGGCCGGCACCGAAGCCGTAGCCCACCAGGGCCACGCGCTCGCCGCTCTCCAGGACCTGGGCGGCGCCCACCTCCACCCCGCGCGGGCGCGCCGGCAGTTCCACGCCGCGGCCGGCGCCACGCGGATACCGGATCGCCACCGGGCCGTCGATGCGCAGCGCGGTGTGCAGCATCTCCACCAGCTCCGCCTCGTCCATCGGCGCCATCACCGTCAGGCCCGGGATGGACCGCAGGTACGCGAGGTCGAACACGCCGTGGTGCGTGGGGCCGTCGTCGCCCACCAGACCGCCGCGGTCGATGGCGAACACCACCGGCAGCTCCTGGATGGCGGCGTCGTGCACGATCGGGTCGAACGCGCGCTGCAGGAAGGTGGAGTAGATCGCGCACACGGGCCGGTAGCCGGCGATGGCCAACCCGCAGGCGAACACGGCCGCGTGCTGCTCGGCGATACCCACGTCGTAGGTGCGCTCGGGGAACCGGTCCATCATGTGCTGCATGCCGGTGCCCTTGAGCATCGCCGCGGTGATCCCCACCACCCGAGGGTCGCGTTCCGCCTCGGCCACCAGCGCGCGCCCGAACACCTCGGTGTAGCTGGGCGGCCCGGACGTGCCCCGCTTGGCGGCCTTGCCGGAGTCGACCGCGAACGGCGTGGCGCCGTGCATCGCCTCCCCGTCGGCCTCCGCCGGCGCGTAGCCCTTGCCCTTGGTGGTCTTGACGTGGATCAGGGCGGGGCGATCCATGGACGTGGTGGTGCGCAGCGCCCGGCGCATCGCCGCGATGTCGTGGCCGTCGATGGGACCGATGTAGGCGAAGCCGAGCGCCTCGAACAGCGCGCCGGAGGTGAACCACAGCGACTTGGTGGCATCGCGCAGGGCGCCGCCCAGCTCCGTGGCCCCGGGCAGCCGGGAGAGACCGCGCTCGATCTCCTCGCGCACGCGCGTGAGCGTCGGGTCGATCCGCGCCCGCTGGAACAGGTTGGACAGCGCGCCGACGTTCTCGGAGATGCTCATGCCGTTGTCGTTGAGCACCACCGTGAGCCGTGAGCCCAGGGCGCCGGCCTGGTTGAGCCCCTCATAGGCCATCCCGCCGGTGAGCGCCCCGTCACCGATGACGCACACCACGTGCTCGTCGGTGCGCCCGCTCTGGCGGTTGGCCTCCGCCAGGCCGACCGCGTAGCTGATCGACGTGCTGGCGTGCCCGGCGCCCATGATGTCGTGCTCGCTCTCGACCCGGCGCAGGAAGCCGCTCATACCCCGGTACTGGCGCAGGCTGTCGAAGCCCGGCAACCGGCCGGTGACCAGCTTGTGCCCGTAGGCCTGGTGCCCGACATCCCAGAGGATGCGGTCGCGGGGTGAGGAGAGCTCGGAGTGCAGCGCGATCGTGAGCTCGACGGTGCCGAGGCTGGCGCCCAGGTGCCCGCCGGTGCGCGACACGCTCTCGATGATCGCGTTGCGCATCTCTTCGGCCAGGGCCGCGAGCTCCTCGTCATCCATCCCGTGCAGGTCGGTGGGGGCGGTGAGGCCCTCCAGGATCGGGAAGCGTTTCTCGTCGGTCATTGGGCCGAGTCTAGAGCACGACCTCCGGCGGGGAGACCGCGTGTCGGGGGCCGGACGTCCGTCACCGGATGCGCAATGCGGCCCGGACGGCCGGACCGGTGCGCCCGTCCCGGGCGACGCCCACCACGCTCACGCGGACGCGGTCTCCGCGAGCGAGGCGCGTGACCCGCAGGCGTCGCACCCCCGCGGAGAGCTGGCGCACCGACACCCGCCCGTCGGAGATCGCGACGGTCACACGCTGGACGAGCGCGCCGCGCCCGGGGCGCCAGGTGGCCACCGCACCGGCGCCGGCGCGCCTGACGCGCAGCACCCCCGCGCGGGCCGGCCGCGCCGGCGCCGGGGCCGTGAACCGGGCCACCACGCTCTCCCTGTGCACCAGGCCACCCTGCCCCACCAGCGCCACGACCTCGCGCCGGCCGCCGCGCCCGGGGCCGGGGGTGAACCGCAGCCGGTGGATGCCGGCCCGCGCGACCCCGAGCACCCGCATGCCGGCGCGACCGCGCTCGGCGAAGGTGATCGACTGCCCCGCCCCGATCCGCGCCCGGTAGGTGAGCACCCGCGGCGCCCGGCCGGCGCCCGTCACCCGGGCCCGCGACACGGACGCCGGAACCACCTGCCGCGCCACCGCCACGCCGGAGATGGGCGCGGAGCCGGCCCGCGCGCGCACCGTCCAACTGCCCGCGGGCGGGCGGCGCACGGCGAGGTACAGCGTTCCTGTGTCGGGGTCGGGATGGGTCACCGCCGGCGCCACCGGCGCCCCCGACGGGCCCAGGAGGTCGACATCGGGCACGGCGCCCGCACCGCCGACCCGGAACGTGACGCTCTGCGGCCGTCCCACCACCCGGGCCACGGCCTCGACACCGGCCTGATGCGCGCCGTGACCGGTCTGGCGGAGGTCGGCCACCTCGTAGTCGCTCATGCTGCAGCTCAGGATCCACAGGTCGACCGCGAGCGGGGATGCACCCCACCTGTAGCCGGCGCCGCGCGGGGTGGCCGGGGCGGGCAGGCACGCCGCGATGCCCTTCGTGGACACCACCGCGCCGCCGCCGTCGACGCACGCGCCCTTGATGCACACCTCGCCCCGGCCCGACAGGGAGAACTCGCGGCGCGCACCGTCCGCGAAGCCCGCGATGCGCGTGCGCACCGAGAGCGGGCCGACATCGGGGCCGACATCCAGGCGCAGGCCCACGTAGCCGTCGGACGAGATGGTGAACGTCCCCGTGCCCAGGGTGACGCCGGCCGTGCTGGTGCGTGCGGTGCCCCGAAGCTGGAACGGCGCGCCGAACCGTGCGGTGAGGCGGCCGTCGAGGTTCACCAATCCCGCGCCACCCGCCGGGATGACGCTGATTCGCGTGGCCGCGTCGATCTGCGTGGGCGACAGCGCCAGCCCGCCGCCGAGCGCCGTGATGCTCACCCCCGGGAACAGGACGATCCCCGGTGGCGGCAGGTCGATGTTGAACGTGGCCGCGCGGAACGCGCCGTCGGCGAAGCGCACCGATCCGCACAGCTGCGGGCCGGTGCGCGGCGGCGGGAGCTGCAGCTCGAACACACCCGCCCACTCGTTCGCCCCCGCGGGCGCACCGGAGGTGGGCGGCCGCAGGCAGTCCCCCACGCTGGTGCCGCCCACGGCCTTGTACTGGACATGCAGGCGGCGCATGGTGGCGACTCCCAGCGGGATGCCGTCGGCACGGAACTCCAGCGAGTCGATGATCAGCCCGCGCGCGTTCTCGGCGCGCAGCGTCGCCGCGCCCGACACCCCGCCGAAGCCCACCGGAAGCGTGAGGTTCACCGGGATGCGCACCCCGCGATCGGTGAGACGGACGTCGATGTCACCGCGGACGGGGAAGCCCAGGACGTTTGTGGGGAACAGCCCGCGCGTGAAGCCGAAGAACGGCAGCCCGGCCCGGGCGGTTCCCAGGCGCAGGTTGAGGCGCCCGCGATAGAGGAGGATGTCCGGCACACCGCGCGCACGAAGGTGGACGGCGACGGTGCCGGTGGTGTCGACGGTGCGCCGGCGGGCGTCCACGATCACCTGCACGCCGGCCTCGGGGATGATCTCCAGGCCGTTGATCCGCACCGCCCCGGTGGTGACCTTGGCCCGGCCGGTGGCCGCGTTGAGGAAGCACCCGTCCTGCAGCAACGCCTCCACCGCGGCGAAGCGGATGCGCTGGCAGTCCTCGGCGGCGTCGGCCGGCAACGCGCCTCCGCCCGGCCGGGTCCCCAGACCGGGAAGACCCGTGGGGCCGCGCGTGCCGAACGCCGACAGGACGATGGTGCGGCCATCGCCCTCGCCCACCACCATCCCGCCGCCGTCGCCCGTGGCGGCCATGCGCTGAAAGCCCGACGCGGGCCCCACCATCGCCGCCGGGGCGAGCGCCCGCCCGTCGGCACCCACCACGCGCATCCACGTCCCCGCGACACCGGTCGGGCCGTCGGTACCGCGCCAGGTGGCGACCACGCCGCCGTCGGGCAGGCCGGCGACGTTCGGATCCGACGCCGCGCCACCCGGGTTGACGACCGCCGCCATGCTCCCGGACAGGTCGCGGACGGTCATCTCGCCGCCGCTGAGAGACGCGGTGGTCGCCACCACGGCACGCCCGCCGATGCCGGCCACATCGGGGTTGTGGCCGCCCAGCGCGACCTGGACGGACCAGGTGCCGGCGTCGTTCGGATCGCCGACACCCGACCAGTGGCGCATCAGCGCCGCGCCGCCGAGGTCGCCGTAGACGACCATCGGGCGCCCGTCGACCACGGCCAGGTGGGACCATGCGAAATCGCCGCCCGCGATCGCGGCGCCGGACGGGGTGTACGCCCCGGCGCGGATCGTCGTGACGCTGACCCCGCCGGTGACGACGCCGGTGCCCACGGCGATGAGCGGGTTCTCCGGCGGACCGAACGCGACCGCTCCGCCCGCCACGTCCCCGGCCACCGCGGTGTTGGGACCGTTGCCGCTCGCCACCATCGCCCCGGTGGTGAACGTCTCTCCCCCGTCACCCGATGTCCACATGTGGACCACGCCCGACCCGGTGCTGCCGTCCGGGCGGGTGACCGTCTGCGGATACCGGTGCGAGAGCACCACCACCTGGTCGTTCACGGCGGTGATGGCCGGGCCGGACACGTCGTCGGCGAAGGCGTCCGCGCCCGGCGGGATCAGGTCACGGCGCGCCTCGCAGGCGCCGGCCCCGCGCGGCACGCGGCAGTACACCGTGGCGTCGGGCGCACCGGGGCGGTCCTCGGTCCACACCACATGCGCGGTGCCAGCCGCGTCAACGAGGATGTCCGGGCGCGTGCCGCCCCCGAGGACGGCGGGCGCCGGCGGCGCGGCGGGCTGCGTCGCGACGGGCCGCGTGACGCCGGCGTAACCGGGCGTGCGCACCACGGGCGCGGCCGCCGCGGCCGTCGCGCACAGCAGCGTGACGGCCAGGACCAGCATCAGGGCGACGGGAAGACGCCGGTGCATGTGGCGAACCTAGACCGGTGAGCCTCCCTCACGCCAGAAGGTTCGCCGGCGGACCGTCAGGCCAGGAGCACCACGTGGGCGGGGCCCGGCTCGTCGTCGTCGGTGGGTCCGGAGATGCCCACGATGCACGGCAGGTCATGGCGGATCTGGAGGATGTCGCCGTCGCTCAGGGTGCCGCCCGCCAGCACGTAGGTCCCCAGCTCCTTCAGCAGCCGCACACCGGATTCGATGAACGTGGTGGGCAGGTTCACAAGTGCCAGTTCGCGATGCCCCGCGTACACCGAGAGGCCCAACGTCTCCAACTGGGCGCCCCGCACCGGGCCGGCGTCCTGGGTGAGCCACGGCCGCGCGGCCAGTTCGATCATCGGCCGGTCATCCTCACCGGACCCCAGGGCCTGGAGTTCCTCGTGGCCGGCCGCCTGTGGCTCGCTGGGCGGCACCACGACCACCTGCACCCGGGGGTCGAGGAGTTCCTCGGGGTCGGCCATCAGCCGCGCTCCTCGAGCACGGGCGTCAGCAGCCGCGTGATCTCCTCGCTGGCCCGCACCGCCTCCGCGGTGATGCGCTCGGTGTCCTGCGGGCCGTCCACGCCCGCGGTGAGGGCGCCGGTGAGGTCCTCCAGCCGGGCCACGGCGTCGGTGAGGTCGTCGCGGTGGCTCACCCGGGGTCCTCCGCGCGCTCGGCGAGGATGCGGCCCAGGATGCCGTTCACCAGGCCGGCCGCCTCCGGCTGGCAGTAGCGCTTGGCCAATTCGACGGCCTCGTTGATCGAGACGGCGTCCGGGATGTCGGGCCAGTCGAGCAGCTCATGCACCGCCACGCGCAGGATGCTGCGCTCCAGCGGCGCGAGCCGCTCGGCGGTCCAGCCGACCGACGCCCCGGTGATGAGCTCGTCGAGGCCGGCCGTGTCGACCATGACGCCCTCCACCAGCGCTCGCGCGAACGGGTCGAGCGGTGCGCCGGCGAGTTGGGCGTTGCGCTCGAGCTGTTCCAGCGGCAGCCCGGTGACATCGCGCTGGTACAGCACGACCACGGCCTGGCGCCGGGCGGCACGACGGCCGCCCTCGCGGGTCTCGTCGGGGATCGCCGGCGCGCTCACGCCGCCGCCGGGCGAGCGCTCACGACCCCTCACCGTTGAGCGACGGCAGGTGCTCGGCGCGCTCGGGGATGTAGGCGGTGGTGTACCGGCCCTCCACGAAGGGCGGGTCGTGCGCGATGTCGCGCAGCACCGACAGCGTGGTGGGGATGCCGGACACGATGGCCTCGTCCAGCGCCCGGTGCAGGCGCGCGATGGCGCGCGGCCGGTCGGGGGCCCACACGCACAGCTTCGCCAGCAGCGAGTCGTAGTACGGCGGCACGGCCTCGCCCGGCTCGCAGTGCGTGTCGACACGGATCCCGGGGCCCGCGGGCATGCGGAAGTCGCGCAGGCGGCCGGCGCCCGGGCGGAAGTCGCGCGCGGGGTCCTCGGCGTTGATGCGGCACTCGATCGCGGCGCCGTTGGCCTCGAGCCGCCCGGTGCGGCTGAGGAGCCCGCCCTGGGCCACCTGGAGCTGCTCGGCCACCAGGTCCATGCCGGTGACCAGCTCGGTGACCGGGTGCTCCACCTGCAGACGCGCGTTCAGCTCCAGGAAGAAGAAGTTGCCGGCCGCGTCGACCAGGAACTCCAGTGTGCCGGCGCCGCGGTAGCCCCAGGCCTTGATGGCTCGCAGGCCCGCCTCGTGCATCGCGTCGCGGGTGGCGGCCGGCAGGAGCGGGGCGGGCCCCTCCTCCACCAGCTTCTGGTGGCGGCGCTGGATGGAGCAGTCGCGGTCGCCCACCACCAGGCCCCCACCCTGCCCGTCGGCCATGATCTGGATCTCCACGTGGCGGGCGCCCTCCAGCAGGCGCTCCACGTAGAGACCGCCGTCGCCGAACGACGCCTCGGCCTCGCGCTGTGCGGCCTCGAAGGCCGAGGCGAGCTCGGACGGGTGCTCGACACGCCGCATCCCCTTGCCGCCACCACCCGCCGCCGCCTTGAGCAGCACGGGATAGCCGGCGCGCGATGCGGCCTCTGTGGCGGCGGCGACGTCGCCGACCGGACCGTCGGACCCCTCCAGCACCGGCAAGCCGGCCTCACGCGCGGCGGCTTTCGCGGCGATCTTGTCACCCATCCGCTCCATGACCTCGGGCGACGGGCCCACGAAGGTGACCCCCTCGCTGGCGCAGGCGCGGGCGAACGTGGGGTTCTCGGACAGGAATCCGTAGCCCGGGTGCACCGCGGTGCACCCGGTGATCTCCGCGGCCGCGAGGACGTTCGCGATGTTCAGGTACGAGTCCTTGACGGCCGGCGGGCCGATGCACACCGCCTCGTCGGCCAGGTCGACGGCCAGCGACTCGGCGTCGGCGGTGGAGTAGACCGCCACGGTGGGGATGCCCATCTCGCGGGCGGTGCGGATGACCCGCACGGCGATCTCCCCGCGGTTGGCGACGAGGAGCTTCACGATCCGGCCAGGGTCTCGATGAGGAACAGGGGCTGGCCGAACTCCGCCGGGGCGCCGTCCTCCAGCACGATCTTGCGCACCACGCCGGCCTGCTCGGCCACGATCTCGTTGAAGAGTTTCATGGCCTCGATGAGACAGAGCGTGTCGCCGGCCTCGACGTGCTGGCCCTCCTCGACGAACGGTGCATCGTCGGGACCGGGTCGCCGGTAGAACGTGCCGACCATGGGGCTGACCACGCGGATCATCCCATCGTCGGCCTCGCCGCCGCCGGACTCGCCGGCGACCGCAGCCGCCTCGGACGGTGCCGGCGCCGCGCGGCGCACCGTCACCCGGGCGCCCGACACCTCCACGCTGATCTCGGTCTCGTCGCTGGCCTCCACGGCGCCCACCAGGGTCTCCAGCAGGTCGCGGTCGATCGCCGGCTGGGCCGGACGGCGCGCGGCCTCCGCGCCCAGGGAACGCCGGCGCGCCACCAGGTGCTCGGTGTCCTCGGGGAACATCGCCCACAGGACGAGGTCCTCCTCGCTGATGCCCTGCGGGGCCTCCTCGGTCACCACCGCGATGTCGCGCACCACGGGTGCGCCCGGATCGGCGGCGCCGGCCACCTCCAGAACCTCGGGCGCCACCGGACCCCGGGTGCGGCCCGCGCGGCCCAGGGCCACCTGCACCAGCTCGGGCTCGATCTCGGCCCAGCGCCGGCCCTCGATGACGTGGCGGGCGGCCTGCGACAGGATCGCGCTGCCCAGCGGGTAGGCCAGCGTCGCGCACCCCAGGTCGCGCGACACCGCGGCGGACTCCTCGGCCACGGCAACCAGGCTCCTGGACAGGCCAAGACGGCCCAGTCGCGAGATGAGGCCGTGCTCCAGGGCCGGCGGCACGGCCACAGCCGGCCCGAACACCGCGGCGGCGGCCTGCCGCAGCCGGTCGGCCGGCAGCAGCGGGCCGACCACACGCGCGGCGCGGTCGAGCGCCTGCGGCTGACAGTCGAACACGCGGGCGCCGCCCAGGAGTGCTGCACGCAGGGTCTCCGCCGACGGGCGCGCGGATACCAGCGCCACCGCGCCGGCGGACGCCTGCACGGACGCGGCGCCGGCGGCCACGGCGGCCGTGGCCGACAGCGGCGCCAGCCCACCCGGCGCCTGCACCTGGACCTCCACCGGCAGGCCGGTAAGCTCCCCGACCTCGCGCACCAGGCGCCCGAGGGCGGCCGGCGCGATGTGGCCCGCACCGTCGGACACGCAGATGCCTGTCGTGCCGGGCAGGGCCGCCAGCGCGCGGGCCTCCTCAGCCCAACGGGCATCCACGGGGTCCGGGTGTGCGCCGGCGATCAGGGTGGGCACGAACGTGACGCCGGTCTCCAGGCAGGCCTCTGCGACCGCGCGCATGTTCTCGGGATCGTTGAGCGGGTCGGTGGCGCGGACGCGCGAGATGCCGCTCTCGGCGGCGCACAGGACGAAGCGACGGGCGATGTCGGCGCCCACCGGGCCCTGACCCCACAGGTTGGTTCCGCCCACCACGACACCCACAGGGGTGGAGCCGGCCTCGCGCAGCACCGCGCGCACGCGGTCCCACGGGCTCTCCGAGCGCGCTTCGATGGCGACCTGCGCGCACCGGGCGTCGAGGACCTCCAGCACC
The DNA here is from genome assembly GCA_044507145.1 of Actinomycetota bacterium. Taxonomy (GTDB): domain Bacteria; phylum Actinomycetota; class Thermoleophilia; order Miltoncostaeales; family Miltoncostaeaceae; genus JAVJSF01. The sequence goes on from JBIQJW010000029.1 coordinate 11,933, forward strand.
TGGGCGCCCACTCCCCCGAGGGCCGAGGCGGCGACGGCGAGATCGTCGGTGCCGACGGCGGTGCCCCACGGGAACGGGGCGAGGTCGCGCAGCGTTGCATCGACGTAGCCGACGGTGTCGGGCACGGGTGTCACAGGGCTCCCTTCGGGCGGATGCGAGGGCAGGGTACTCGGGCGTGCGTCACGCCGTCGCGCCGGGACTCAGACGCGAGCAGAGTACTCGCGGGTACGCGTGTCGATCTTCAGGCGGTCGCCCTCGTTGACGAACAGCGGGACGTCCACGCTGGCGCCGGTCTCGAGCTCGGCGGGCTTGGTGACGTTGGACACCGTGTCGCCCTTCACACCGGGGTCGGTGCGGGTGACCAGCAGCTCCACGAAGGTCGGCAGGTCGACGCGGATCGGGTTGTCGCGCACGAAGAGCACCTGGACGTCGGTGTTCGGCGCCAGCAGGTCGGCGTTGTCGACGCTGGCGGCGGAGAGGGCGATCTGGTCGTAGGTCGAGTTGTCCATCATGTGGAGGTCATCGCCGTCGCGGTAGAGGAACTGCATCTCGCGGGTCTCGGTGGTGACGCGCTCCACCTTCTCCCCGGCGCGGAAGGTGCGCTCCAGCACCGCCCCGCTCACCAGGTTCTTGAGCTTGGTGCGCACGAACGCGCCGCCCTTGCCCGGCTTGACGTGCTGGAACGAGACCACGCTCACCAGGTCGCCGTCGATGTCGAGCACATAGCCGTTCTTGAGATCGTTGGTGGTGATCACCCTCGCTCCATCCCCTCGCTCGTTGCCACGCCCCTCGCGGGGGCGACCGTCCGGGGCCGCCGCCGGCCCCTCATCGCACCACCTGCAGCGCCTTCGGGCTGGACGAGATGATGTCGCAGCCGCCCGACGTCACGATCACGAGGTCCTCGATCCGGACCCCGCCCACCCCTTCGAGGTAGATCCCCGGCTCGATCGTGACGGCCATCCCGGCCTCGAGCACGTCGGTGCCGGTGGGACGCACGCCGGGCCGCTCGTGGATCTCCAGGCCCACGCCGTGGCCCAGGCCGTGGCCGAACGCCTCGCCGTATCCCGCCCGGGCGATGACCGCGCGCGCGACCGCGTCGAGGTCGCCGCCGCTGATGCCCGGCCGGACCGCGGCCAGCGCGGCCTCCTGCGCCTCCAGGCAGACGTCGTAGATGCGCGCCAACTCCGCCGTGAGCCGGCCGGTGGCGACGGTGCGGGTCATGTCGGAGCAGTACCCGTCGACGACCGCCCCCATGTCGATGACCACCAGCGTGTCCGCCGGGATCGGCTCCGGTCCGGGGATCGCGTGCGGGAGCGCGCCGCGCGGTCCCGCGGCGACGATGGTGTCGAAGCTGAGCGCCTCGGCCCCGGCGTCGAGCATCGCGCCGTGCAGCGCGAAGGCGACCTCGCGCTCGCTGCGCCCCACGATGCCCGCCTCCAGCACCCGGCCCAGCGCCGTGTCGGCCACCGCAGCCGCGCGGCGCATCGCGGCGATCTCGTCGGGGTCCTTCACGATCCGCCGCGCCTCCACCAGCCCACGCGTGGGCGTGAGCGCGACCCCGTCGAGCCGGCGTCCGAACCGTTCATTCCAGTCCAGCGAGACGTGCTCGGCCTCCACGCCCACCGCGCCGCCGGCGGCGATCTGCGCTGTGAGCCGCGCCACATCGCCCAGGAGGTCGCGCGACCCCACCTCCACGCGTGCGCCGCGCACCTGCGCACGCGCCGACACGGCGTACCGGGAGTCGGTGACCAGGACGGCGTCCTCGCGCCCGATCACGGCGGTGCCGTTGCTGCCCACATACCCCGTGAGGTACCGCACGTTGGCGGCTCCGGTGACCACCAGCGCGGCGAGCCCCTCGTGGTCGAGTCGCTCCCGCAGCGTGCCGATGCGGTCGTCGTGCGCGCTCATGCCAGCACCCGCGCCAGGTGATCCAGCGCGTCGCGGTATCCGTCGGGCCCCCGCCCCCACACGGCGTGGTCGGCCACATCGCGGATCACCGAGATCCGCCGGTGCGGTTCGCGCGACTCGACGTCGGAGAGGTGCACCTCCACGAACGGCGCGCCGAGCAACTCCAGCGCGTCGCGGATCGACCACTGGTAGTGCGTCCACGCCCCGGGGTTCACCACGGCGCCGTCCACCACGCCGGCCAGCCCGTGCACGTGCTCCAGGAACGCACCCTCATGGTTGGTCTGAAAGCACGCGACATCCATGTCGCGCTCGCGACCCCAACCGCGCACCATGTCCTCCAGTTCGGGCAGGTTCAGGGTCCCGTAGTGCTGCGACGGACGCCTTCCGAGCATGTTGAGGTTGGGACCGTGCAGCAGCGCGATGCGGTGCGTCATCCAGCCCTCCGCGGGTCGTCGCCGGACGGCGCCCACGGTACCGCGGCCCCGCTCACGCGCGAAGCTCTTCGATGGACGAGAGGATGAGCTCACGCGGCGGGTCGACACCCAGGCGCACGTCTCCGGGGCTCCCCACGCCCACCATGTTCAGGGCACCGGCCGACGCCTTCTTGTCGCGGCCCATCGCCGCGACGATCGCGTCGGTGGCCACGGCCGGGTCCAGCACCACCGGGAGGTCGTGTCGCCGCAGCAGCGCGCGGGTGCGCTCCCGCCACGCCGGGTCCAGGCCGCACAGCTCCTCGCTCACGCGCAGCGCCGCCAGAAGGCCCAGCGAGATCGCCTCGCCGTGGCGGTAGGTGTCGTAGCCGGCGGCCGCCTCGATACCGTGCCCCACCGTATGGCCGAGGTTGAGCGATGCGCGGACACCGAGGTCGCGCTCGTCGGCCGCCACCACCCTCACCTTGTGATCGACGCACAGGCGGATGAGCTCGGCCAATCCGTCGGCGGGACCGGGCAACGCCGGCCACGCATCCACCCGCTCGTACAGCGCCTCGCCGTCCAGGAGGCCGTACTTGACCACCTCGGCCCAGCCGCACGACAGCTCGCGTGCCGGCAGCGTGGACAGCGTGGTGGTGTCCATCACCACCATCTGTGGCTGCCAGATCGCACCGACGTAGTTCTTCCCCTCGGGCAGGTCCACGCCGGTCTTGCCGCCGATCGACGAGTCCACCATCGCGAGGAGCGTGGTGGGCACGTGCACCAGCCGCACGCCGCGCTGGTAGGACGCCGCCACGAATCCGGCCAGGTCGCCCACCACCCCACCGCCAACGGCGACGACGGTGTCGGCGCGGCGCAGGCCCTCGCGGGCGGCCAGGCGGGTGATCTCCTCCACGCGGGAGAGGGACTTCGACGCCTCGCCGGCCGGGACCACGGCCTCCACCACGCGCAGGCCCGCGTCCCGCAGCGACCGCGAGGCGCGTGCGGCATGGTCGGCCAGGTTCGCGTCGCTCACCAGCAGCACACCCGTGCCGGCCGCGTGCGGCGCCCAGAGCTCGCCCAGCCGGTCGACCAGTCCCGGCCCCAGATGCACCGGATAGGCGGTGGTGCCGATGTCGGCCTCGAAGGTGCTCATGCGCGCTCGGCGGCCGTCCGGGCGGCCCAGTCGGCGACGCGCGCCACGATGTCGTCGAGCGGCCGATCGGCGTCCACCTCCAGGTGGGCGGCCTCGCGGTAGCCGGCCTCGCGCGATGCGGCACGACGTGCGAAGCGGTCCTTGTCGGTGGCCAGCGGGCGGTCCGAGCCGCTCACCCGGCCCCATGCCACATCGGTGGAGGCCCGCAGCCACACCACGTCGGCCGTCCGGGCCACCAGGCCGCGGGTCTTCGCGCTCTGCAGCGCCCCGCCGCCGAGGGCCAGCACCCCCGGCTCCTCCTCGAGCAGCTCGCGGATCACGGTCTCCTCGGTGCGGCGGAACCACACCTCCCCGCGCTTGGGGAAGATCTCCGCGATCGACATGCCGGCGTGGGTCTCGATGGCCTCGTCCGCGTCGACGAAGCGGCGCTCCAGGCGGGCCGCCACGCGCCGGCCGACGGACGTCTTGCCGGCACCCATGTATCCGGTGAGCACGAGCCAGCGCATGCGCGGTGCCTACTGCCCGATCTCGGCCCGGTAGCGGGCCACCGCCTCGTCGAGGTGCGCGATCGAGTCGCCGCCGAACTTCTCCAGCAGCGCCTGCGCCAGCACGAACGCGACCGCCGCCTCGCCCACCACCGCGGCCGCGGGGACGGCGCAGATGTCGGAGCGCTCCTTGTGGGCCTTGCGCGGTTCCTTGGTCACCACGTCCACCGATGCCAGCGGGCGCGAGAGCGTGCTGATGGGCTTCATCACGGCGCGGACCACCACGGGGGCGCCGTGGGTCATCCCGCCCTCCACCCCGCCGGAACGGTTGGTGCGCCGGTGGTAGCCGTGCTCGGCGTCGTGGTAGATCTCGTCGTGGGCCTTGCTGCCGCGGATGCGCCCCAGCTCGAACCCGGCGCCGATCTCCACGCCCTTGATCGCCTGGATGCCCATCATCGCCTGCGCCAGGCGGCCGTCCAACCGGGCGTCGCCGGTCATGTGCGAGCCCAGCCCGGGGATCGGGTCGAACACCCACACCTCGAAGATGCCCCCGACGGTGTCGTGCGACTGTCCCGCGGCCTTGATCTCGGCGCGCATCTCGTCGGATGCCGCCGCGTCCAGGCACCGCACCGGGCTGGCGTCCACCCCGTCGAAGTCGGCCAGGGCCAGGTCGCCGCGGGTGGGCGCCTCAACGCCGCCGATGACGGTGACGTGGCTGCGTACCTCCATCCCGTACCGGCGCAGCAGCGCCTTGGCGATGCCTCCCGCCGCCACGCGCGCGGCCGTCTCGCGGGCACTGGCGCGCTCCAGGATGGGCCGCAGGTCGTCGCTCTTGTACTTGAGCATCCCGGCCAGGTCGGCGTGCCCCGGACGGGGGAGGGTCACCGGATCCACGGTCACGCCGTCCTCGAGCGCCCAGATGGACATGCGGTCCGCGGCCCAGTTGGCGAAGTCGCGGTTCACGATCTCCATCGTGAGCGGACTGCCGATGGTGCGCCCGTGGCGCAGGCCGCTCTTCACCTCGGCGCGGTCGGTCTCGATCTTCATGCGCCCGCCGCGGCCGTAGCCGAGCTGGCGACGCGCCAGATCGGTGTCGAGGTCTGCGGGGACGAGCGGGAGTCCGGCCGGCAGGCCCTCGACCAGCGCGAAGAGCGCCGGGCCGTGGGACTCCCCGGCTGTGCGATAGGTCAGGGCCACGGGTTCGGCATCTTAGTGAACCGCGCCGACGATGTGGGGCCCACGACGCCGGTGGACGGCATTCCGGGCCGGCCGGCGCCGGTTATCGCGCGCGGATGCCCACGAGCGTCACGGTGCCGGTGGCCCCGCTGACGGGGTCCTGAAGTGCGACCTCCTCACCCAGGGCCAACGTGAGCACGTCGGTCCCGTCCGGCAGCAGGGCGCCGTCCAGGCGCAGCACCACCTCGGTGCGTGTGAGGCTCATCACGGTGAAGCGCTGCGTGTCGGGGGGCACCGCGTCGCCTTCGCGCGCCGTCACCGCCACGCCGTCGATCTCGATGTCCGCGCGCAGGAGCTGGCGCCCGGCGCGGGTGCCCGGTGCCGGGATGATGGCCGGGTCGGTGCGGGTCCACCCGGACGCCTCCCGCTCGGGTCCGGGGGCCGGAACCGGTGCAGCCGGAGTGGTCACCACCGGTGCCGGGACCGGCGCCGGCGTGGGTGCCGGCGTGGGAGTCGGAGTCGGATTCGGCGTGGGGATGGCCGGCACCTGCGGAACCGTGAGCGCCGCCGACGGGGTGGCGCCGTCGCCGGCGGTGCGCCCGGAGGCCGTGTTGCGCTCCGAATCCGCGGCCGACGGGCGCGTGGGCTCGCGCACGCCGGGCTCGAACACGTCGCGGGGAGCACCGAAGGCGTCGTAACCCGACAGGGTGCGCGCCGTGGCCGCCTGTTCCGGCGGCCCGGGCACTCCCAGCGCCGCCAGGGCCGGGCCGGCCGAGTCCCCCACCGCCACCCCGCCGGCCGGCGGGATGCCCGCATCCACCGGGTCCGCCGGAGCGGAGTCGCCGCCACCGCAGGCCGCGCCCGCGGCGACCGTCCCGATCAGCAGCGCGCAGGCCGCCATCCGCCGGATCCGCCGCATCAGCCGTCCTCGCGCCCGTCGCCGGTGCCGCCCTCGGCCACACCGTCGGCCTGGGCCGGTTGCGGCGACGCGGCGGGGCTCGGAGCGGTGGTGGCCGGATCGGCCGGCGTCGTGGGCGTCGTCGTGCTCGGCGCCTGGGTCGATGCGGCCTCCGGGGCACCGTCGGCGGGCGCCGAGTAGGCCACCACGCTGAGCTGGGCGGTCACCCGCTCACCGGCGCCCAGGGTGGTGCGCCCGCCGTCACCTGCGGGGGTGAGCGACACGTCGCGCACCGCGATGAGCCGGCCCTCGATCGACGGCGCACCGGCGCGGCTCACGGTCACCAGGGCGTGGAGGCGGTAGAGGAAGTCGTCCA
>JBIQJW010000254.1:0-2679 GCA_044507145.1 Actinomycetota bacterium
CGACCACGATGCGGTTCTTCAACGGGCCCGGCGTGCTGATCGTCGACGAGCTCGGTGTCAACGGTCAGCTGGTTCTCCCCGTTGGCGGCCGTGGGTTCTCCCCGGGGGTGGCCGTGAGGGTTCCCCGCGCGCGGCCGTGAGAAGTCTCCGCGCGCGGCCAGGGCTGTCATGTGGGTAGTGGCGTGACCCCCTTTCCGGTGAGGGCGTCGGCGAGGCGGATGCTGTCGCCTTCGGTGAGTAGCACGTGGGCGTGGTGCATGAGCCGGTCGACGAGCGCGGTGGCGATGGTGGGGTCCATGAGCTGGTCGAACCCGGAGGGGTGCAGGTTGGAGGAGATGGCGAGGCTGCGGCGTTCGTAGGCGGCGTCGATGAGTCGGTAGAGCCCTTCGGCGGCATCGGCGCTGATGGGGAGCAGGCCGATGTCGTCGACGATGATGAGTTGGCAGCGCAGGATCGGGGTGAAGGCCTTGGCGATGGTGTCGTCGACGCGGTGGCGCCGGACGAGGGCGCCGAGGTCCTCGACGGAGAACCAGCGCACGTTGCAGCCGGCGTCGATGGCGGCGTGACCGAGCGCTTCGGTGAAGTGGCTCTTGCCGGTGCCGGATGGTCCGCAGATCACGACGTTCTCAGTTCGGTCGATCCATTCCAGGGTGCGTAGCGCGGCCTGGGTGGCAGCGGGGACGCTGCAGCGCTCGGGGGCCCAGGTGGCGAAGGTCTTGCCGGTGGGCAGCTTGGCTTTGCGGCGTTTGACCTCGACGGTGGAGCGGTCTCGGCCTTCGGCTTCGGCGACGAGGAGGACCCGCAACAGTTCGGCGGGATCCCAGCGTTGAGCCTTGGCGGTCAACAACACGTCGGGGGCTTGTTCGCGGATGTAGCGCAGCCGCAGCCGCCGACACAGCGCCTCGAGCTCGCCCAGGGTGGCGTCGGGGATCGCGGCGCTCATCGCTGCTCCTCTCGCTCGGTGCCGAGCCGGGACCACGCCGAGGTGCCGGCCTGCAGGGAGTGGCCGGGCGCGGCCCGGCGGGGCGCGTCACGTCGAGCGGCGAGGATGGACTCGAGGTCCCCTGCGGCGAACCGGCCTGCCATCGCCGCGAGGCCCAGGGCCTCATCGACCCTGGCCGGGTCGATGACCCGACAGGCAGCGACGGCGTCGGCCATCCGGTTGGTGATCTGGCGGGCGCCGACTGCGGCGGCCTCGATCAGCCAGGCTTTGGCGCCCTCGCCGATGGCCAAGAACGCGGCCTCATCGGCGTTGGTGGCCCGAGGTTCTTTGTGCAGCGGATCGCTGCGCCTGGGCGGGTAATGGGCGTCGAGGATCGATGCCTGCCCGGAGCCGACCAGGCGGTGACGGGCGATCTCGACGGCCCCATCGACGTCATCCGCGACGATCACGACCTCATCGCCGACGGCGCGAACCCACACGCGCGTGTCGCGATGCGTGTGCGGGACCGAGTAGCGAGCGCCACGGAAGTTGATCGTCGAGGACCACGACACCGCTCGGGACTCACCGAACGCGAGGGTGTAGGGCACGTCGGGGATCCGGTGCAGCAGGCGGCGTTCCTCGGCCAGCATCTCGACCGGCGCCCGCCGGGTCACCGCGTGGGGACGTCCGTTGACGCGCTCGCAGAACGCCTCGCATGCCGCCTCGAGGTCGGCCCAGCTCTCATAATCACTGCGCAGGTTCGTCGCGGTGGGCACCAGATCGGCCTTGGCGATGCGCACGGTCGCTTCCGATCCGCCCTTCGATTCGGGATCGGCGGGTTCACAGGTGCGGATCGAGACCCCGTAGTAGACGCTGGCCGACACAATCTTGGGGTTGCGCACCGCGAGGCGGGCGACGTGGCGGTCCGTCACCGTCTTTTCGTTGTCGGTCAACGCGTACGTGGGCGCCCCGCCCAGGATCCGGAAGGTGCGGTCCAAGGCGGCGAGCACCGACGGCAACGTGCGGTCCCGCAACGCCCACACCACCCGGAAGCGGCTCCAGGCCAGCCAGGCACAGAACAACACCGATCGCTCGCCGGCCACGACGGGGCCGTCGCCGTAGTCCCACTGCAACCACAGCCCAGGCTCGGGGATCCAGGGCTTGTAAGTCCGGTGGTGCTCACGGCGCCACTCGCCCTTGATCGCCGCCACCACCCGCCGGGTGGTGCGCTCCGAACCCCGATAGCCCATCGCCGTGAGCTTCTCGTGCACCCGATCAGCACGAATACGACCCTGCGAACGGGCCACCCACTCGGCGATCTTCTCCGCGAACGGGTCCGTGACCCGCTCCCTCGGCGCGCCGCCCGCCAGCGGGTCCAGCCCGGCCTCGCGCATCGCCACATAACGGCGCACCGTCTGGTGATCCACACCACACAGCTGCGCCGCCGACCGATACGACCCCGTCAGGTCGTAGGCCTCCAGAACCTCCACGATCATCTCCTCGGACAACATGAACAGCGTTCCTCCCTGGTGCCGGCATCGACTGGTCAGCGCCGTCGAGCCAAACCAGGGAGGAACACCAACAGGTGGATACCAACCACCCGGCCGCTCGGAGAACCCATGGCCGCACGCGGGGAAAACCCGTGGCCGCGCGCGGGGCGATCTACTGGCCGCCTACGGGGAGAATCTCATGGCCGTCGTCACTCGGCTACCTGCCCATGCCCGCCGAAGACGCCAACGCCCTGTTCCAGGTCATCT
>JBIQJW010000030.1:0-1328 GCA_044507145.1 Actinomycetota bacterium
CGCTGCTGCTGACCACCCGAGAGCGCGAAGGCGTCCTGGTTGAGCTTGTCCTTCACCTCGTCCCACAGGGCGGCGGCGCGCAGCGCGGCCTCCACCTTCTCGTCGGTGGCGCGGATGCCGTTGACCTTCATGCCGAAGGTCAGGTTCTCCTTGATGGACTTGGGGAAGGGGTTGGGCTTCTGGAAGACCATCCCGATCCGCCGGCGCACGTCCACCGAGTCCACGTGGGTGGCGTAGAGATCCTCACCGTGGAAGTCGATGCGCCCGTCGATCCGCGTACCCGGGATGAGGTCGTTCATGCGGTTGAGGCAGCGCAGGAACGTGGACTTGCCGCAGCCGGACGGTCCGATGAGCGCCGTGATCTCGTTGCGGCGGATGGCGACGTCCACACCCTTCAGCGCCTGCATCTTGCCGTAGTAGAAGTCCACATCGGTCGCCCGGAACACCACCTCGTGGTCGCCCAGCGGACGCTCCGGGGCGTTGTCGGCCAGGCTTGTTCCCTGGGGCTGGCCGTCGGGGGATGGGATCGAAGAGGTGTGCATGTCGTGGGTGAGGGCCGATTCTGACACGGGTCAGGCTCCTTACCAGCGGCGCTGGAACTTGTTTCGCAGGAAGATCGCGATCGCGTTCATGACGAGCAGGGTGCCGAGCAGGACGATGATCCCCGCTGCGGCCAGATCCTGGAAGGCCTGCTGGGGACGATCGGCCCAGGCGAAGATCTGCAGGGGCATCGCCATCAGCGGCGTGTCGTTCGCCTCCAGGGGGTTGAGGCTGGGCAACTGGGTGGCGAACACCGCGGCGCCCAGCACCACCAGCGGGGCCGTCTCGCCGATGGCCCGGGACATCGCCAGGATCGTGCCGGTGAGCATGCCGGGGAAGGCCGCCGGCACCACCTGCCGCGACACGGCCTGCCAGCGCGAGGCGCCGAGCGCCATCGCGCCCTGCTCGATCGACACCGGCACGGCGCGCACGGCCTCACGCGCGGCGATGATGATGATTGGAAGCACCAGCAACGCCAAGGTGAGCCCGCCGGCCAGCAGCGACTTCTGCAGCCCGGCGAACGTGATGAAGACGAAGAGCCCCAGAAGCCCATAGATGATCGAGGGCACCGCGGCCAGGTTCGAGATGTTCACCTCGATGGCTCGGTTGACGGGCGGGCCCACGCGAGCCCACGCGAACGAGGCCTTGGCGGTGAACGCCCGCATGCGCACGCCCTCTCCGGCGGCCCGGGCCTCGTCCAGTCGCCGCTGGCGCTGGTAGGCCGAGCTCAGGAGCTCCTCGCGGCTGATGGGCGCGAACTTCTCCAGGTAGATCGCCGCCGCGAAGCC
>JBIQJW010000030.1:1428-8487 GCA_044507145.1 Actinomycetota bacterium
TCGCGCGGCCGTGGGGCGTCGGTTGCCATCGCTCCTACTGGTAGACGGTGCGGTAGCGGCGCACGAGGCGCATCGCGAACAGATTGATGGCCAGCGTCACCACGAACAGCACGATGCCGACGGCGAAGATCGATTCGTACTGGAGGCTCCCGCGGGTGGCCTCGCCCTTGGACACGGCCACGATGTAGGCGGTGATCGTCTGCATCGGCTGGGTCACGTCGGCGGTGAGGTTCGGCTGGGTGCCCGCGGCGAGCGTCACGGCCATCGTCTCGCCCACCGCCCGGGAGAGTCCCAGCACGATGGCGGCCATGATCCCCGACAGGGCGGCGGGGAACACGATCCGCGTCGAGACGACCCGGCGGGTGGCGCCCACGCCGTAGGCGCCCTCGCGCATGGCACGCGGAACCGCCCGCATCGCGTCCTCGGACAGCGACGTGATCAGCGGCGTGATGAGCAGACCCACCACGATGCCGGCCGAGAGGGCGTTGAAGATCTGGCCCTCGGCGATGATGCCGAGGTCCTGCAGCGCCGGGGTGATCGACTCCAAGGCGAAGAACCCGAGCACGATCGTGGGCATGCCGGCCAGGATCTCCAGGATCGGCTTGATCGTGCGGCGCACGCCCTCGTGGGCGTACTCGGAGAGGTAGATGGCCGAGCCGAGTCCCAGCGGGATGGCGACGACGGCCGAGATGCCGGCGATGAGCAGCGAGGCGCTCAACAGGGGCAGCACGCCGAAGTCGCCCTGCACCGGGAACCAGGTGGTCCCGGTGAGGAAGCTCCAGACCGACACGTCGTCGGACAGGAAGAAGGGGATGCCCTCCTGGAGGAGGGTGATGACGATGCCGACCGTGACGAGCACCGAGATCAGCGCGGCAGCGCCCAGCAGCAGCAGCAGCGCCTGCTCGAGGGGCCGGCGACGGCGTCGACGCAGGGTCGGCGCCGCCATCGCGGGGGTGTTGTCGGAGCTCGCCACGGGTGCCGGCGTCAGTCTAGTTGCCGAGCTTGGCCAGGGACTCGTCCAGCGCGTCCTGCGGCGCCGGGACGTACTGCGTCTCCTCGGACAGCGAGACCGCGTTCTCCAGGTAGTACCGGACGAACGCGTTCACCTCGGGCCGCGCGAGCGACTCGGTGTTCACGTAGATGAACAGCGGGCGCGACAGCGCATACTCACCGGAGGTGATCGTCTCCGCGCTGGGCGTCACGCCGTCCAGCGAGAACGCCTTGAGCGTGTCGGTGTTCTCCTCGTAGTACGTGTAGCCGAAGTACCCCAGCACGCCGGGGCCGCTCTGCACCGCACGGACGATCACATTGTCGTCCTCGGAGGCCGTGTAGTCCTGCCGCGGGGAGATGGTCTCGCCGTCGGCGTCCTCACCCAGGACCTCCTCGTTGAAGAAGTCGTAGGTGCCCGACTGCGAGGCGGGGCCGGCCAGGCTCATCTTCTGGTCGGCGAACGACGCGCCGGGGACCTGGCTCCAGTTGTTGATCTTGGAGTCGGGGCCCCAGATCGCGGCGAGCTGCTCCATGGTGATGTCGTCCGAGCCCACGTCGGTGCTCTGCGAGGTCACCAGCGTGATGCCGTCGGAGGCCACGCGGAACTCCTCGTAGGTGACGCCGGCCTTCTCACAGGCGGCGATCTCCTCGTCCTTGATGCCGCGCGAGGCGTTCGAGATGTCGGTCTCGCCCTTGCAGAACACCTCGAAGCCACCGCCGGTGCCCGAAGAACCGACCGAGATGTTCACGCCCGGGTTCTCGGCGTTGAACGACTCGGCCGCGGCCGAGGTGAGCGGCTCGACGGTCGACGAGCCGTCGGAGGTGATGGAACCCGAGAGGGAGGCGGCGTCGCCGTTGGTCGAGGCCGAGTCGTCGTCGTCACCACAACCGGCGACCGCCAGGGCACCACCGGCGAGCGCCAGCGTGGCGAGGGCGGCGGCAAGCTTGCGTCGGGGTCGAGCCATTCGGGATGCGTCCTTTGTCGGTGTCCAGAGTGCATCTGCGACGCTATCGCCGGTGCGGCGCGGGACGGGTGACGCACCTGTGACCCTGTGGTGAACAACCTGTGAACGCACCGGCTCAGCGGAAGGCGTCGCCGGTGAGCGCGACGCCCGCGAGGGCGAGCGCGCCGGCCACCAGCGGCACCAGCACGGCCTGGTGGGCCAGGTAGACCGGTAGCGAGTGTCGCCCGGGCCAGGTGAGCGCACCCATCCCGCGCGGCGAGGCCGGGAGCCGCCGCCCCCAGGCGCCACGCCGGCCCTGCGGGTACAGCAGCGATCCCGCCCAGATGCCCAGCAGCGCCGGCGCAAGCCACGGCGCCAGGGGGTACCAGTCAACCCCCGCACCACCGGCAGGCGGGACCCCCAGGACCATCAGGCCGGGGATGTCGGTGGGCGCGAGGTCGCGCAGCACCAGCCCCGCGGCCAGCACCGCGCCGGCCAGCGGCAGGAGCCATGTACCCCACCGCACCACCAGCGGGCCGAGGAGCATCGCGGCGCCGATGCAATGCAGCACGCCGAAGCGGATGTAGTCATCACCCAGGGCGATGCGGGTCACCACCGTCACGGCGAGGGCCGCCGCCAGGACCACTCCCGCACGGCGCGCATGGCGCCGGTAGAGCGCCGCGCCGCGCAGGCCGGCGGCGCGACCACGCGCGTTGCCCATCGCGAGCGTCACGCCCGTGACGAACAGGAAGGTGGAACCGCACATCACCTGCAGAGCACGCCAGCCGCCGGAGAACGGGTCGATGGGCGGGACCGCCGCGAGCATGTCCACGTTGTAGGCGGCGTGGTACACGACCATCATCGCGATCGCCGCCGTGCGCAGGAGGTCGATCTCCCACAGACGCTGCGGCGCCTGCGCCGTGGTCATCCCAGCAGCGCGACGAGCGGGTCGAACAGCGGCGCCCGCGCGGCGACCACACACGGCGGACCGTCCGCCGGGGCGGGCAACTCGGCCACCATGCCGCCGGCCTCGGTCACCAGCAGCCGCCCCGCCGCCCAGTCCCAGGGGTTCAGCCCGGTCTCGTAGTAGCCGTCGACGCGTCCGGCGGCGAGCCATGCGAGATCCAGCGCCGCCGACCCGAAGCGGCGGATGTCGCGAACACGTGGCAGCAACGCCGCGACGCGCCGTCCCTGCCGTTCGCGCTCGGCGGTGCGGTAGTTGAAGCCGGTGCCGATGAGAGCCTCGGCCAGATCGGGGGCGCCCTCCAGACGGAGCGGGGCCCCGTCCAGCGTGGCGCCGGCCCCGCGCACGGCGCAGAACAGTTCGTCACGGCAGGGATCGAACACCACGCCCACGGCCGGACCCGCGTGATCAAACGCCGCGATGCTCACGCTCCAGTGCGGGATCCCCCAGAGGTAGTTGGTGGTGCCGTCCAGCGGATCCACGATCCAGCGCACCGCGCCGTCGCCCTCCACCCCGCCGCCCTCCTCCGCCAGGATGGCGTCCTGAGGACGCGCTCCGCGGATCGCCGTGACGATCACGGCCTCGGCGTCGCGGTCCGCGTCGCTCACCAGGTCGGTGCGCGAGCTCTTGGTATCCACACCGGTGGCGCGCGCGCCGAAGCGACCCAGCAGCAGCGCGCCGGCCGAGCGCGCCGTGTCCTGTGCCAGCGCGGCGACGGCGGGATCGAGTGCGGGCGCATTCACGTCCCGGATGATGCCGGACCGTCCCGCAGGAGGTGCGCCACCACCGCGGCGGTGGTCGCGGGGGCACCTTCCAGATGCGGGAAGTGTCCCGCACCGGCCAGGACCAGGGCGTGTGCGTCCGGCAGCGTCGCCATCAGCCGCGCCAGGTCCGCCCGCGACACCAGGGGGTCGCGGGCGCCGGCCACAACCAGGGTGGGAGCGATGGCGCACGCGGCCGAGCGCAGCGCGCCGCGGCGCAGACCATCGGCGGCCCACTCGGTGAAGCAGCGCAGATCCGCGCGCGCCAACCGATCGGCCGCCTCCTGAACCAGCCGCCCCTCGGGTGAGTCCGGCGGCGGTTCGCGGCGCGCGCCCACCACCCCCAGGAACGCCGCGCGCCGACGGGCCGGGTCGCGCCGTGCGGCCGCGATCGCCAGACGGGCCAGAGGGCGCCCGAGGGCGGGGACGAGCAGCAGTTCGGCCGGCCCGCGCGGCAGCCGCAGTGTCGGCGGCCGGGGCGCCACGACGGGTGCGATCAGCACCAGCCGGCGCACCAGGCCGGGCCGGGCCCGCGCGAGCCGCAGCGCCACCTGCGCGCCCAGCGAGTGCCCCACCAACCCCACGCCCGACCCCAGCCGGTCCAGCAGCGGCGCCAAGGCCACGGCGTGGGCCACCGCGTCACAACCGGCGGCGGTGGGAGCACCCACCGCACCGGGAAGATCGACCGCAACGGCGTGCAGCCCGGCGGCGGCCGCCGCGCGGGGCAGGCCGCCCCATGCCTCCTTGAATCCGCCGAGGCCGTGGATGAACAGGGCCGGCGGCCCGTCACCCCACTCGTTCGTGATCGGGACATCCGGGCGCACGCTGCTAGCCTAGGCGCCATGAGCAGTCCGAAGCTTGAACTGGTCGCACCGCGCGGGTATTGCGCCGGCGTGGATCGCGCCATCGAGACCGTCGAGCGCGTGCTCGACGAGGAGGGCGCCCCGGTCTATGTCCGCGGCGAGATCGTCCACAACACGCACGTGGTCGCCACGCTGCGTGAGAAGGGCGCGATCTTCGTGGAAACCGAGTCCGAGGTCCCCGAGGGCGAGACCATCATCCTCTCCGCCCATGGCGTCTCTCCCGAGGTGCGCCGGGTGTGCGCCGAGCGCGGCCTGCGGGTCATCGACGCCACGTGCCCGCTGGTGAGCAAGGTGCACGCCGAGGTGCGCCGCTACGCCGGTCGCGGGCTCACGGTGCTGATGGTCGGCCACGCCGACCACGACGAGGTCATCGGCACCCGCGGGGAGGCTCCGGACCACGTGATCGTGGTGGAGGACCTGGACGACGCCCTCACGGTGCAGGTGCCCGACCCCGAGAATGTGGCGCTCACCACGCAGACCACCTTGTCGATCGACGACACGGCCGAGATCGTGGCGACGCTGAAGCGCAGGTTCCCGGCGCTGCACAGCCCGCAGTCCAGCGACATCTGTTACGCCACCCAGAACCGCCAGGACGCGGTGCGCGAGGTGGTGGGCGGCGGAGCCGACCTGGTGCTGGTGGTCGGGTCGCGCAACTCCTCCAACTCGTGCCGGATGGTGGAGGTGGCACAGGCCGCGGGGTCGGAGGCGCACCTCATCGACAACGTGCGCGAGGTGGATCCCACCTGGTTCGAGGGCAAGACCCGCGTTGCGGTCACCGCCGGTGCCAGCGCACCGGAGGTGCTGGTGCAGGAGGTCGCGGCCTACCTCATGGACTCCGGGTACCTGCGCACCGGCGAGGAGCTCCCCTCGGCGGAGGGCGTGTTCTTCGCGCTGCCCCGCGAGGTTCGCAGCTAGGAATCTGCGGGCCGCCGGCGCTCAGGCGTCCGGCGGCCCCAGGACGGTGGGCCCGGCGATGGTGAGGCCCGGCATCTCCACCAGCGCGGCGGCGAGCTCGTCTGCGTCCAGGGCCAGCCGCGGGTCGATCTCCAGATCCACCGGCTCGCCCTCGTCATCGAGCCGCACGGTGACGCCCGCCGCCTCGATCCACCCGGCGTTGCGCCGGTTCAGCGCCCGGCGCGCCGTCTCGGGCGAGTCCGAGCCCTCGGCGTTCTTGATCGGCGCGAACTCCTCGGCGCGATCGGCCTCCACGGCGATGGTGCGCTCCGCGTATGCGAGCGCGTCGAAGAGGAAGGTCTCGAACTTCACCGCGTTCGGCGCGTCGGGCGTGACCAGCTCGCCCCGGTCGTCCACGTACGGCACGCGCTTGAGCGCACGGTGAAACGGCAGGCGCAGGTCATCGCCGGTGAGCCGCTCGGCGAAGGTCCGCTCGATGCAGTGCACCGCGATGGACCCGGCCCAGTACACCAGCTCGCCCTCCGCGTCGCGCGCCTCGGCGAGCTCGTCGGGCAGGTCGCTGTACTCCACCACGCCGGGCCGGTCGTCGACGTGGGCGATCACGCCCATCCGCTCCTCGGCCGAGAGCTTGCGCACCACCACGGAGGACATCTGTGCGCCGGCGAGCACGTGATGGCCGAGGAACTCGGGCCGGCAGGCGCGCACCAAGGGGTTGTCCACCTGGTACGTGAAGAGCGTGTCGATGCCGGCCGCCGCCATCTCGTCCAGCGCGCCGCTGTTGCGCAGTGCCATCAACAGGCCGCCGTGGCCGTCGGGCGACAGCGCCAGGCGGCCGGGTGCTTCGCGCAGCAGCGCCCCGGTGGTGGCGTCGACGGCCGGCAGCGTGCCCTGCACCACGAAGTGCACCGTGTCCGCACCGAGTCCGAAGTGGTCATTGGCCCCGAAGATCGCGCGGGTTTCCTCGTCGTTGGTGGGCGACGTCAGGATGTAGAGCGGGAGCGGTGCACGGTGGCGCTCGCGGAGCGCAGCGATGGTGGTGCAGTGCTGCCAGAAGAGGGTGCGCCCGGTGATCGGGGCGAACGGATAGTCGCCCTTGGGGCCGTCGAATCCCAGGCGGCTCCCCTGCCCGCCGGCCAGCAGCACGGCCGCAACGCGCCCCTCGGCGAGGATCCGCTCGCCCTCACGCCGAGCCGTGCGCTCGGCCTCGATCTCGGCGGGCGTCGACGGGATGCGGACGAAGTCGTCCGGGTCCGCAGGGGTGATCTCACCGCCGAGCGGCGGCCGCTCCACCAGCACCAGGTCGCGGACGAGACGCGCCACAAGCTCCAGGTCCGTCTCCGCGAGTTCGGCCTCCAAGCGTGCGGCATCGTCCGGAGCGAGGCGGTCCAGGGTGTCGGCGATGGCCTCCTGGCCGATCGCCCTGAGCGAGGTCTGGAGATTCACGCGTTGGGTCGAAGCGCCACCTTTGTCACACCCTCGGCCCGCTGGGCCATCAGCCGGTAGGCATCCGGCGCGTCATCGAGGGAGAGTTCATGCGAGATCATCGGTCCCGGGTTGAGAACGCCGCGTTCGGCGAGGCTCAACAACTCGTTGAAGTATGCCTTCCCCGGCACGAGGCCACC
>JBIQJW010000030.1:8587-9789 GCA_044507145.1 Actinomycetota bacterium
CCGTGGACGGCCGACGCACCCACCGGGCCGTCGCCGATCACCACCACGGTCTGCCCCGGCTCCACGCGCGACCGGGTGAGCCCGTGCCAGCCGGTGGACATCACGTCCACCATCGCCAGCAGCGACCGGGCGTGTTCCGGGCCGGCCAAGGCCTCGGGGGCACGCACCAGCGTGGTGGTGGCGAGGGGGACGCGCACGTACTGGGACTGACCGCCCTGGGGCGTGCCGCCGTGCTGCCAGGTCCGCGGCGACCAGCCGAAGAGGGACCAGTGCCGGCACGACGACTCCAGGCCCTCGGCGCACTGGGTGCATTCACCGCACGCCACCGACACCGATGAGAGCACCCGGTCGCCCGGGGCCAGGCCGGTCACGTCCGAGCCGACCTCCTCGACCACGCCGATGAACTCGTGGCCCAGACGCGAGCCGGGCGCGAAGCCGAAGGCGGCGCCCATCTCGTAGATGTGCAGGTCGGAGCCGCACACGGCGGCCAGCTCGACGCGCACGATCGCATCGGTGGACTGCTCGATGGACGCGTCGGGCACGTCCTCCACCCGCACATCACCGGAGCCGTGAAAGGTCAGTCCGCGCATGTGATCTCCCGTCGTGTTCCCGGCGGGAGGATAGTGGTCGGGGCGGCGCGCCGGGCGCCCACGCCCGGCCTCAGTCGCCGGTGTCGAGCCCCACGCGCGCGAACGTGGCGCGCGGCTCCATGCGCAGACCGACCCAGAAGGGGCCGAACTCGCCGTAGCGGGCGGTGACCTCGTCGAAGCGCATCTCGTAGACGATCTCCTTGATCGCCACGGGATCGTCGGCGAGGAGGGTGACGCCCCACTCCCAGTCATCCAGCCCGGTGGACCCGGTGATGAGCTGCAGGATGCGCCCGGCGTACCGCCGGCCCACGCGGGCGTGGCCGCCCATCAGCCGCTTGCGGTCCTCGAACGGCAGCGAGTACCAGTTCGCACCCTCGGCCCGGCGCTTGGACATGGGGTAGAAGGCCACCAGCCGCCGCCGCGGCAGCCGCGGGTGAAGGCGCGCGTCGAGGTACTGCGTCATCCGGGTGCGCCATGTCTCCAGCGCCGCCTCGATGTCCGCTTCCCCGGCCGCCTGCAGGCGCGCGCGCTCGTCCTCCTCGGTGGAGGTGTACTCGCTGTCCTCCGTGAGGGAGAAGAACGAGTAGACGACCTCGACGGGGCCGCCGGTGA
>JBIQJW010000030.1:9889-18200 GCA_044507145.1 Actinomycetota bacterium
ACGTACAGATCGCCGTTCTGACCTTCCCCGAATGAGGTGACGCTCGACAGTGATCGCAGGCGGCCGGTGATCTCGCGCACGGCGCCCGGGCGCGGCCCAGCGCGCATGGTCCACACGCGGCCGGTGCAGAAGTCGGCGTACACGTAGCGTCCGCGCAGCGCCGGCACGCGCGTGCCGCGGTACACGTAGCCCCCGGTCACCGAGCACCCCTTCGCATGCGAGTACTGCGCCACCGGCGGGATGTGTCGCGAACCACGCAGTTCGGCGCGGCCGGCGAAGACGCGCCGCCCCTCGAAGGCGTTCCAGCCGAAGTTCGCGCCCCGGCCGGCGCCGCGGGCCCGGTAGTTGATCTCCTCCAGCCCGCTCTGGCCGACGTCGCCGATCCAGAGGTCGCCGCGTCGCCGGTCGAACGAGAAGCGCCACGGGTTGCGCAGCCCGTACGAGTAGATCTCATCGCGCCCGGCGCCGGCGCGGAACGGGTTGTCGGACGGGATGCCGTACTGCAGCCCGCCGGTGCGCGTGTCGACGTCGATGCGCAGCAGCTTGCCCAGCAGCGTGTCGACGCGCTGGCCGTTGCCGTGCGGGTCGCCGCCGCTGCCGCCGTCGCCGACGGCGATGTACAGGTACCCGTCGGGGCCGAAGGCCAGGTGGCCACCGTTGTGGTTGTCGTACGGCTGCTCGATGGTGAGCAGCGTGCGGGCGCTCGAGGGGTCGGCGCGTCCGGATGAACCGCGCCGGTACTCCACCACGCGCGTGTCGCCCGAACGGTCGGTGTAATTCACGTAGAAGCGGCCGTTGCGGGCGTAGCCCGGGTGGAAGGCGAGCCCCAGCAGGCCCTGCTCACCGCCGGATGCGATCCGGCCGGAGACGTCGAGGAATGGCCGGCCGGCGACGCGACCGCCGTTCAGGACGACGATGCGCCCGCTTTGCTGCACCACATAGAGACGTCCGGCCTGCCCTGGGACACCCGTGACGTACAGGGCATCGCCCAGGGAACCGGCGACCTTGGCGAGCCGAACGCCCCCGGGCGCCTGCATCTGCTCGGACGTGGACGCCGGCGCAGTGCCCGTCGGCGTGGTGTCTGTCGGTGTGGACAGGGCCTGGTCCCCACCGCAACCCAGGCCGGCGACGACGGCGCTCGCCAACAGCGCCGACGCGATGGTGCGTGGACGCGCGAACGCCGGCACGCGGCGACCCCCCTTAGGAGGCGGTGACCGGCTCGATCACCGGCTGGACGGCGCGGCTGACCGTGACCGGCAGGAGGCGGACGAAGGCGTTCAGCTCGGCGGGCTTGGAGCCGCCGACGATGCCACGCGCCAGACGTTCCAGCACGGCCTGCTCACGGGGGCCGATCTCGTCGGCCACCGGGACGAGGGCCTCGATCAAGGCCTTCTCCAGGTCGTCATCGAGGATGCTGAACGTCTCGAGGAGCTCTGCGGGGATCTCAGACATGATGTGCATTATCGCACAGCCATCGGACGCCGCGAACTGGCCGGGAAGGGATCCGGGTGCGCGACGCCAAGACGGTCCACACGCGTTCCGACAGGAGGTCGGTGTGGGCTGGTGGGTGGCGGGGGCGGCGCTGGCGGTGCTCACGATGTGGGCGGTCCGCGACGCGGGCCGCAACAGCCAGGCGAGCCGGGCGGCGCTGGGGCTGATGCGGGCGGTCGGCGGCTTCGGCCTGCTGGTCATCGGAGCACAGGCCGTGCAGGTCGGAGCCGGCGCCCTGGCCCTGATCGCACTCGGACCGGCACTGGCGCTCTTCGCGGGGATCTTCAAGGGCATCCGAGCACCGACGGCCACCACGACGACGCGGCGGACGGACGACAACAACCGGACCGAGCGAACCGAGGCGACCACGGCCACGCACCCGCCCGCGACCACACCCCCGGCGGCGGAGCACCAGCGAGCGGCCTGACCGACGCCGGCCCAAGGCCGAAGGCAGAGCGGAGCGATCCCACCCACCGGTCCCCATGACCACCGGACCGCGTCCCCCAGGCCACCAGCCCACCGGCATCCCCAGCACATCTGAGCCTGTGGAGATGACCGGTCGGGGACAGCCCTGCGGGCTGACACCCAGCCGTTGGACAGCCCCTACCGGGCCTGCCCACATCCCCACAGCCCCAACGAGGATTTTCTTCTTGGGAGAACACCCAAAGAAACGCCCCGAGGAGTGGCAGACGCCCTGCGGGCGGATCCCGAGAAAGCGAGGGGGCGCGATCAGCGCCCCCGTAGCGACGTCTCTTGGATCCGGGGTGTGGCCAGGACCGCGTCGCTCCGCGACGGAGGGCCGCGAAAACCGACCAGGGCGGCGGACGCAGCAGGGGGGTAGTGCGAATAGCACGGCCCCCTGCGAGGACTCCGCCCTGGGAAGGTTTGCAGCGAGCACTCCGTCAGCGCCACACCAGGGCCTATTTGCAGCGAGCCGCCCTACCGAGAGATCAGATAACGCGTAAGGCGTTCGAGGACGGGCTGATGGGCAAGCGAGGGAAGGTGCCAGCCGAGGGAGCGGGAGATCTCGAGGCCGCCGGCGACGTCGGCGATGGCCTCCCCGAGGGGGACCGGCTCGCAGACGAGTCCGAGTTCGCGCATGGGTTCGAGCAGTTCGCGGTGGAGGCGTTCGTGGACCATGTCCGGGAGGAAGAAGCCGTCCTTGAGGGCGCCGCCCATGTCCTCGATGTCGATGAGGGCGACGAGCGGTGAGACCCGGCCGTCGCCGCGGGCGACGCTGATGACGATCTGGCGCTGGTCAGGCGCGTCGATGGCGCGGGTGGCCCAGGCGCGGTCCGGATGTGCGCCGACCAGGCCGGCGACGGCCGGGCCGCGGGGGACGGCATCGCGTCCGGCGGCGTCGCGTGCGCGGCGGGCGATGCCGCGCGGAAGCACGCAGCCCATGGCCAGGCAGACGTCGCGCCCGGCGTCGCCGGCGTCGGCGAGCTGGAGGATGAGCTCGTCCAGCGCGGCGCGGTCGGAGCCGACGGCGAGCTCCTCGATGAGGGCCTCGACGAGGTAGGAGCGCGAGAGCGAGGCGACGGCGCCGGCGAGCCAGCGGGCCCCGTCCTCGTCGGGGGTGAGCTCGAGCAGCTCGTCGCGCAGCCGGGCGTAGCGGGCCTGGTCGTCGAGGTCGTGCTCCAGGTCGGCGAGGCAGGTCCCCACCTCGGCGTCGGCCGTCCGGTCCAGGCGCGCAAGGCCGGATTGCACCCATCGGCGTGCGCGGACGTCGTCGCCGATGCGCTGGGCGACGACCGCGGCCTCGTACCAGTCCTCCGGGTCGTCGGCGTCGCCGGCGGTGAGTGCCGCGACGGCGTCCTCGGGCCGTCCCGCCCGGGCCAGCATGCGCGCCAGGCGGCGGCGGGCGGCGGGGACGCGCTCGGGCAGGTGGCGCCGCAGGACGCCGAGGAGCCGTTCCTGCGCCACCGCGGCGTCGGCGGGGCGTTCGTCGGCGAGGAGTCCGGCCACCTCCGCCTCGAGCAGTTCGGCCTCGTCCTCGGTGAGGCCCACCCAGTCGGTCCCGGAGGGGCCGACCCACCCCAGGTGTGACTCCAGACCTGCGCCGGCGACGATCTCGGACAGGGGCCGCCCGGGGACCCTGAGGGCGCCGGGGTTATCGGCGGCGACAGCGATCGCGACGGTCGCGAGGTGGGCGATGGTGGGAGAGGTCCAGTCGTCGTCCTGCCACGGCACCAGCAGCGCGCGGACCCCGTCGATGACGGCGGCCTCGTCGTCCGGCCGGCCGCGGACGCCGCCGACCGAGCGGACCGTGATGTGGCGCCCCACCGGGTCGTCGATCCTCACCGCCACCACCTCACCGGCGCGCACGCCGGCGGGCAGTTCGATGGTGGGCCCCATGCCCAGGACCACCAGCGGCGCGAGGTCGGGCTCCACCTGCAGGCGGCCGTCGTGCTCCTCGGCCGGCGTGACGCGCGTGGTGAGCTCCAGACCGGCGAGCGCCTGGGCGATGCTGGCGAGGCGGCCGTCCGCCAGCTCCACCACCCGCGTGTCGTCGCGCAGCGCCCGGCGCACCGCCGCGGCCGGATCGCGCGCGCGGGTCACGCCCATCGCCGCCAGCCGGACGCCGACGTCGCCGACGTCCGCCGGACCCGCCGCCAGGACCTGCAATGCCGCGTCCGCGATTCGACCCATGGGGCCAGGATAGCCAGGCCCGGGCGGGCGCGGCCACCGGCCGGCGTGCTGTCATCATTGGCTTCGTGATCCCCGCCCGCACACCCCGGACCGCCGTGTGATCCCGTGGTCCATCGCCGCTCCGGGCGGCCTGATCATCAGCGACATCGCGGGCCTCGCGGACAGCGCCGCCTCTTACGGGTACTGGGCCGTGCTGCTGCTGGTGGCCGGGGACGGCGTGTTCCCGATGCTGCCGGGGGAGACCGCGATCGTCGCCGCCGCGGTGCTGGCCGCCGCGGGGTCGATGAACCTTCCGCTGGTGATCCTGGCCGGTGCGGTGGGCGCGGTCGTCGGCGACTCGGCGGCCTACTGGATCGGGCGCGCCGGGAGCGACCGGCTGCGTGGCTGGATCGGGAGGATGGCCGGCCCCGAGCGGCTTGAGGCCGCGGAGCGGATGGTGCGCCGGCAGGGGCCCGCGCTGGTCTTCACCGGCCGCTTTCTGCCCGGTATCCGCATCGCCATCAACATCTCGTGCGGCGCGGGGCAGATGACGTACCGCCGGTTCCTGTTCTTCGACGGCCTCGGCGCGGTGGTGTGGTCGGGCCAGGCGGCACTCCTCGGGTACTTCGCCGGGAAGGCGTTCGCCGACCAGATCTGGGTCGCCTTCGTGGTCGCGTTCGCGGTCACCGCGGCCGTCGCCTCGTTCGTGGGGGTGCGCGAGCGCGTCCGCGTGAAGCGGGAGCGCGCGGCCGCCGCGTTGGAGAAGGCCGCCGCGGCGACCACGCTCGATCCGCCGGTGTCTCCGGGGACCCCACCGTCCGGGCGGGGGCAGAACCCATGAAGTTCTCACAGGTTGAGGGGCGAACCTAAACGGGTGAGTGGTTGCGCCTCCACCCGATCGGCTTTGAGAATCCGGCCATGCGGGCGACCACTCTCAGTCCTGCCGCCACGGCGCACCGTCGCACCGGTCGAGCGGCCCCCGGTGGCTAGCACCCCACCGGCCGGCGCCCGGCCCCGGGCGCAGCGGCCACCGCAGCTTCTCTCGGTGTCGTCCGCGGCCCGCCTGCTCGGCGTCAGCGCATCGTCGCTGCGTGCATGGGCCGCCGCGGGACAGGTGCCGCATGTGCGCACACCCGGCGGACACCGGCGGTTCGAGGTGGACCGCCTGGTGGAGTGGCTGGCCGAGCGCGGTGGTGCGCCGCCGGCTCCGGTGCAGCGGGCGCAGGAGCTGGTGCCCACACGGGTCGAGGCCGAGCCGGCGCTCGCCGGCGCCCTGCGTGAGCACGCCGACGACGTCCTGGCCATGTTCGAGCGCGAGGTGAACCGCAGCCGCGGGGCCACCGCGCGCCCCTCCGCCACGCGCGCCGGGCGTGTGCGCACGGCGCTCACCACGCTGGCCGACGGCCTGGAGAGCGGGGATCTGGGCGAGTGCTACCGCGACGCCGAGTGGGAGGGCTTCCGCCACGGCGCCGCGGGGCAGTCCGGCGACGGCGTGGTGATCGAGGCGCTGGCGCTGCGACGCGCCATCGACCGGGTGCTGGGGCGGGTCGTGGCCGCGGGGGCGCCCGAACTGCGGGCGGTGGAGCGGACGCTGGACCGCATGACGGTCCGCGTGGCGGCCGGCTATGCCGACGGCGTGCGGTGCCGCCTGCGCGCGGCCGCGGGGTGATGGCGCCGTGACACACACCGCCGGTGCCGCGGCGCGGCGGGGCGAGGGGGGATGGCTGTCGGTCTCCGCGGCGGCCCGCGCCCTGGGGGTGAGCCCCAGCACGCTGCGCCTGTGGGCCAGCGAGGGACGGGTGCCGCACGTGCGCACCGCCGGCGGCCACCGCCGGTTCGATCCCGAGGCGCTGCGCCAGTGGCTGGCGCGCCAGCCGGCGCGCACCTCGCGCGGCTCGCGCCGGATGAACATGCAGCTCACGCCGCGACCGGAGTTGGCCGAGGCCCTGCGCGCCCGGTCCGACCGGATCGCAGACCTGGTGGAGTCGCTGGTGGAGGGCCCCGCCCAGGCCGCCTACCGGCGCCTGCCCCGGGAGGACCGCCGCGGGGTGGTGCGCTCGTGGATCGACATGCTGGCCGACGCACTCCAGTCGGGCAGCCTGGCCGACGCCATCGAGCGCTCCGAGACGTATGGCCGCGGCCACGGCCTGGCCGGCTCGTCCGCCGAGGTGACGCTGGGCGGCAGCCTGGCGCTGGAGCGGGCCATGGACCGCGCGCTGGCCGAGGAGCCCGACATGGTGCCCGAGGAGGATCGCCTGGAGGCGATCGCCGCGATGGGCCAGATGACGGTGCGGGTGGCGACGGCCTGGGCCGCCGCCGTCGCGAGCCGGGGGGCGCGCGTCCCCACCTGAGCCGGGTCAGCCCGCCGCGGGGATCACCGCATCGTCGAGGGTCCGCCCACGTGCTGCGATCGCACGCACCCGCACCCGGTCGGCCGTGACGTCCACGCGCAGGAGGTGGTGGATCATGCGACAGACGCGCAGGCCGGGGGTCCGGCGCACGCACGGGTAGACGGTGGCCCCGCCGCCCCCGGTGGTGACGTAGGTGATCCCGTCGCGCTCGATCCGCTCGTAGGCGTGGTTGTGGCCCTGCAGCACCAGACGCACGCCGCCGCGGCGCAACAGGGGCACCCATGCGCGCTGCTGCGCCACGCCCGGGGCGTGGATGCCGGCGGTGTAGGCCGGCTGGTGGAACACCGCGATGCGCACCCGGCCGTCGCGACGCGCC
The DNA here is from genome assembly GCA_044507145.1 of Actinomycetota bacterium. GTDB lineage: Bacteria > Actinomycetota > Thermoleophilia > Miltoncostaeales > Miltoncostaeaceae > JAVJSF01. The sequence goes on from JBIQJW010000030.1 coordinate 16,739, forward strand.
ATCTCCGCGCGCAGGAACGCGAGCTGGTCGGCATCTTCGGGCGCATTGGCATCCAGCACGACCACCCGCGCGGGCCCCTGGGAGAACGCGTAGTAGCGCCCCGGTGCGCCCAGCACCCGCTCGGTGTCGGCGCCCGCGATGTCATGGTTGCCCCACGCCGGCCGGTACCGGATGCCCAGGCGACGGATGCACGCCTCGGGGCGCCAGAAGTTCTCGGCGGTGGCGACGCCGTCCGGCTGGGAGAAATTGTCGCCGGTGGTGATGAGCGCCGCGAACGGGCTGCGGCGGTGCTCGGCGCAGATGCGCCGCGACACGACCCGCTGCGCCGCCGTGCCGTCGCCCCAGTCGCCCTTCACCGCGAAGCTCACGCCCTGCTGGGCCGCCGACGGCGCCGGCACCGGGGTCGACGCCGGCGTCACCGCGGCGCCCAGCACGGCCGCCGCCACCGCGGCGATGGCGGAGACGATCAGGCCTCGGCCGCCCCGCCGCCCTCGTCGCGGGCGCGCTGCGCCTCGGCGCGAAGGCGTTCCCGGGCCGCGTCGAGCGCGGCCAGCGGGTCATCCCCCACCGACGGGGCGGCGGCATCGGCGGGTGCGACCACCACGGCGGCCTCCTGCGCGGCGCGCAGTGTGAGGAGCCGCCGACGGCGCCGCTCGCGCCAAGCCGCGACGGCAGCCCCGAGCCCCAGGGATGTCGCCACCGAGATGACCGTCCGCTTCCAGCCCGCCATCGCGCCTCCTGTGGGATGCTCCGGCATCCATGGTACGCCCCGATCCCCGCGCCGGACGGCTGGTATACTCCCGCGCCTGCCGGGGCCCGGTTGCCCCGGTGCGCTCGCGTGCCGCAACCTCTGGAGGCCCAGGATCACCGCTTACGAGATCATGATCATCCTCAACCCCGACTCGGATGAGGAGCAGCGGCAGGAGATCCTGAACAGGGTCCAGCAGCTCATCGTCGACGGCGGCGGATCGGTTGAGCACGTCAACGACTGGGGACGCAAGAAGCTCACGTTCCCCATGGAGAAGCACGCCGACGGCCAGTACGTCGTCATCACCTGCCACGGTGAGCCCACCGCGCTGGCCGAGATCGAGCGGGTGCTGTCGATCAACAAGACCACGGTGCTGCGTGCCCTCTTCATCCGGCTCAACAGCCGCGAGGCCGAGCGTGCCATGGCGAACGGCGCCCCCGCGCCGGTGGACACCAACCCCGAGGGCGAGAGCCGGCCGCAGCGCGGCCGTCCCGGCGGACGCCGGCGCCCCCGCTAACGAACCGGAGCGCACGCCATGCCCGCCGATCTGAACCGCGTCACCCTCGTCGGTCGCCTCACGCGCGACCCCGAGCTGCGCCAGACCGCCGGCGGGACCAGCGTGTGCAGCATCCGACTCGCGGTCACCAGCCGCACGAACCGCGGCGGTGAGTGGTCGGACCAGAGCAACTACTTCGATGTGACCGTCTTCGGCCG
>JBIQJW010000255.1:0-2665 GCA_044507145.1 Actinomycetota bacterium
TGGGGGTCGTCACGCACGCGCGCCAGCACGCCCTCGTGCACCATCGCCCACATCCACCCCACGTCTTGGTCGGCGCGCCGCCGGGCCAGCTCGCCCGCCTCCCGCAGATCCGCGAGGTGCGCCGCCACGGCATCCCACACGGTGTCCACCCCGTCGTCCTCCACCGCGCTGCACGTCAGCACGGATGTGCGCCGGCCCGAACCGTGCGGCCGCAGCATCCGCAGCGCCCCGGACAGCTCGCGGGCGGCCTCGCGCGCTTCGACCGCGTGGCCCCCGTCGGCCTTGTTCACGGCGATCACGTCCGCCAGTTCCACCACGCCCTTCTTGATGCCCTGCAGCGAGTCGCCGCTGCGGGCGAGCATGAGGAGCAGGAACGTGTCGACCATGCCGGCGACGGTGGTCTCGGACTGCCCCACGCCCACCGTCTCCACCAGCACGATGTCGTACCCGGCGGCCTCCACCACGGTGATCGCCTCGCGGGTGGCCCGGGCCACACCGCCCAGGGTGCCGGCCGTGGGCGACGGTCTGATGAACGCCCGCTCGTCGGCCGCCAGGCGGGCCATCCGCGTCTTATCCCCCAGGATGCTGCCGCCCCGGCGGGTGGACGACGGATCCACCGCCAGCACCGCGACGCGATGCCCCGCGGCGGTGAGGCGGATGCCGAGCGTATCGATGAAGGTCGACTTCCCCACGCCCGGCACGCCGGTGATCCCCACCCGGTGGGCACGGCCGGCGTGCGGCAGCAGGGCCGACAGGAGTTCGCGGGCGGCGGCCCGGTGGGCCGGCAGCGTGGACTCCACCAAGGTGATCGCCCGGGCGATGCGGATCCGGTTCCCCTCGAGGACCCCGGCGGCGAGCGCACCGACATCGATGTCGGTGCGCGAGGAGCCGGTCACCTCCCGGCGCCGGCCGAGGCCTGACCGAGACGGTCGAGCAGCTCGCCCGCGGCGTCGGCGATGACGGTGCCCGGCGGGAAGATCGCCGCGGCGCCCGCCTCCATCAGCGCGGGCCGATCGCCCGGGGGGATCACGCCGCCCACGGCGACCATGATGTCGCCGGCGCCCAGCGCCGCGAGTTCCGCGCGGAGCTCCGGCACCAGCGTGAGGTGGCCCGCGGCCAACGAGGACACCCCGACCACGTGCACGTCGGCCTCGACCGCCTGGCGTGCCACCTCGGCCGGCGTCTGGAACAGCGGCCCCACGTCCACGTCGAACCCCAGGTCGGCGAACGCGGTGGCGATGACCTTCTGGCCGCGGTCGTGGCCGTCCTGGCCCATCTTCGCCACCAGGATGCGCGGGCGCCGCCCGTGCGCCTCGGCGAACCGTTCCACCCGGTCGCGGACGCCCTCGACGTCCGCCGACCCCGATGCCTCGCGCCGGTACACGCCGGAGATCGTACGGATCCGCGCGGTATGCCTGCCGAAGACGCGTTCCATGGCGTCGCTGATCTCACCCACCGTGGCGTGGGCGCGCGCGGCGTCGACGGCGCGGGTGAGCAGGTTGTCCTCGAGCCCGGGCCCCCGGGAGCCCTCCACGGCGCGGGCGGCCGCGGCGGTGAGGCGCTCCAGCGCCGCGGTGCAGGCCGCCTCGTCGCGCTCGGCGCGCAGGCGGCGCAGCTTCTCGAGCTGCTGGCCGCGGACCTGGGCGTTGTCGACCTTGAGCACCTCCACGTCGTCCTCGTGGGCGGGGCGGTGGCGGTTCACGCCGATCACCGGCTGCTGGCCGGAATCGATGCGGGCCTGGGTGCGGGCCGCCCCCTCCTCGATGCGCAGCTTGGGGATGCCCTGCTCGATCGCGGCGGTCATCCCGCCGTCCGCCTCCACCTCCACGATGTGGGCGCGCGCGGCCAGCGCGAGATCGTGCGTGAGGCGTTCCACGTGGTAGCTGCCGCCCCACGGGTCGATCACGCGGCAGGTGCCCGACTCCTGCTGGAGGAACAGCTGCGTGTTGCGGGCGATGCGGGCCGAGAAGTCGGTGGGGAGCGCCAGCGCCTCGTCCAGCGCGTTGGTGTGCAGCGACTGGGTGTGCCCCTGCGTGGCGGCCATCGCCTCGATGCACGTCCGCATGACGTTGTTGTGGACGTCCTGCGCGGTGAGCGACCACCCGGACGTCTGGGAGTGGGTGCGCAGCGACAGCGAACGGTCGTCGGCGGCGCCCAGGTCCTTCACCAGGCGGGCCCACAACAGGCGGGCGGCGCGCAGCTTCGCCACCTCCATGAAGAAGTTCATGCCGATGGCCCAGAAGAAGGAGAGCCGCGGTGCGAACGCGTCGACATCCAGGCCGGCGGCGCGCCCGGCGCGGATGTACTCCACCCCGTCGGCCAGCGTGTAGGCCAACTCCAGGTCGGCGGTCGCCCCCGCCTCCTGCATGTGGTACCCGGAGATGGAGATCGAGTTGTAGCGCGGCATCCGCTGCGAGGTGAACGCGAAGATGTCCGAGATGATCAGCATCGAGGGCGACGGCGGGTAGATGTAGGTGTTGCGGACCATGAACTCTTTGAGGATGTCGTTCTGGATGGTCCCCGCCAGCTTCTCGGGCGGGACGCCCTGTTCCTCGGCCGCCACGATGTAGAGCGCCAGCACGGGCAGCACCGCGCCGTTCATGGTCATCGACACGCTCATCCGGTCCAGCGGGATCCCCGCGAACAGCCGGCGCATGTCCAGGAT
>JBIQJW010000256.1:0-2638 GCA_044507145.1 Actinomycetota bacterium
GGGCCCGCGCGTTCGCCGGCCGGCTGGCCGCCGCCCACCCCATCGGCCCCGGCTGGCGCGGCTGGCTGCGCCCCGGCACGATCGTCTGCCGCTGCGAGGACGCCTCCTACGGCGACCTCCTCAGCGCGGCCGGCGCCCTCGCCTCCGCCCGCGCCGTCAAGCTGCGGACCCGCGCCGGCCTCGGCCCCTGCCAGGCGCGGATCTGCGGCCCGGCGGTCGCCGAGCTGCTCACCGGCCTGGTGGACGCGGGGAACCCGCACCACCGGCCCGTCGCCCAGCCGATCCGGCTCGGCGAACTCGCGAATCCCCCCGTCTCCGACCAGGAGGAGAGCGCCCGATGAGCACGTCGCCGAGTCTCGGGGGAGTCGTCGTGGCCACGGCGCTGCCCTACCGCGCGGACGCCGCCGCGCCCGCCGGCCTCGCCGTCGACTACGACGCCTACGCCGAGCACTGCCGCTGGCTGGTGGACAACGGCTGCCGCGGGGTCGGCCCGAACGGGTCGCTGGGCGAGTACTCGTCGCTCACCGGCGAGGAGCGGCGCCGCGTCGCCCGCACCGCCGTCGAGGCCGTCGGCGGCGACGGCCTGGTGGTCGTCGGCGTGCACGGCCCCGGCTCCCACCAGGCGCGGCACTGGGCGGAGCTCGCGGCCGAGGACGGCGCGGACGGCGTGCTGTGCCTGCCGCCGACCATGTACCGGGCCAACGCCGCCGAGGTCGTCGCCCACTACGAGGCCGTCGCGTCCGCCGGGCTGCCGGTCATGGTCTACAACAACCCGATCGACACCAAGGTCGACCTCACCCCCGCCCTGCTCGCGGAGATCGCGCAGATCGACGGCGTCGTCGCGGTCAAGGAGTTCTCCGGCGACGTCCGCCGCGTCCTGGAGATCAAGGAGCGGGCGCCCGGCCTGGAGGTCGTGGCGGGCGCCGACGACGTCGTCCTGGAGTCCCTGCTGATGGGCGCGACCGGCTGGTTCGCGGGGTTCCCGAACGTCTTCCCCGCCGAATCGGCGCGGCTGTACGAGCTGGGCGCGGCCGGGAGGCTGGAGGAGGCCCGCGCCCTGTACGAACCCCTGGTCGCCGCGTTCCGCTGGGACTCGCGGACCGAGTTCGTCCAGGCCATCAAGCTCGGCATGGACCTGGTCGGCCGGTACGGCGGCCCCTGCCGCCCGCCCCGCGGCCCGCTCGGCGCGGACGAGCGCGCCGCCGTCACCGCCGACATGGACCGCGCGATCACCGCGCTGCGCCGCCGGGCCGCCTGATGCGCTCGATCCGTTCCATCACCGCCGTCGACTCGCACACCGAGGGCATGCCGACCCGCGTCGTCACCGGCGGCGTCCCGCCCATCCCCGGCGCCACCATGGCCGAGCGCCGCGACCACGCCGTCCGGCACCTGGACGGGCTGCGCCGCTTCCTGATGGACGAGCCGCGCGGCCACCCCGCGATGAGCGGCGCGCTCCTCCAGCCGCCGACGCACCCGGACGCCGACTGGGGCGTCGTCTACATCGAGGTCAGCGGCTTCCTGCCGATGTGCGGCCACGGCACGATCGGGGTCGCGACCGTCCTGGTGGAGACCGGGATGGTGACGGTGACCGAGCCGGAGACGGTCGTCCGCCTGGACACCCCCGCCGGGCTCGTCGAGGCGCGCGTGGCCGTCCGCGACGGCGCCGCGGAGAACGTCACCCTGCGCAACGTCCCCTCGTTCGCGCTGCGCCGGGACGCCGCCGTCGCCGTGCCCGGCCTGGGCGACGTCCGGTACGACCTGGCCTACGGCGGCAACTTCTACGCCATCACCGGCCTGGAGCCCCTGGGCCTGCCCTTCGACCGCGCCCGCAAGGACGACATCATCCGGGCCGGTCTGGCGATCATGGCCGCGATCAACGAGGCCGACCCGCCCGTCCACCCCGCCGACCCGCTGATCACCGGCTGCAAGCACGTCCAGTTCCTGGCGCCGGGCTCCACCGCCCGCCACTCCCGCAACGCCATGGCGATCCACCCGGGCTGGTTCGACCGCTCGCCCTGCGGGACCGGCACGTCCGCCCGCATGGCCCAGCTCCACGCGCGCGGCGAGCTACCGCTGCACACCGAGTTCGTCAACGAGTCGTTCATCGGCACCCGCTTCACCGGCCGCCTCGTCGGCACCGCCGACGTCGGCGGCCTCCCCGCCGTGGTCCCCGAGTTCACCGGCCGCGCCTGGATCACCGGCACGGCCACCTACCTGCTCGACCCGACCGACCCCTTCCCGGAGGGGTTCGTCCTCTGAGAAGAAACTCGTCCAGCCTCTCCACGGCGCTGCGGCAGACCTGGACCCCGCCTCCCAACCCCGGCTGGCGGGTCGCCTGCTGCGCCCGCAGCAGGCGGCTGCGCCATCGGCAGCAGCCGGAAATGCCTGCGTCCGCCGGACGACGGGCGGGCGCGAAAACGACATGATCGGCTCACATCCAGTCCCGTGAGCAGGAGGAACAGATCATGTCAGTCGCATTCGCCCTGCAGGAAGCGCTCCGCCCGGCCGCCGCCTACGACATGAGCGCCGGTCGCGCCGGGGCCGCCGCGGCCGCACTGATCGGGCTGGCCGGTGCGATCATCGGCGGGACGGCGCTGCGCCGCCTCACCGGCGGGGACCGGCGGCACAGAGCCGTCAC
>JBIQJW010000031.1:0-3936 GCA_044507145.1 Actinomycetota bacterium
CCGCTGCGCGTCGTGGCGGAGCCGGCGCGCCGCCGGCGCCCGGCGCTCGACGCGTGGGATGTCGCGCGCTTCGCGATGGGACTCACCCTTGGCTTCCTCTTGGCCGCGGCGGCGTCCGGCCCCGGTGGCGGCGCCATCGTGGCGGGCCAGCTGGCACTCGCCGGCGTGGCCGCGACCGTGGCCGCCCTGGCCGCCCTGCGCACCCGGGCGGTGCGCGCCCGGGCCGCGCGCGGCACCGGTCTGTAACACCTCACCGCGGCATGGGCGACGAGGTGCGGCTGCACTAGAGTGCGCGGACCGTGCCTCGTCGCGACGCCAGTGAGCGGGCCAATGGTCCGGATTGGTACCTCCGGCACTGGGGGCTGGCCGAGGCCCCGTTCGGCCTCGACGCCGACCCGCGCTTCGCCTACGAGCGGGCCGATCATCAGGAGGGGCTCGCCAGGGTCCTCTTCGGCATCACGCAACTGGGCGGGCTGGTGGTGATCACCGGTGAGATCGGCGCCGGGAAGACCCTGCTGTCCGAGACCGTGGTGCAGGCGCTCGACAGCGAGGGCCTTCGGGTGGGCCAGGTGGCGAACCCCCAGCGCACCGCCGCGGCGCTGCTGGGTCAGATCCTCCTGGCCATCGGTGCGGAATCATCCTCGGGCTCCGCCGCCAAACGTTCCGAGCGCATCCGGTCGCGACTCTCCATGGCGCACAGCCAAGGCCGACGGGTGGTGCTGGTGATCGACGAGGCCCAGCGCCTCGAGCCGCGCGCCCTGGACGAGGTGCGCATGCTCACCAATCCGGCCGGCGGCGTGCCGGGGATGCCCGTGGTGCTCCTTGGCCAGCCGGAACTGACCGCGCGCGTCGACCGCCAGCCCCAGATCTCCCAGCGCGTGGTGGTGCGCTATCACCTCGGCCCGATGACCGCCGACGAGGTCGACGGCTACATCGCCCACCGCACCCGGGTGGCCGGCGCCTCCACCCGCCTGGTGTCGAAGCGGGCGACCCGCGCCGTGCACCGCGAGACCGGCGGGGTGCCGCGCCTGGTGAACATGCTGCTGGCGAACGCCCTGTTCGTCGCCGCCGAACGCGGTGAGCAGCAGGTGACCGAGGACACCGTCCGCGATCTCGCCGACGACCGGCGTGCCAGCATCGGCGCGGCCGCCGCCCACGTGGAGGATGACGCATGAGTGAGGACAGGCGGGTCTCCTATCGCGGCATCCTGGGCGCCGGGCCGGCGCGCTCCACCTACGTACGGCTGGGTCCGGACGCCATCACCACCCGGCGCAAGGACGCGCGCAAGAACGTCACCGTGCCCATCTCGGCGGCGCAGGCGCGATGGTTGCGCGAGGTGCGCGAGCTGTCGGGCACGGGTGTGGACGAGGGTGCCGTCATCCGCGCGCTCATCGACCTGGGGATGGAGCTGGACGTGGACTGGCCGCTGGTGGCCGGCGGGAAGATGCTGCGTCGGTCGGTGCGCGACGCGGTGATGGTGCGCCGCTGATGGATCGGTCGTAGTGGCGCAGGCATGGCCGGTCCGGGGCCTGCGCGGCGACGCCCGCTTCCGTGACGCCGCGGGCCGGATCATCCTGACGCGCTGGCAGGAGATGATGAGCTACCGCGAGGGCACCCTCCTGGCCGAGGATCCCGAGGAGCTCCATGCGATGCGCGTGGCGTCGCGGCGCCTGCGGGCGTCGATGGACGCGTTCGCCGCATCCTTCCCGGCCGGGTCGTTCCGCCGCCGGCTGCGGTGGGTGAAGGAGATCACCGACACGCTGGGTGCGGCGCGCGACCTGGATGTGGCCATCGAGGGGTTGGCACGCATGGCCGGCACCGTGGCGCCCGATGAGCGGCCGGGCCTGGAGGGGCTCATCGCGCGGTACCGCGAGGACCGTGCACGCGAGTCGCTGCGCGTCGAGGATCTGTTCGCCCGATTCGACGAGGAGAAGATCGAGCGGCGCTTCATCCGCTACGTGGAGCGTCACACCGGTGTGTCGCTGGCGCGCCTCGCCCCCCGTCCTCCGGGCGAGGACTGATGGCGCGGCCCCGTCCGGTCCCAGGCATCGATCCGGACCGCCGGTTGCGCCCGAACGCCCGCCGCATCCTGGCCGTGCGGATCGCCGAGGTGTACTCGTTCGACGGCACCATCGCCGACCCGGCCGAGGTGACGGCCCTGCACGACATGCGTATCGCCTTCAAACGCCTGCGCTACCTGCTCGAGATCTTCGCCATCGCGTTCCCACGCGACCTCACGCCCCACATCACCGAGGTGAAGAACCTGCAGGACATCCTGGGCGACATCCACGACCGCGACGTGCAGGTGCCGATGTTGGAGGAGCACCTGCGCTGGTTGGACGAGCGGGAGGGCATGGCAACCCGCCGTCTGGTGGCCGAGGCGATGGATGAGCGCGAGGGCACGCCCCGGCGCCGGCGCGCGTCCGAAGCGGCCTTTCGCGAGTTCCGCGGACGCCTGGACGTGGGCCGCCGGGCGGATGAGCGCGTGGGCGTCCACGCGCTGATCGCGCGTCGACGGGCCGAGCGCGATGAGCTCTACGCGCGCTTCCTCGACGAGTGGCGCCGCCTCAAGCACGAGCGTTTCCGCACGGAGCTGGAGGGCGCCCTCGGATTGGACGCCGACACGGGCGGAACATCGTGAGCGGCACGGCCCGGCTGGCGCTCTTCGGCGACATCCACGCGAACCACCGCGCGCTGGCGGCGGTGCTCGCGGCGGTGGACGGGCGGGGGATCGACCGGGGCGTGTGCACCGGCGATCTGGTGATGCGCGGCTCCGACCCCGGCGAGTGCATCGACGAGGTTCGCCGGCGCGGCTGGCCGATCGCCCAGGGCAACACCGACGCGAAGGTGGCGACGCGCGCCCCGCGCCCCCCGGATCACCCGAAGGCCCGGCGGGTGGGTTCGCGCTCGTGGACCAGCGTCGCGCTGTCCGACGACCAGCGTGCCTTCCTGGGTGGCCTGCCGACGGTGGTGCGCCTGGAGGTGGGCGGTCTGCGCGTCGTGGTGGCGCATGCGTTCCCCGATGTCCCCGACGAGGCGTTCGACGCCGACACGCCGCAGGCCGAGCTCGAGCGCCGCGCGCGGTCGGCGGATGCCGACGTGGTGGTGATGGGCCACACACACCGGCAGATGGTGCGGGAGGCCGGTGGGTGCCTCTTCGTCAATCCCGGTAGCGTCGGCGAGGCATGGGAGGGCGATGACCTCCAGCCGCGCTGGGCGTGGCTGGAGGTGGACGGCGACGTACCGCGGGTGCATCTGGAGCGCGTGAACCTGCCGCTGCGGACGGTGCGCCAGCGCTGAGCGCGCGCACCGGGCCGGTCACATCCGCAGCTCGCGCCGGACGCCCACGCGGCGGCCGCGACCGATCCCCCAGGCGGCCAGCAGCGCGAGCGCGACGAACGGGGCCATCAGCACCAGCGCGCCAAGGGTCCACGCGGTGACGCCGGTGAGGCGGTCCCAGGAGTCGGCCAGCGCCGCCACGATGCGCCCCCGGTCGGTGGGCGGCGCCGGCGGCGACTGGGTGGTGAGCTCCAGCCGCACCACGGCCATCGCGGCCCGGTCGGCCACCGCGTCGCGCCGCGCGATGAGCGTGCTGAGGCGACGCTCGGCGGCGGCGAGCCGGCCGGCGAGCGCGGCGTCGCCGGCCTCGGCGACCGACCGCGCGCGCAGCGTGCGCACGCGGGCCCGCTGAGCGGCGATCGCATCGTCGCCCGCGGCGATGCGATCGGTCACGTCCACGATCTGCGCATCCTGGCCGATCACGGTCCCGAGCCGGCCGAACTCGGCGATGGCGTTGTCCACCTGGTCGGCGGGCACGCGGAACACCAGGCGGTTGTCGCCCCGGTTCCCGTCGGGCACGTCGTAGTCCGAGCTGGCGGTGTGGCCGCCGAGGGAGCGGGAGATCTCCATGGCCGAGGTGCTGGCCTCGGACAGCGC
>JBIQJW010000031.1:3946-12584 GCA_044507145.1 Actinomycetota bacterium
CCATGGCGGCGGCGCGCGCGGGTTCCGCGGCGGGCACACCCGCATCGGGGGGCACCGCGGCCCCGGTGGCCGACGGCGCCGCGGGCGCGGGCGCAGCCTCGGCCGCGGCGGTCGCCGAGCGCTCGGCGTCGTCCGCCGGACCGCGCGACAGCACGGCGGCGGGGGCGTCCCCGTCGCCGTCGCCGTCGCGCAGAGCGGTGGGCACGACGACGGCCGCCGCCAGCACCGCGGCCGCCAGCGGCGCTGCCACGGTGAGCCACCGGCGGCGGGATGTGCCCCCACCAGGAAGCAGGGCACGCAAACGCGAGTTCCACGACGGCGCCGCCGGCGTGGCCGCCTCGGCCATGGCGGCGATGCGGGCGTGCAGCGCCGCGGGAGCGGGCGGGTCCAGGGCCCGGATCTCGGCCAGCAGGGCCAGCGCCTCGCGTTCGGCGTCGTCGCGCGGCGGCGCGCCGTCCAGCAGTTCCTCGAGCCGCTCGGGGCGGATGTCGTCGCCGGCGGTCATCGGCTCACCTCCCGTCGCAGTTTGGAGAGGGCGCGGTGCAGGCCGGCACCCACGGCGGCGCGCGAGCTGCCCATCACGCGCGCGGCCTCGGACGCATCGAGATCCAGCACCACGCGCAGCGCCACCACCTCGCGCTCCGCGCGGGTCAGTCGGTCCAGCGCCTCGCGCAGGTCGGGCGAGAGTCCGCCCATGGCCTCGTCGGCGCCCGGTGTGGCCTCGGGGTTGGCGGCGGCGTAGCGCTCCTCGCGCAGGCGCCGGCGACCCTCGCTGCGGAAGTGGTCCAGCGCGATCCGGCGGGCGATCTCCACCAGCCACACCGATGGCCGGGCCCGGGCGGGGTTGTAGCGGCGCCAGTCGCGCAGGGCGCGTTCGAAGGTGGCGGAGGTGAGATCCTCGGCCAGGTGGCGGTTTCCCACCAGGTGCAGCAGGTAGCGGAAGACGCCGTCGAGGTTGTCGGCGGCGACGGCGGCGAAGTCGGGACGCGCCCGGTCGCCGGTGCGGGCGGGCGCGCGCCGCGGTTCATCCCGGACGGGGCCGGTCATCTCATGACGGAGGGTCGATCCGAAGCTCACGCCCGGTATCCGCCGCCGCCGCGTGATCCATCACGCCGCGGTCACCGGACGGAGCGAACGCGACGGGTTCCGCCCCGGTCCGGCGCTCGAACCGTAAGAGCAGGCACCGCCGGCCCCGCACCGCATCGCCCTCCGTCATCCGCCCGCCATCTCCAACCTCGGTCGTTTCGCGACGGATGCACGTTATGTGACCGCACAACCCGCCGCCCGGGGGCACCACGGATCGGCATCACCTGCTGGCCCGACGCCCCGCGCGACCCGCGGGCCCCGGCCCCGCGTCGGTCAAGGGTATGACGCCCCGGACGGTCGCGCGCGCTACCGAGGGCCGGGACGTCGCCGGACGCGAATGTGCGGGAGCCGGCTTCCGGGCTCCGGCACGTCCGCCTATTGCGCTCACCGTCCCACGACCCACCCCGGGGGATGCACGATCGCCCGCTCGGGCACCGGTGGGCGCGGAGCGCGTCGGCGCGGCGTCGCGCGCGGCGGCCGGGGTGTCGTGGCACGCGGGCGAGGCACCGTGACCGGTCGCACCAGCGCGGCGATGTTCGCCACCGGATCCACGGGCGGGCGACGCGCGGCGCGGTGCTCGCGTACCACCACCAGACTGAGCATCAGCAGGCCGACGACCAGGATCGCGCCCACGTAGTCCACGGCCGCCATGCCGCGCTGTTGCCGACGTCGCCGCCGGCCGGTCATCCGCCCATCACCGCCCCCACCTGACGTGCCAGCTCGATGATGAGCACACCCATCACCAGCAGCAGGACGGCGGGCACCATCAGCAGCGCCACCACCAGCTGAATCTTGGGCGCCGCCTTCGCCGCGCGGTCGCGGGCCGCCTGCCGGCGGGCCGCGCGCAGCGCCTCCGCCTGCCCTTCGAGCGCGGCCGAGAGCGGAGCCCCCAGTTCCTCGGCCTGCAGGAGCGCTCCCACGGCGTTCGCCAGCTCGGGCGCACCGACCCGCGCGACCAGCGCCCGATAGGCCGCGGCGCGCGGCCGGCCGAAGTGCAGGTCGTCGAGCACGCGCCCGATCTCGTGGCCCACGGTTCCGCCGAGGCGCTCGGCGGCGAGCGCCAGCGCCGGGTCCAATGCCATACCCGACTCCACGCAGATGCCCAGGAGATCGAGCAGGTCGGGCAGTTCCCGTACCAGCGCCGCCCGGCGTCGCACCACACGGCGGGCGAGCCATCGCGACGGGAGGTACGCGCCCAGGCCCGCCAGGGCGACGACGATCAGCGCGCCGAGCGGCCCCAGCAGCAGCAGGGGCGCAGCGGTGACCGCGCCGGCCGCCGCCGCGCCGACGCGCGCCCGGGCGAGCGCCGCCGCATCCAGGCGTCCGTCCAGCCCTGCGCCCGCGAGCGCGGCCTCATCGCCGGGTCGCGTCGCGAGGGCGCGCAGGCGCGACGGCGACGGCAGCCGCACCGCTAGGCGCAGCGGCGCGGGCACACCGGCAACGGCGGGTGCCGTGCGGGCGGGCGCCGGGCGGCGCGCACGGAGTGCCATCGCGCCGCAGGCGAGCGCCGCGCCCCAGAGCACCAGCGGATGGGCGGCGAGGCTCATTCGTCCACCCGACCGATGTGGCGGACCCACGCGACACCGATCCCGTACAGCGCCGATGAGACCGCAAGCAGGGCCGGCCCGGGGCCTGCCCCGAAGGTCCGCGCGAGCGTGCCCGGCGCCGCGATCTCCGCCATCACGCCGGCGCCCAGCGGCAGTGCGGCCACCAGCCACGCCGTCATGCGGGCCTGAGCCGTCGCACCGCGCAGCTCGCGGGCCATGCGTGCCCGTTCCTCCAGACGGTCCGCCATCGTCGCCAGGGCCCGTGCGAGGTTCCCACCCGTGCGCCGTTGGACCAGGATCGCTGTGACCAGCACCCGCAGGTCCCGCGCCGGCACGCGCGCCGCCATTCCCTCCAGGACGCCGTCGAGGCGTGCGCCCAGCGCAAGCTCGTCCACCGCGCCGGCCAGCTCGCCCGCGATGGGCTCCGGAGCATCACGCGCCGCGCGCGCGAGCGCCTGACGCAGGGACAGGCCGGCGGCCAGCGCCGCGGCCAACTGGTGGCAGACCTGCGGCAACTGCCCCGCGACGCGCTCGACGTAGCGGCGGTCGCAGGACCGCACCACCGCGGCCGCCGCAAGCACGGTCAGTCCGGCCCCGGCGGGCGCGAGCCACGGCGTGCCCATCACCACCACGGGCGCGGCCGCGGCGCACGCGGCCACCACCGCCACGGCGCCGACGAACGCGCGCGCCGACATGGCGATGCCGCCGCGCCCCAGGCGTGCATCGAGCTGATCGGCGAAGCGGGACGGGCGGGCCCGCGGGCGCCCGCGAGCCTCGGCCGTACCCGCCGGAGCGCGGGGAGCCCGCGACAGGCGCACGAGGCCCAGGACGAGCATGGCCGCTGAGAGCCCCGCAACCAATGCCGGAACGGCGGGACTCACGGACCGACCGCCTCCGACGAGGCCGTCTGGACGGCGCTCGCATCGGATCGGGCGCGCGCCACCCAGGTCGCGGCGTCCGCGCTCCACACCCAGCCAGCCCGTCCGGTGTCACCCGCGCCGTCGCCGGCGAGCAGGCGCACCAGGGTCGTGGCGCGCGGGCCGTCGGGCCCGGCGGACACCGCGGCGGCAGACACGATCCTGCGGCTGCCGTCGGGACGGCGGGACTGGTGGACGATGAGGTCCAGCGCGCTCCCCACCTGGTCGGCCACGGCGCGGTAGGGCAGGTCGACGTCGCCCATGAGCGCCAGCGTCTGCACGCGCAGCAGGGCGTCGGCCGGGGACGAGGCGTGCAGCGTGGACAGCGATCCCTCGTGTCCTGTGCTCATGGCGCTGAGCATGTCGAGGGTCTCGCCGCCCCGGACCTCGCCCACGATGATGCGATCGGGGCGCATCCGGAGCGCGTTGCGGACGAGGGCTCGGATGGGGACGGCGCCCCGGCCCTCCAACGAGGGCGGTCGGCTCTCCAAGCGCACCACATGGGGCAGCGGGATGCGCAGTTCCGCGGCGTCCTCGATGGTGACCACCCGTTCGTGCGCCGGAATGAGCGCGGCGAGGGCCGCCAGGGTGGTGGTCTTCCCGCTCCCGGTCCCGCCCGTGACAAGAATGTTCCGGCGCGCGTGGACGGCCGCCGTGAGCAGACCGAGCAGGCGCTCGTCCAGCGTGCCCAGCCGCACCAGGTCCGACCCGGTGAGCGGCTCGGTGGCGAAGCGCCGGATGGTGAGCGCCGGGCCGTCCAGGCAGAGCGGCCGGATCACCGCGTTGACGCGCGATCCATCGGGCAGCCGGGCGTCGACCATCGGGCTGGCCTCGTCGATGCGCCGGCCGAGCGGCGCGAGGATCCGGTCGATCACGTGCAGCAGGTGCGCCTCGTCGTGGAAGTGGGTCGGCGCCTCGGCAAGCCGCCCCGCGCGCTCGACGAAGACGCGTCGCGGACCGACCACCATGATCTCCGTGACCGATGCGTCGCGCAGCAGCGGCTCCAGCGGCCCGAGGCCGAGCGCCTCGTCCACCACCGCCGTGATCAGTGCCTCCCGTTCGCCGGGGGCCAGGATGCGGCGCTCGTCGTCGAGCAGGTCGTCGACGACACCCGCCAGCGCCTCACGGTCGACCGGCCCGCCCGCCACCGACGGGTGCCGAGCCGCCCGCCCGCGCAGGTGCTCGACCAGGGAGGGATCGACCCCGGTGGTCATCCCACCACCTCGGACAGCGCCTCCAAGGCGGCCCGGAGCGGACGCCGGCGCCCGGCCGGCCACCGCCCCGCACCGAGCTCGCGGGCCTCGGAGGGCGACCACGGTAGCCGTGCCTGCACGTGGACGCCCAGCAGTCGCTCCAGCGCCCGCGCGCTGAGCTCGACCGACCCCGGGCCGTGGCTCCAGACCACCGCGAGCCGCTCGTCCACCCCGTGAGCCTCCCAGTGTTCGATGAGCGCCGCCGCCCGGCGTGCCGCCCCGGCCCGCGCCGGACAGATCAAGACGACGCTGTGCGCATCGTCCAGCATGCCGCCGCGGTCGCCGTACCCCGCGCCCCCGTCGACCACCACCGATCCCGCCGCGGCCGCCGCCTCCAGCAACTGGCCGGACGCCGGCGGCGTCCAAGCGGCACCGGCACCGCCCGCGGTCCCCGCGATGACGCGGAGGCCGTCGTCGCGGGTGGTCGCGGCCCGGCGCAGGTGCTCCGGGCCCACCTCCCCCGCGACCACCGCCAGGTCGTCGAGCGTCCGCTGGGCGGGCAGGCCCCACGAGGCGGCGATGTCGCCACCCGTCGGATCGCCATCGATGAGTGTCGGCGGGTGGCCGGCGCGTGACCACGCCACCGCCAGCGCGCACGCGACGGTGCTGGTGCCGCAACCGCCCACCGCACCGACGACGACGGCCGTCCGAGCGCTCATGGTGCTCCCGCCTCGGTCGTGGCGTCGGGTGCGGTGTCCTCGTTGTGCGGACGCACCAGCAGGCGCACCTCCCGCGCGAAGTTCAGCGACGCCGTGACGGTGAGCGCCTGCGCGGCGCTGACGCGCAGGATGGCCTCACCGCCGTCCCCTCCCGGCACCCCCTCGGTGACCGCCAGAACCTCGGCATCGGAGACCACAACGCGCGTGCGCCCGGTGAGCCCCTCTCCGGTGGACGCGACCACGTCGACATGGACACCCGGTGTGAGCGCCCCCGCCGCACCGGCCGCCGTCGACAGTGGCGCGGCGACCGCCCGCTCCCCGGGCGCAAGCGGGGCGGGCCCGGCACCGGGCGCACCGCCCAGCACCGCGAGCGTCACGGGCTCACCCGCGCCGAGGTGCGCCACGGTCCGACGGCCGATCGCGTCATCGGGCGCCGACACGAGACCCGAGAGCGCGAGGTCTCCCGGGACGGCCACATGCCCGAGCACCCGCGCGGCCGTCTCCGGGTCCAGCAGCGTGCCGGCGGGCACCGGTTCGCGGGCGACGAGCACGGTGCCGTCGCGATCGGGCTGCCCGGCGGCGCGAAGGGTCAGGACGACGGCCAGGAGACCGGCCGCCCCCGCGAGCGCCATCCACAGCCCGGCGCGGCCGATGCGCGTACGCGGAAGCCGCATCACGCCGCCACCGCGATCGGGCCGCCGCATCGCCCGCATGGCGTGCCGGCGCATCCGCCGCCTCCGCAGTGGGCACACGGCCGCCAGGACCGGCGCGCCCACCGGAGCACCAGACCGGGACGGGCTCCCGCCGGGAGGTATCCGTCCTGCCCCTGCCGCGCGGCGGCGGCGAGTCCGGCCACCGACTGGAGGGTGCGCACCGTGTCGGCGGTGTCTCCGGCCTCCACATGGACCGCCACGGCAATGACCCACGCGGCGCGGTCGCCGTCGGCCGGCAACTGGACGACCTCGCGACCGAGGACGCGGGCCAGTCCCGGCAGCGCTGCGGCGTCGATGTCCACCGCCACCGGGCGCGCGAGCACCACCGCACCGGGCCCCGCGGCCTCAAGGGCGTCCACCACCTCGTCCGCCACCAGGGGCGACCAGCGTCCGCGACGCCGTTCCCGCGGCACCGTGACCACCCGGCCCGATGCCTCCAGGCCCGCGACGCGACAGACGAGCGACCGCTCGGCGACGATGATCGTGGCCGCCATGGCTATGCCGCCCCGCGATCGGGACCGCCGGCGGCCCGGGGGAACACCAGGCGGAACGAGGCGCCGCGCTCGACCCGGTCGAGCAGCAGCCGGCCCCCGTGTACCGTCGCGATGTCACGGGCGATCGCCAGCCCGAGGCCCTGCCCGGGCCCCCTCGGCGCGCTCCCACGACATCCGGGCCGGAAGATCGCCTCCCGGTCGGCCTCGGCGACACCCGCGCCGTCGTCGCGCACGCACAGGTGCACCCACGCCCCGCGCGCGCCCACGCGGACCACGACCGATCCGTCGGGCGCGCAGTGGCGCAGGGCGTTCCCGATGAGGTTGTCCAGCGCCCGGGCGATCTGGGGGCCGTCTCCGTCGATGACCGGGCGGCAGGTGGCATGCAGCGTGATCCGGGCGCCGCGTCGACCGGCGGCCCACCGGTGGCGCTCCACAGCCCGCGCCGCGAGTCGCACCACATCCACCGGAGCCCGTCCGATCGCCGCCGGCGCCAGCAGGGCGTCCAAGGCCTCGGCGATCCGCAGGGCCTCGGTGTCGATGGCGCGCAGTCGCCGGCGGCGGGCGTCGGACACCTCGCCGCGTTCCAGCATCTCGCACAGCCCACGGATGACCGTGAGCGGGCCGCGCATGTCGTGCACGGCCCGCGCCAACGGGCCGTCAGCGATCGGCGCGGGCATCGTCGCTCCGGTGGCCATCACCCCTCCTCCGCGAGGAGGCGGTAGCCGACCCCCCAGACGTTGGCGATCCAGCCGTGCCCCGCGCCCTGCTCGGCGAGCTTGCGCCGCAGGCGGCTGGCGTGGCTGTCGACGGTGCGCGTTCGCGCGGCGCCCCGGTAGCCCCAGACA
The DNA here is from genome assembly GCA_044507145.1 of Actinomycetota bacterium. GTDB lineage: Bacteria > Actinomycetota > Thermoleophilia > Miltoncostaeales > Miltoncostaeaceae > JAVJSF01. Next base: position 11,461 of record JBIQJW010000031.1, read on the forward strand.
TCGCGCAGGAGCTCGGCCTTCGTGTGCACGCGCGTGGGATCCCGGGCCAGCATGGACAGGAGGGCGAACTCCTTGGCCGACAGTGTGAGCACCCTGCCGGCGACCGTGGCCCGTCGTGAGTGCCGGTCGATGGACAGCGCCCCGACGCGCAGCGTCTCGTGCACCAGGGCGCCACGCGAGCGCCGCAGCGCTCCGCCCAGGCGCGCCAGGAGCTCGGGGTAGTGGAACGGCTTCGGGACGAAGTCATCGGCCCCGCGTTCGATGCCCCGCACCGCGGCGAGCGGTCCGCCCTCCCCCGATGTGAGCACGATGGGCATCCCCGGATCCCACGCCGCCTCGGCGCCGGCGTCGCGGATCGCCGTGACCAGCTCGAGGCCGGAGAGCCCCGGCAGGCCGACGTCCACCACCGCCGCGTCCGGTCTGGCGCCCGAGAGCAGCTCCAGCGCCTCCTCCCCGGAACCCGCGACCAGCGGCGAGAAGCGGTCCGCCACCAGGTTCTCTGTGAGGAAGGTCCGCGTCGGCGGGTCGTCCTCCACCACCAGCACCGCCGGAACCGGCCCTCCAACCGCGATCGCCATGTCCCACCCCCTCTGATCGGCGGGGCGTCCGCGCCCCGTTGCCCCGGTGGAAGGTGTGGACGCACCACCTTTCACCCCCCGGTCGCCGGAGAATGTGTGCTCTGTGCGGAGAAATGACGCGCGGTGTCGCAGCACGTCGCCCGGGCGGACGCTGTCGAGCGCGCCCGGTGCGCATTCGACGACGGTGCGCGCCCCGCGCACGCCCGCCATCCGCCAGGGGACGAGGCACCGCACGACACGCAGGACCCGCCCGTCGCGATCGAGGAACGCGCACGAGATCGCCGTGCGCATCCCGAACGTGTGGACGCCGGCGCACCGGTCCAGCCACAGCGCCTCGTCGCGGGCCAGAGAGGTGGTGCCGAGCAGGCCGATGCCGCGCCCGAGGACCCCGCGCGCGACGTGACACCGTGCGGCGATGAGCGCGCCGTCCTCGCGCCACAGGCACCCGGGGGCGCCATGGAGGCGGTCGATGCGCAGTCGTCCCATGTCCCCAGGATGAGGACGGCGGGCGCACCGGTGGGTGTACTAACGTGCCGCCGATGTCAG
>JBIQJW010000031.1:12684-15394 GCA_044507145.1 Actinomycetota bacterium
CAGGATGAGGACGGCGGGCGCACCGGTGGGTGTACTAACGTGCCGCCGATGTCAGAGGAGTCGCTGGTCCCCCGTTACCGGTCCGGCACCGCGGTGACGATGCGCGTGCGCGATGTGCGCTTCGACTTCGGCCACGACGATTTCGTGCGCCGGGTGATCGACGCGGCCGCCCATCTGGGCCTGGTGGAGGCGCACCGGGTGGACGCCGACGAGGCCGCCGACCTGGTGGCGATCGCCCTGCGCGGCACCGCGGACGCCCCCGCCAGCGCCCTCGCACGCCATCTGGCAGACCGGGACGAGGTGCTGCGGCACGACGGGCGCGGCCTGGCCCACTGGCTGCGCCGGCTGGTGCTGCGCGGGGCGTGGCTGGATCAGCGAGTGGCCGACGGCCACCTGGAGCCGCGCTTCGTGCCGGGCCGCGGGTTCACCCACCGCTCGGCGCGGACGGGCGCACCTGCGGCCGAGGGCCTCGCGACGCCCGACTGGTCGGCGCACGCCTACCGGCGGGCCGCCGCGTAGTCGACGCTCCCCGGCGCACACCGCGCGCCGGGGGATGCACACCGCTACGGGCTGGGCCGCAGGGCGCCCTGGAGCGCCGCCATGGAACGCGCGAACAGGATCCCCATCGCGTCGGCGGCATCGTCGGCCGACTCGCGCGGCTCGACGGCCCGCAGCGCCGCGGTGGTGAGCACCACGGCCTGCTGGATCACCTGCCAGCGGTCGACGGCGGCGACCTGCCCGCCGGACTCCGCCTGCATCTCCTCGAACGCATCGCGCTGGGCGCGCATCAGGTCCTTGAGACGCTCCTTGAACTCCTCCCCCGCCCCGTCGCCGAAGGGGAAGGAGAAGGGGAACTCATCTGAGTCGCTCATCTGATCGGCTCTCGCTTCTCGGTGCTTTGCGGCTACAGGCGGATCTCGCGGACGAGGCTCGGGCTCAGCAGGTGCACCGTGTCGATGAACCGCACCGTGTTGGTGAGCAGGTCCATCACGATGGAGTGGGTGCGCGCGCCGTCGGCGAAGTACCGCACGCCCTTGAGCAGGTTCCCGTCCGTGATCCCCGTTGCCACAACGTAGCGCGGCGCCGATGCCAGGTCCCGCGTCCGATAGACCCGATCGGGCCGATCCATGCCGAACTCGGCCATCTTTGCCAGATCCTCATCGCCGCGGGGCGCCATCTTCGCCTGGATCTCGCCGCCCAGGCACTCGAGCGCGGCCGCGGTGATGACACCTTCGGTGGAGCCGCCCATCCCGACGTAGAGGTGGTCACCGGTACCCCGGACCGCCACCGACAGGCTGGCGGTGATGTCGCCGTCCGGAATCAGGCGGATGCGGGCGCCGGCTGAGCGGATCTCCTCGATGAGCTCGGCGTGACGCGGCCGGTCGAGCACGATGACCGTCAGCTCGGTGACCTTGCGCCCGTAGCAGCGGGCCACCACCTCGAGGTTGTCGCGGATGGGGGCGTTGATGTCGATGCGCCCCTTGGCCGTGGCGCCCACCGCGATCTTCTGCATGTAGATGTCCGGCGCGGAGAGGAAGCCGCCGGGATCGCCGATGGCACAGATCGCCAGCGCCTCGCTGTCGCCGCGGGCGACCAGGTCGGTGCCCTCCACGGGGTCCACCGCGATCTCGCATTCCAGGCCACCGGTGCCCAGCACCTCGCCGACATAGAGCTCGGGCGCCTCATCCTTCTGGCCCTCACCGATGACCACGGTGCCGGTGATCGGCATCTCGCCGAGCGCCTTGCGCATCGCGTCGACGGCGGCCTGGTCGGCGGCCTTGTTGTCGCCCCGACCCAGCCAGCGGGCGGACGCGATCGCCGCCTGCTCGGTGACCTCCAGGAAGTCGACCGACTGGATCGGGCGCACGCCCTCGAGCTCCACGTTCTCCATGCTCAGCTCCTCGTCGCCGCGGCGCGTGCCTGTGCGTCGCGGGTGAATGTCTCGATGCCGGCGGTCGTCAACGGATGCGCGAGCATCTGGTGGAGGACCTTCGGCGGGATGGTGGCGATGTCGGCACCCATCCGCGCCGCCTCGGTCACGTGCACCGGTGTGCGGATCGATGCGGCGATGATCTCGGTGTCGTAGATCGACGCCTCGATCACCTCGACGACGTCGCGCAGGCACTCGAGCCCGTCGTGACCGATGTCGTCGAAGCGCCCGACGAACGGCGAGATGAACGCCGCGCCGGATGCGGATGCCAAAAGCGCCTGCGGCGCGGTGAAGCACAGCGTCATGTTCACCCGGATGTCGTCGGCCGCCAGCCGCGCGGTGGCGGTGAGCGACTCCTCGGACATCGGCAGCTTCACCACGATGTTCGGGTGGATGGCGGCCAGGCGGGTGCCCTCCGAGACCATCTCGTCGACCTCGGTGGCGACCACCTCGGCCGAGACCGGCCCGTCCACCAGCTCGCACACGCGCCGGTAGATGTCGTCGGGATCACCCTCCACCTTCGACAGCAGGGTCGGGTTGGTGGTGACCCCCGACAGGACGCCCCACGAGGCGATCCGTTCGATCTCGGCCAGGTCGGCCGTGTCCACAAAGAGCTTCATGGCCCCTCCTGGGGTGTTCCGGCGGACGATGCGACCCCTGTGTCGCATCCCCGGCGCGCACGCGCCGACACGGCCCCGCGCGGACGGGGGCGGCATCCCGAGGCTACCATCGGCCCCGACCGGGCAGCGGACGCGCCTATTTGACGACCTCGTGCCAGCG
>JBIQJW010000031.1:15494-17671 GCA_044507145.1 Actinomycetota bacterium
ACCATCGGCCCCGACCGGGCAGCGGACGCGCCTATTTGACGACCTCGTGCCAGCGCGCGACCCGGCCCGTCGCCAGGGCGGTCGCCACGGTGAGCGCCCCGCGCAGGAACGCCACATCGTGCACGCGGAACAGCCGCGCCCCGCGTCCCACGCACCACGCCATCGCGGCCGTGGTCTCGGCGAGGCGGTCCGGTGCGGCGGCTCCGGTGAGGGCTCCCAGCACCTTCTTGTTCGAGACGGGGATCAGCACCGGACGCCCCAGCGCCACCACCTCGTCGACGCGTCGCAGCATGTCCAGGTCCTGCGCCGGCGCGGTTCCCAGGCCCAGCCCCGGGTCGAGCACGATCCGCGCCGGGTCGATGCCGGCGGACCGCGCGGCCTCCATCTGGCGGCCGAGCCACGCGGTGATCGACGCCACCACGTCCCCGTCCGGGAAGCGGCTGGGGCGCACCTTGGGCGGGCCGAAGAAGTGGGTCATCACCACGCCGGCGTCCGATGCGGCCACCGCGTCCAGCATGGCCGGATCGCGCAGCCCGGTGGGGTCGTTCACGATCGCGGCACCCGCGGCGATGGCCGCGGCCGCCACCGGCGCCTTGAAGGTGTCGACGGCCACCGCGATGTCCAGCTCGGCGGACAGCCGCTCGATCACCGGCACCACACGACCGATCTCCACGTCCACCGGGGTGTGCTCGGAGAAGCGCAGCGACTCGCCGCCCACCTCCACCACGTCGGCCCCCGCCCGCGCCAGCGCCAGCCCGTGCGCCACGGCCCGCTCCGTGCCGGCGCTCACGCCCCCGTCGCTGAACGAGTCCGGGTTGGCGTTGACGATCCCCACCAGGGCACCGTCGGCGCAGTCCAGCACCCCCCGCCCGTGCCGCCAGCGCGCGTCGGTCACGCGACGCGCCCCGGGGTCATCCGACGGCCCGCGCCAGCCGCAGGTCGGCGCCACCGGTCCAGCGGGCGCGCACGCCCGCGGCGCTCACCTTGGAGGGGCGCACACGCGCCGCCACGCCGGCGTCGGCCAGGGCCGCCTCGGTCGCCTGCGCCACATCTGTCACCGCCTCGTCACGGCACCACAGCAGCACGCTGGGGCCGGAGCCGGAGATGGTCGCGCCCAGGCAGCGATCGCCGTCCACCAACCCGCGCAGGGTGTCGAAGCCCGGCACCAGCGGGGCCCGGTAGGGCTCGTGCAGCGCGTCGTGCTGGAGGTGGTCGGCGAGGTCCTCGATCCGCTCTTCGGTGAGCGCCATCAGCAGGCCCACGGCGTGCCCCAGCGTGGTGGCGGCGTCCGAAAGCGGGACGCTGGCCGGCATCGCCGACCGAGCCGCATCGGTGCTGATGCGCGTCTCGGGGATCACCACGATGAAGCCGAGGCCCTCGGGGATGGAGACCGGCCGCGCCTGCGGCCCGGGGCCGGCGGCCACCATTCCGCCGGTGAGGCAGGCGGCGGCGTTGTCGGCGTGGCCCTCCAGCTGCGTCGCGCGCTCCAGCAGGTCGTCCGGGCTCCAGCGCAGACCACCCAGGGCGTTTGCGGCCACCAGGCCGGCGCAGACCGTGGCCGCCGACGATCCGAGGCCGCGTCCCAGGGGGATCCGGTTGCGGCACTCCACGGCCAGGCCGTCCAGGGTGGGCAGGCCCAGACGCAGGGCGCGGCAGACCAGGTTGGTCTCATCGGTGGGCAGTTCGCCCGCTCCCTCCCCGGTGACGCGCACCGTCAGGGGCCCGGGCCGGCGGTTGATCACCACGGCGTTGCCCAGGTCGAGGGCGAGGCCCAGGCAGTCGAAGCCGGGGCCAAGGTTGGCGGAGGTTGCGGGGGCGCTGACCGTGAGCGCCTCGGGGGCCGGGGCGGCGCTAGACATCGAACAGCGCCCGCTCGACCGCCGTGACGCTGGCGGGCAGTCGCTGGACGCCCTCCGAGTTGGCGATGGCGGTGTCCGGGTCCTTCAGGCCGTGCCCGGTCAGGACGCACACCACGCGCTCCCCCGGCCGGATGTCGCCCGATTCCACGCGGGCGATGGCCCCGGCCACCGACGCCGCGGACGCCGGCTCGCAGAACACGCCCTCCTCGGCGGCCAGCAGGCGATAGGCGTCGAGGATCTGGTCGTCGGTGACGGCCAGCACATTGCCGCCCGATTCGCTCATCGCGTCGAGCGCCTGCTGCCCGCGCGCCGGGTTCC
>JBIQJW010000257.1:0-2553 GCA_044507145.1 Actinomycetota bacterium
CAGGAGGCCGCGCGGCCCGCGGCCGCCCTGGCCGAGGACGCCGCGGCGCGCCGTGCCCGGGCCGACGGCGAGGCGGCGGCCGCGCAGCGTGCACACGACGAGACGGCCGCGGCGCTGGAGGCGGCGCGCGCCGCCGCACGGGATGCCGGCGCCACCGACCAGGACGACCGCGGGGCGCTGGAGGCACAGCTCGCCCGCATGCAGGAGCGGGCGCCCGAACTCCACCGCCTGGCCGGTCGGGTGGAGGCGCTGCGTCGCGAGCGGACGGCCGCCGCGCAGGAGGCGACGGCGCTGCGCACGACGCTGGGTCCGTGGCTCGACCACGACGCCCCCGCCGCGGCGCTCGAGCGGGCGCTCACCACCCTCACCGCGCTGGAGGAGGCCGCCGATGCCGCCCAGGCCGGCGCCGCCGCGGCCGGACGGGCCGCCGACAGCGCCGCGCGCGCCGTCAGGGGATGCGAGCGCGATGAGATCGCGGCCCGGCGTCAGCCCGCCACGCTGGTGGCGCCCCTCATCGCCCGCCCGGGGCCGGCGCCGGATGCCGACGCCACGGCGCTGGTCAACGCCGTATCCGACCTGGCCGGCGCCGCCGACACCGCCGCCGCATCCGCCGAGGCGACCGCGGCCGTCGCGCAAGCCACCGCCGATGACCTGCGCACGCGGCTGCGTGAGCGCGCCGCCCCCCTGGGCGTGAACAGCATCGGTGAGCTCGACGCCGCCACGCAGCGCGCCGCCGCCCAGACCGCCGAGGCACGCAACGCCCTGGCCGCCCTCGACGCCGCCGCCGCCCAGCACCGGCGCCTCGGCGACGACATCGCGGCCGCACGCGACGACGCGGCACGGCACGCCCAGGTGGCGGCCGACCTGAGGGTGAACCGGTTCCCGCGCCACCTGCTGCAGCGCTACCTCGTCCGACTCGCCGCCGGCGCATCCACCCGCCTGCACCAGCTCTCGGGCGGTGCATACCGCTTCGCCCACACCACCGCCGAGCCGCTGGACGTCATCGACATGCGCCGCGGCGAACGTACCCGCAAGGCGGCCACCCTCTCGGGCGGTGAGCGCTTCCTCGCCAGCCTCGCGCTCGCTCTCGGCCTCGCCGACGTCGCCGCCGAATCCGGTGGGCGGCTGGACTGCCTCTTCCTCGACGAGGGCTTCTCCGCCCTGGATGCCGAATCGCTCGAACAGGCCATGGAGGGCGTGGAGCGCCTGGCCGGCGACGGTCGGCTCGTGGGCGTCATCACCCACCTGCCCGGCGTGGTGGAACGCCTGGGCTCCGCCATCCACATCCGTAAAGACCCCACCACGGGCGCCAGCACGGTCGATCAGGAGATCCGGGCGGCCGGTTAGGCTCGCGGCCACCACACCACGCGACCAGGCGACGCCGTGACCGAGCAGCCCACACCCCCGCCCGACGACCCCGCCGAGCCACCGCCGGCACCCGGGCCGACCACCCCGCCTCCCGCGCCCGGCGCGGGGCCCGGAGGCGGATCGCGCCATCGCATCGCCGGGGTGCCCACTTGGGCCATCGGCGTGGCCGGCGCGGTGGTCGCGGCGCTCGTCGTCGTCCTGCTCATCACCCTCACCGGTGGCGGGGACGACACCGCCGGGCCGCCCGTCACCGAGCCCACCACCACCGCCGTCGACACCACCGCAGGGCCCACCACCACCGGGCCCGCCCAGACCGATCGGCTCAATCCGCTTCCCACCGCCGAGGACTTCGCCGCCGCGGTCTCCGGCCCCGTCCGGCTCCTCGGTCGCTCGGCCACCGGCACCGGCACCGCGCTGGCCAACACCGGCGGCCCCGGCGACCTCGCCCGCGTCAACCGCAACGCCACGCGGCAGGCGGCCGTCGTCGCCCGCGCACGCGCAGAGCTCACCGCCCTCCCCGCGCCCGCGCGCACCGACCACGCCGCCGCGCTCACGGCCATCACCACGGCCACCGGGGAGCACCGCCGCTACCTCGACCAGCTCGCGCGCGCCACCGCCGGCACCCCCGGACAGTCCCACCTGGCCGCGCTCAACCGCGCCCGCGCCACCGCCGCTCGCGCGCTGCGCGCCTACCGCGAGTTCTTCAACCTCGCCCCCGGCGTGCCCAACACCATCACCAACGTCGGGCTCGCCGACACCGCGCCGGTCCGCGCCGCCATCGAGGCCGCCATCGCCCAGCGCGAGGCCGACCGCCGGCGCAACGAGGGCCGCGGCGACCCGATCCCCGACGACATCACCAGCTTCCAGAGCCCCACCGGCAACATCCGCTGCCAGTACAGCGCCGCCGAGCTCTTCTGCTCCACGTCCAACGACAACTTCGCCGTCATCCTCCCGGCGGCCGGCGCGCCCATCACCGCCAGCGGCACCGCCGCCGGCGGCGCCACCCTCTCCTACGGCAGCGTCTGGTCGCTCGGCGCCTTCAGTTGCCAGTCCCTCACCAATGGCCTCACCTGCGAGAACTCCACCTCCAACGGCTTCTTCCTTTCCAGGGATACCTTTAATTCTTGGTAGGGCGGCTCGCTGCGAATGGGCCCAGATCCCGCGCCGTGGACGAGGGCCGTGCTA
>JBIQJW010000032.1:0-16900 GCA_044507145.1 Actinomycetota bacterium
AACGAGCACATCTGCCCGTGCGTGACGATGAACCGCATCGACCTGCCCAAGCTCACCTGGTGCCTGGAGTCGCTGGCCGACGGTGACATCGTGAACGTCATCAACGTGAGCGACGAGATGCGCCGCTACGGCAAGCTGGCGCTCGACCGGATGCTGGCGCTCGCGTGAGCGACGTGGCCGGCGTGGTCGCGCGGGCCCTGGCCGAGGACCTGGGCGACCGCGGGGACATCACCTCCGCCGTCACGATTCCGGCGGGGCTCACCACCACGGCGCAGGTGGTGAGCCGGGTCGACGGGATCCTGGCCGGGCGCGCGGCCGCGCAGGAGGTGCTGCGTCAGACGGACCTCACCGGTCACTGGCACCACGCCGACGGCGACCGGCTGGCGCCGGGCACGGTGGTGGCCGACATCTCGGGACCCGCGCGCGCGGTGCTCACCGCCGAGCGCACGCTCCTGAACCTGCTGTGCCACCTGTCGGGTATCGCGACTCTCACCGCCCGGTACGTCGAGGCCGCCGCACCGGCGCTGGTGCTGGACACGCGCAAGACCACCCCGGGCCTGCGGCACCTGGAGAAGGCCGCGGTGACCGCCGGCGGCGGCACCAACCACCGCGTGGGGCTGTTCGACCGCGTGCTGGTGAAAGACAACCACCTGGCCCTGGCCGGCGCCGACCTCGCTGAGGCGGTCGCCCGGGCGCGCGCGGACTTCCCGGACGTGCTCGTGGAGGTGGAGGCCGACGACCTGGACGGCGTCCGGCTGGCCCTGGAGGCCGGCGCGGACTGGATCCTGCTGGACAACATGACCCCGGAGCGACTGCGTGAGTCCGTGGCGCTCACCGCCGGGCGCGCGCGGCTGGAGGCCTCGGGCGGGATGACACTGGAGGGGGCTCGAGCGGCCGCCGCCGCCGGCGTGGACGCGGTGTCGGTGGGCGCGCTGACGCACTCCGCCCCCACGCTGGACCTGGGGCTGGACATCGCGGTGCCCACGGCCGGCTGATCCGGCCGCCGCGGCGCCTACTGCGCCAGGTCCACCCGCAGCTTGACGGCGTCGTGCAGGTAGACGTGCTGCACCTCGCGCTCGGCCGGCATGTTCGCGTGGGCCAGCAGGCGCACGCACGACGGCATCGCCCCGGGCACCGGGATCTCGCGTGCGCAGATGAGCGGCACGGTGCCCAGACCCACCCGGCGCGCAGGCGTCGCAGGGAACTCCGAGACCAGGTCGTCGGTGGATGTGAAGATCACCGAGATGAGGTCGTCCGGGCGCAGGCCGTTGCGCTCCAGCACCTGTGAGACCAGCTCCACGGTGCGCTCTCCGATCGCCTCTCGGGTGTCCTCGGGAACCGAGGTGGCGCCCCGGATCGCACGCACCACGCTCATCGCTTCAGCCCCACCATCTGCCCCAGCCGGTGCCACTCCGCGCGCGTGATGGGTCGCCATCGACCGGGCGCCATACCGCGCACCGACAGCCCGGCGTAGCGGGCACGGTGCAGGCGCATCACGCGGTGCCCCACGGCGTCGCCCATGCGGCGGACCTGACGATTGCGCCCCTCGGTGAGCTCGATGGTGAGCCACGTGCCCTGGGGCGCCAGGCGCTCCATGGGTTCCACCCGCGCGGGCAGCGTCATGCCGTCGTCCAGTTCAACACCGTCGCGTAGCTTACGCACCGTGGCGGCCGAGACCCGCCCGCGCATCAGCACCTCGTAGGTCTTCGGCGCCTTCGAGCGGGGGTGCATCAGGCGCGCGGCGAGCTCGCCGTCGTTGGTGATGAGCAGCGCACCGGTGGTGTTCAGGTCGAGCCGGCCCACCGGGTACAGGCGCACGTCGTGGGGCAGGTCGTCGAGCACCGTCGGGCGACCTTGGGGGTCGTGCGCCGTCGACACGAGCCCGGCCTTCTTGTGCAGCAGGTAGGCGCGCAGGTCCTCGGGCCCGGCAATGGGCTCCCCGTCCACGCTCACCCGGTCGGTCTGGGACACCACCTGTCCCACGCTGGCCGGGGCGCCGTTCACCTCGACGCGTCCCTCCTCCACCATCCGCTCGGCGGCGCGCCGGCTGGCCACGCCCGCCAGGGCGATCGCGCGGTGCACGCGCATCGGCCACGCGGCCCCCGATTCGTCAGCCATCCTCATCGCCTCCCCGCGGCGCCGTGGTGATGTGGCCGGCGTCCACCAACTGGCGTCGCACGCGCTCGGCCTCCTCGCCGGTCAGCTCGAAGTCCTCCAGGCGCGGCAGGTCGCCGGCGTGGCGCAGCCCGAACCGCTCCTGGAACAGGCGCGTGGTGCGATACCGCATGGCCCCTCCCCCGCGGGGGCGCCCCGCCTCCTCCACCAGCCCGCGCTCCAGCAGGGAGTTGACGGTGGAGTCCACCGCCACGCCGCGCAGGCGCCCGATCTCCGGCCGGCCGATCGGGGCCATGTACGCGATGACCGCCAGCGTCTCGAGCGCCGCCGGGCTGATGCGCTCGTCGGAGGGCCGGTCGCGCAGGCGGTCACACACCTCGGCCAGGTCGGCGCGCGTGCGCATGGTGAAGCCGCCCGCGATCTCGGCGATCTCCAGGCCGCCGTCCGGGCCGTGGCGCTCGGCCAGCACGGCCAGGGCGCGCTGGACCGGACCGGGCGCCTCGCCGGTGATCTCGCACAGGTCCACCACCGAGAGCGGCTCCGGGCTGAGGAAGAGCAGCGCCTCCACCGCCCGCTCGACGGCCGGCGGTCCGCTCACCGCACACCCGTGATGGCGATGTCGCCGAAGGGCACCGGCTGGGCCAGCGTGATCTCCCCGCGCCGCGCCAACTCCAGGGCCGCCATGAGCGTGATGGCCTCCTCCAGCGGGCCGGCGTCGCGCACCACCTCGTCGAAGCTGAGGTCCCGGGCGCGCGTCAGCGCCGAGCGCAGGCGGGCCAGTGCCTCGGGCATGCTGACGCGCCGCTGGTTGATGTGGGCCAGCGACGGCTCGGGCGTGGCCACCAGCAGGGCGGCGAACGCCTCACGCAACTGCTCGGGATCCTCCTTCGGCGCCTCGGCCGGGGCGCCGCCCGACAGCGGAACGCGGCGATAGCGGGGGCCGGCCGACGCCGCGGCCCGCTCGGCGAGCCACATGGCGGCACGCTGGAACGGGGCGTAGGCGACCAGCCGGGCCGCCAGCATCTCGCGCGCCTCCATGGCGTCGGGATCCGGCTCCTCCTCGGTCTCCTCCCCCAGGAGCACCCGGGCCTTGAGCTCCGCCATCGCGGCCAGCAGCACGATGAGCTCGCCTGCCGTGTTGGTATCCCAGCGCTCGCTCGCCTCGTCGCCCAACGCCGCACTCACCACGTCCAAGAGCGGCAGCTCCAAGAGGTCGACCTCCTCACGCAACACCAGCGTGAGCAGGAGGTCGAACGGCCCCTCGAACAGGTCGAGCGCCACGGGCTGCGCGAGTGCGTCGGGAACCGCCATCGCGGCCCATCGTACCGGCGGCCACGGGCGACCGAGCCGGACGCGACCACTACACTGCCGCCCGGTGAGCAGCCCCCTCGATCGCGTCGGATTCTGGCCCCGGGTCCTGCGCCCCGTCGGGGCGGTCCTGCTGGCGTTCGGACTGTCCATCCCGCTGGCCGCGGCGCTTCTCGCCACGTCGCTCTCGGACGAGTCGGTGGCGGCCATCTTCACCGTGGTGGGCAGCGGCCTGATCGCCCTGTTCGGGTTCATCTTCCTCACCGCGCTGCCCGCGCACGAGCGGCGCCTCGCCATGGCCACCAAGCACAGCGGCCTGGGCGCGCTGGGCCTCGGGGTGGTGATCGGCATCGGGATCATCATCGCCTCCGCGGCGATCATCCTGGCCGGCACCCTCGTGGACTCCGGGCTGGAGGAGCGCCTGGAGGACCAGACCATCGACCTGGGGTCCGCACCGTGGCAGGCGGCGCTCATCGTCGTGGCGCTGGTGGTGCTGGCCCCGCTCGGCGAGGAGCTGGTGTTCCGCGCGCTGCTGCTGCGCGGGCTGGTGCGGCGAATGGCCTTCTGGCCTGCCGCAGGGATCAGCGGGTTCCTGTTCGCCGCCTCCCACGACGACGCGTACATCATCTGGCCCCGGGCGATCGCCCTGGTGGCGACCGGGGTCGTCCTGGCCTGGCTCTATCGCTGGCGCGGGTACCGCGCCGCCGTGGTCGCGCACGCCACCGTGAACGGCGTCGCCGCGATCGCCCTGCTCGCCGCCGGGTAGCCGTCCGGATCGCGCCGACGTCCGCGCGGGCCGTCGCGCGGACGGGGACGGGCCGTGGCGCGTCTACAATGCGCGACCATGGGCAGCGCCGACGGCGGGCGCGACCCGGGGCGCCGTGAGCGATCCGGATCGCGACGCACACCCGATCCATCATCCACGCGCCGGGACCGATCCCGGAAACGCCGCCGGGGCGGAGTCGGGCGGCGCACGGTCCTGCTGATCGTCGCGGCCGCGATCCTTCTGGTCGTCGGTGTCGGGACCGCCCTCGCCTTCATCGGCGGAACCGGGCCCGGTGCGCCGGGGGCGGTGTCGGTGGCCGGCGTCCAGGTGGGCGACATGAGCCCGGACGACCTGCGCAAGACGGTGCGGGCCCGGGCGCGCGAGCTGATGACCCGTCCGGTGGTGATCACGCGTGACGACGGGTCGGATGTGCGTCTGAGCGTGGAGCCGCGTGATCTCGGCGCACGCCCGGATGTCGGCGGTGCGGTGCGCGACGCCCTGGAGGAGCGAGGACCGGTGGGCCGCGTGCTGGAGCGCCTGGGCATCGCCCCCACGCGGGAGATCCCGATCCAGTTCACGATGGACGAGGACGCCGTGGCCAAGCTGGTGACCACGTTGAACCGCGGCTTCGAGAATCCGCCGGTCGGCGCGAGCGTCGCCGTCGAGGACGGACGCCTGGTGACCACTCCCGGCCACGCCGGCGTGGGGATCGACGAGGTCGACCTGCGTCGGCGGCTCACCACGATGCCCGAGCAGATCGAGCTCAAGGTCGGCGAGCATGCGGCACCGATCAGCGATGAGGCGGCCGAGACCGCGCGGGCACGCGCCGCCGCCATCATCGCGTCGCCGATCAGCGTGACCTTCCAGGGCAACGGCGTCGCCGTGCAGCCGAAGGTGCTCACCAAGGCGCTGCGTTTCGCCTCCCGGCCGCCGGCGATCGAGGTCAGCCTCGACGAGGAGACGATCTACGCGGACATCGCCCCCGCCTTCGAGGCGCGCGAGACCCCGGCCCGCGATGCGGCGTTCCGCGTGAACGGCACCTCCGTGCGCCTCATCCCCTCGGCGCCCGGACGTCGGCTGAACATGGGGGCGATCACGCGCCGGATGGTGGAGGTGACGGAGACCCGGTCGGTGCCCGCCCGGTTCGAGGTGAGCCGCCCGGAGGTGCTCACCGAGGACCTGTCGGGTCTGGGGATCACTGAGGTGGTGGGCGAGTTCAGCACGCCGTACAACTGCTGCGAACCGCGGGTCACCAACATCGCCCGCGCCGCGGAGACCCTGGACGGCACGATCATCCCGGCGGGTAACCGCTTCTCGCTCAACGACGCGCTGGGGCCGCGCACCACCGACAACGGGTATGTCGAAGCCCCGCAGATCGCCGGCGGCAAGCTGGAGGACGGCGTGGGCGGCGGGGTCTCCCAGGTGGCCACCACCACCTACAACGCGGCGTTCTTCGCCGGGATGGAGATCGAGACCCACACCCCGCACTCGTTCTACATCTCGCGCTATCCGATGGGCCGGGAGGCCACCATCTCCATGGGTGGCCCGGACCTCGTGTTCCGCAACGACTGGCCGTCGGCGGTGCTCATCTCGGCCGTCGCCGGGGACAACTCGGTCACCATCCGCCTCTTCTCGACGCTCCACGACCGCCGCGTGGAGACGACCACCGGCGAACCGCACGACTACGTGGAGCCCGAGGAGCGCGAGGAGCTGGACCCGAGCCTGCCGCCGGGCGCACGTGAGGTGGAGCAGTCCGCCGGCGCGGCCGGCTTCACGGTGTCCTACACGCGCAAGGTGTGGGCGGGCGACGAGCTGAAGCGCGACGAGACCTACACGTGGCGCTACTCGCCGCAGAACGCGTTCATCAAGGTGGGACCCGAGGTCGAGGAGGACACGCCGCCGGCCAGCACCTCCCCCTCGCCGTCCCAACCGGGCGACGGCGGCACCCCCACCACTCCGCCGGCGGCCACGACGCCGGCCGAGCCCACCGCGCCGGCCGACCCCCCGTCGAACGGTGGCGGCGGGTCCGCTCCGCCGCCTCCCGACCTCCCCTGACGCTCAGCCCGAGAAGAACCCCACCAGCGCCTCGGCCGTCTCGCCGGGGCACTCCTCCGGCAGGAAGTGCCCGCATGGAAGCGGGCGGCCGCGCACGTCGTCGGCCAGCTCGCGCCAGGAACCGAGCACGTCGTAGAGCCGGTGCATCGCGCCCTGTTCCCCCCACAGGACCAGCAGCGGGCACGTGACGCGCCGGTCTCCGTCGGCGGCGTCGTGTTCCAGGTCGATCCCGGCGGCCGCCCGGTAGTCCTCGCAGGATCCGTGGACGGCGGCCGGATCGCTGAAGTGGCGCACATACTCGCGCAGCGCCTCCTCGGGCACCTGACGGCCCGCGCCGCTCCACCGGCGGACCGTCTCGCGCAGGAACCACTCCGGGTCGCGGCCGATCATCGCCTCGGGCAGCCCGTCGGGCTGGATGAGGAAGAACCAGTGGTAGTAGGCGGTCGCGAACGCCTGGTCGGTGTTCGCGAAGAGGGTGCGCGTGGGGACGATGTCGAGCACCGCCGCGCGCCGCACGGCCGCGGGGTGGTCGAGCGCCATGCGGTGCGCCACCCGGCCACCGCGGTCGTGACCGGCCACGTCGAACCGGTCGAACCCGAGATGCGCCATCACGGCGACGGCATCGGCCGCCATGGTGCGCTTCGAGTAGTTGCCGTGGTCGGCGGCGCCGGGAGGCTTGCCGCTGTCGCCGTAGCCGCGCAGATCGGCGCTGACCACGGTGAACCGCGACGAGAGTTCCGGGACCACGTCACGCCAGCACATCCGGGTCTGCGGGTAGCCGTGCAGCAGCAGCACGGGCGGACCTGAACCGGTCACCTCCGCCGCGATCGTGACGTCGCCGACGGGCACATCCAGACGCGAGGGGTTCACCGACACGCACCGATCGTGCCAGATGTGGTCGGACGGTGAGCCCCGGCCCGCCCGGTCGGGGAGTGCTCAGACGACCGATGCGCTCGTACGATCCTGCGATGACCGGAGGTACCGGACACTTGGTGGCCCCCCGACTGGCCGGACGGGACGAGATCCTGGGCGTCGCGGTGGAGTGCGCCGGTGACCGCCCCGGCGTCCTGGCGATCGCCGGCGCCGCAGGCGTCGGCGCGACGCGCATGGCACGCGAGGTGGCCGCGCGACTTGCCCTGGACGGGGCGATGGTGATCGACGCCGAGGGCCCCACCGCCGACGCGAAGCGCATCGCGCGGACCCTCGAGGCGGAGGGGCATAACCCCGACCCCGCGTGGGCGGCGCGGCTGTTGCCCTTGGTGGTACTGGCGGGCGATGTGCCCGGCGGCGATCTGCTGGAGGCCGCCCGCATGTGCCGGCGCCTGGCGGGCTCGCGTGCCCTGGTGATCATGACCGCGCGCCACGCGATCCCGGACGTCCCCACCATCGTGCTGGACCCGCTCGGCGACGATGCGGCCACCGCGCTGGTGGCCGACGTGGCGCCGGAGCTCACTCCGGACGCCGTCCGCGACGTGGTCGACCTGAGCATCGGCCTGCCCGCGCGCCTCATCACCCTCGCGCTGGCCGCGCGCCGGCGCACGCCGAACGGTCCGTCGATCCCCATCCCCACCCGGCTCGCGCGTCCGGTGCGCGCACGGCTGGCGCGGCTGGAGGCCGAACCGCGTGACGTGCTGGGGTGGCTCGCCGTGATGGCGGGCCCCTGTTCGGCCGCCGAGGTCGGCGCGGCGATCCGCTGCTCGCCGGATCGCGCCGAACGAGGGTTGGTCGCGCTGGAGCGCGCCGGGCTGACGCGTGAGGTGCCGGGTCCGCCCGCCCCGCGGTGGTCGGTGGCCGATCCGCTCGTGAGCGCGGTGGCGCGCGAGGCCCTGGGTCCGGCGGAGGTCCGCCGGCGCAACGCGGGGGCACTTGTGGCCGCGCGGATGACCGGCGCCCGGGCGATGACGCTGCTGCAGCTCGCCGAGGGCGCCGGCGACGCCGCGGCGGTGGTCCGCTACGGGGCCCGCGCGGCGCGCGACGCGCGGGCCGACGGCGATCCGGCGGCCGCGCTGCAGCACGCGGACCGGGCGCTCGCCTGGTGGCGTCCACCCCACGACGAGGAACTGCGCCTGACGGCCCTGCACGAGCGCGGGATGGCGCTTATCGACATGGCGTCGTGGGCCGCCGCGGCCGATGCCCTGGAGGCCGCAGCGGCGGGGCGCGTACGTCGGCGCGACCGCGACGGGGCGCTGGCCAGCGCCACGGGTGCTGCGCGCGCCCAGTGGAGCATGGGGCGTCACGGGGCGGCGATGCACCTGCTCCAGCGCCACCTGGACCGCGACGCGCATTCGCGGGCACCGTCGCCGGAGCTGGCGGATGCGCTCACCCAGGCGGCGCGGATGGCGGTGCTGAGCGGGCGGTTCGCGAGAGCGATGACGCTGGCCGGGGAGGCGCGCAGCGTCGCCCGGGCCGCCGACGCGCCGAGGGCCGCGGTGCGCGCGCTCATCTTCCTGGGCCTGGCCGAGACCGGCCGTGGGTCCAGCGCCGGCCTGGCACACATGGCGCGCGCCCGGCGCGAGGGCACCGGCACCCGTGACGAGACCCTCGCGATGGTGCACCAGAGCGCGACGCTGCTGGCGTTGGGGCGGCCCGCGGATGCCGCGATCGTGGCGCGCGCCGGCATCGCGCGTGCGCGCACGCTGCGGGTCGCCGAGCATGAGCACCACCTGGCGGGGACCCTGGGCGACGCGCTCGCGGCGCAGGGGCGCCTGGCCGAGGCCGGTGAGTGGCTGGGTCGGGCCGCCGAGGGCTGGGCCGCCCTGGAGCTCGCCACACCCACCCCCGCCGATCCCGGGTGCGCGTGGCTCCTACTGGCCGAGGGACACATCGACGCCGCACTCACGCGTCACCGGAGCGTGAGCGAAGCCCTGGCCGCGGGAGACGCCCCCTTCGCCCACCGCGCCGCGGCGGCCACCGGACACGCGATCGCGGCGCTCACGGCGGGCCACCCCGACGAGGCGACGGCGCAGGTCGCCGGCGCCATCGCCGCCTGGCGCGAAACCGACGACCGCCTGCTGTCACCGCAACTGTTCGCGGTCGCCGCGGAGCTCGCCGACCCGGAGCTGTCGCGCATCGGGCTGACGACGCTGGACGAACTGGCGGGCAACGCCGGACCGCTGCGCTCGTCGCTGGAGGCCTTCCGGCTCTACGCCCGCGGTCAGCTCGGCCGCCGGGCCCGGGCCGCCGGCGCCGCGCGGGATCTCCAGGCCGCGGCGGGCGCCTTCGACGGGACCGGCATGGCCTGGTGGGCCGCTCGGGCGCTCCTGGCGGCGGGCGCCGCGGCCGGGCGTCGCGAGGAGGCCATCGACGCCCTCCTGGGCGCGCGTGCGCGCTACCGCGAGATGGGGGCCGAACAGTGGAGCCGCAGGGCTGAGGCCCGGCTGCGCGCCATCGGCGTCCGGGTCACCGCGCCACCGCGTCGTGGTGGAGACGACGACGCCCCCACGCTGTCCGCGCGTGAGCAGGAGGTGCTGGAGCTCCTCGCGCTCGGCCTTCGCAACCGCGACATCGGCGAGCGCCTTTTCATCAGTGAGCACACGGTGGCCCGTCACCTCGTGCAGGTGTACGCGAAGCTCGGCGTGTCACGACGCACCGAAGCGGTGCACCAGGCACGCGAGCAGGGGCTCATCGACGCGGCGGCGCCGACACCGTAAGAGCGGCCGGCGCACCTCGTCACCCCCTGGCGGATTGCGCCACACGCATCGCGGTTATTAGTAGGTTCAGGACGTATTCGCGTCCGAGACCGTTGGTCAGTTCTGTGCATGTCCGCGAGGAGCACCCGTCTTACCGTGAGCGATGACGGAACACACGGCGACCAGGAGCGGTCAATGGAGATGGCGATTCGACGGCGGAGCGCGGCGAGCCCGTTGCGCGGTACCCCGTCCTCGGAGGAGCGCGCCGCATTGCGCGCGTTCCGCCATGCGGCCCTCTCGTCGCGCGCGTACCGCGCCCATCTGGAGCGGCACGGCATCGACCACCGGAATGTGACGCGCCTGAGCGAGGTGCCGTTCACCGACAAGCGCACGGTCTTCACCGACGACATCGACGACTGGCTGGACGGCGGGCGGGTGAGCGACGCCGCCGAACTGCTGGCCTCCAGCGGATCGAGCGGCCTGTTCTCGGTCGGGGTCACGTCCCGCTCCGAGCACCGCTCGCAGGAGCGCGCGATCGACAGCGCGCTGCGGGCCCTCGGCGCCGGTGACGACACCACCACGCTCCTGCTCAACTGCCTGCCGATGGGCATCACCATCCCCACGCGGCTGGCGACGGTCGCGACGCCCTCGGTGCACATCGAGATGGCCGTCGAGCTCCTCGCCCGGGCCGGCACACGCTTCGACCGCGTGGTGATCGCGGCCGAGCCGCTCTTCCTGAAGGAGTTCGGGGAGACGGCGTTGCGCAGCCGCGGAGCGGGCTTCGCGGAGCGCGTGGCCGCATGCTTCGTCGGCGGTGAGTGGATCTCGGAATCGTGGCGCGACTACGTCTCGGAGCTGTTCGGGTTCCCGGCCTCCGCCACGCGGGAGCGCCCGGGCGTGCTCATCTCCATGGGTGCCGCCGAGATGGGACTGCACGCGCTGGTGGAGACGCCGGCGCTGCGCCTGGCCCGCGGCATCTGCGACACCGCCGACGCGCGGCTGCGGGTGTTCGGCGAGGACCGCGGGTATGCGCCCAGCATCTTCACCTGGGACCCCAAGCGGTTCCACATGGAGGAACGCGTCCACGAGGACGGAGTGCACACCCTGGTGGTGACCGCGCTTGGCCGGCGCCTGCTGCCGCTGGTGCGATACGACCTGGACGACGAGGCCCTCCTGATCGACCCGCGGGTGATCGACGCAGAGCTCGCGCGGGCGGGCATCGACATGCGGGCCGCGGGCCCGGTGGCGGCGGTCTGGGGACGCAACGGCTCCGCGATCTCCGGCCCCGGGTGGACCCTGCGCCCCGAGGCGGTGAAGGAGGGCCTGTTCAAGATGGCCGCCCACGCCGCGGTCCTGACCGGGCGGTTCCGCATCATGGCCGGCGACGGCCTGCCCGAGGTCCACGTCCAGCTTCGCGACCGCGCGCGCCCCAGCCCGGGCCTGACCCAGGCGCTCGCCGAGATGGCGAGCACCACTGCGGGCGTCCCGGCGCTGATCCGCGTGCACGAGTACCGCGAGTATCCGTTCCACGAGGCCGGTGACTTCCAGCACAAGGCGGTGTACCTGTGATCGGGGAATCGCGCAGGGATGCGCGCACCGCCGCGGGCCGTGACGCGGAGATCCACGTGACCGTGAGCGACGCGCAGGAGGAGATCGATGATGCGCTCGCCGCGGTGCACGACGGCTTCGTGGACGCCGGTTACATGGAGCCGCAACCGTCCGGTCGCAGGATGCACCCCTCGTACCTGAACCCGGGCCTCACCTTCATGATCGCCCGTATCGACGGCGAGACCGTCGGGGTCATCTCGGTGGTGTCGGACGGGCCCTTCGGGCTGCCCGCCGACCGGGCGTTCGCGGAGGAGATCGACGCACTGCGCCGCACGGCGCCCGTGTGCGAGGTCGGCTCGCTCACCATCCGCGCCGAGTGGCGGCGCCACACACGGCGGATCTACATGCGCCTGCTGGCGGCGACCGTGCGGCATGTGTGGGAGCGACACGCCGACTCCCACATCGTCCTGGCGGTGACGCCCGAGAGCGAGCGGTTCACCTCCAACCTGTTCGGGTGCACGACGATCGCGCCGCCGCGCCCCCTCTACGGCGCGCCGGCCGTGCTGCTGCTCACCGACCGCGAGCGACTCCACGAGACATACCGCGACGATGCCGGGCCGAGCCGGCGCGCGATGCGCGGGCTTGTCTACGAGGAGCACCCCCCGTGGCTGTCGCATGTGCGGGCAACCGAGCCGTGGGACCCCGCCTGGGTGGGCGCACTGGTCGCCGAACAGGGGGTGTCGGAGCGTCTGGGAGCCCAGATCGCCCTGCTCCACAAGCTCTGTCCGCACCCCGATGGGATCTCCCGCGTTAGGCTGCCCGTGGAGGTTGCCGCTTAGGGAGGTGCCCACGCTGCGACGGATCACAGTGCCTGCGGCCTCATGCGGGGTGTGCCCGATGTCGATGCTCGCGCTGTGAGCGGTCTCGCGAACAGCGCCACCCGCCGACCCGAACTGGTGCCGGTCGTCGCCACGACCTTCGTGGTGGCGATGACCGGCGTCGCCGCGACGTTGTACGGGACGGGTGTGCTGACCGGTCCCGTCGCGGCCGGAATGGCGCAGTTCATGATCTGCTCCCTCGCAGGGCTGGGGGCGACGTACGCATGGCGGCGCTCGCGCGATTCGCGGGGAGTGGAACACCGCGTCTGGCGCTTGATGGCGTTCGGCCTGCTGAGCTGGACGCTGGGCATCATCCCCTACCTCACGTTCCTGGTCGTGGACGGCGATCTGCGCTCCCCGTCCGCGTACTCACAGATCGGGTTCCTCCTCGCATACCCGTTCTGGTATCGGGCGTTGTGGCTCGTGCGCCGCCCGGTGATCGGATCGTCGGTCAGGGCCCGGGTGGAGACCTGGCTGCTGGAGTTCGGAGTGTTCGTGATGCTGGGTGCCGCCGCGGCGGGCCTGGTGTGGCACGACGAGCTTCCGGCCAGCCAGAACGTGGCCCAACTGGTGCCGCTGGCGCTCGACCTTCTGCTGCTGCACTCGGTGTATTCCGCAGCCAGGCGCTCCACCGTCACCCACAGCGCCGCGTTCGTCTGGTTCGCTTACGGCTTCTCGGCGCTGGCGATCACCGACGGACTGGTGTCGTGGCTGGTCACCCACGCGCCGCTCGGCGTCATCGCCGCGGTGATGGTCGGCTACTCCATCGCCCTCTGCTTCTTCACCATCGCCACCACGCGGCCGCTGCGGATCACCGAGGCCCGGGCGGGATTGGGCGCCACCGCCCCCCTGCTGGCCGCCTTCGGCCTGGCCCTTTGCGGGGTGGCCAGCGCGGTGATGCCCGCGCCGGTCCGGCCCTTCATCTGGACGATCGCGCTCCTGCTGTTCGCGCGCCTCTGGATGCTGCTGCGCGAACGCGGCCGGTCGGAGACCGACCCGCTCACCGGATTCCTGGAGCCACAGCCGTTCAGCCGCCACCTGGCCGGTGTCACCCAGCTCGCGGGGCCCGACCGGCTGGCGGTGTTGGTGGCGGTGGAGCTGGACCAGTTCGGCCGTTGGTTGGCGCAACATGGCGTCGGCGAGGCCGACACCCTGCTGAACGGCATCGCGGCACGGCTGGAGGCGGCCACCAGCGGGGGCGTCTGGGCGCGCTTGGGTGAGGAACGCTTCGCATGGGTGGGCGGCACGCTGGGCGCGGCCGATGCGCGCGCCCTGGCGGAATCCATCCGGGCGGCCGCCGACGACAATGCGCCCGGAATCGTCAGCAGGGCGTCATTCGTGGTGATCCCCGACGACGCCCCGGCGGCCGACACCGCGCTGGCGGCGGCCGAAGAAGGGCTCGCGGCGGCGCAGACGGCCCGCCGCCGGGTGGTGGCCTTCGACCGCGGACGACTGGACGGAATCGAGTACACGTCGGGATACACCGCATCGCTGGCGCGTCGCCGGCGGGCGATCGCCGAGATCCTCCAGGAACCCGACAGCGTCCGCATCTTCCTGCAGCCGATCGTGTCGCTCACCGACGGCAGCACCGTGGGATACGAGGCGCTCTCGCGGTTCCCGCAGACGCCCGAGCGCCCGCCGGACCGCTGGGTGGCCGAGGCGCACGCCGTGGGGCTGGGGCTCGAGCTCGAGGCGATGTGCGTGCGGCGCGCCGTGGTGCTGCGCGGGCAGTTGCCCGACGGCGTCTATCTGTCGGTGAACATGAGCCCGGATGCGGTGCTCACCCCCGCCATGGAGGCGGCGGTCGGGGCCGGTCCGCTCGACGGCCTGGTCATCGAGATCACCGAGCACGATGCCGTGAGCGACTATGCGCGCCTCGCCGCGCGGCTTGCCGACTACCGGGCGCGCGGCGCACGCGTGGCGATCGACGACGCCGGCGCCGGCCACGCATCGATGCGTCATGTCGCCCAGCTCGCGCCGGACTACATCAAGGTGGACCGCTCCCTGATCCACGACCTGCACGTCGACCACGCCAAACGCGCGCTGGTGCGCTCCATGGTGACGCTGGAGCCGGAGCTGGGGGCCACCATCATCGCCGAGGGCATCGAGCGCGCCGAGGAGCTGCGGGCCCTGCGGGCGCTGGGCGTCCCATTCGGCCAGGGGTACCTGCTGGGCCGGCCCGCGGCGACGGCCACGGAGACCGCGCTGGCCGACGCCTGGGTCGCACTCACCGCCGAGCCCGCCTGACGCGCGCGCCGCGGGCGCACCCGCCGGCGATCACGGGATCGGCGCGAGCAGGCGGCTGCCGTGGGCGATCGTGGCCGGCACCTCGTGCGCGGGAACGGGGCGTCCGAGGAGGTAGCCGCTCACCACGTCGCACCCGGTCGCGCTGAGCGCGGCCAGTTCCTGTGCGGTCTCCACACCCTCGGCGATCACGGTCATTCCCAGCGCATGGCCGAGGTCCACCACGGCACGGATCGTCGCGATGCCGGCGTCGGTCATCGCGTCACGGATGAACGCCCGATCGATCTTCAGCGAATCGACCGGAAGCGCCCGGAGCCGGGCGATGGAGCTGTGCCCCGTGCCGAAGTCGTCGATCGCGACACGCACGCCGAGGCGCGACAGCTCGGTCAGCTCCGCGACGGCCTCGTCGGCCTCGATCAGCATCGACTCGGTCACCTCGAGGCCGAGCCGACCGGGATGGATGCCGCTCGCCTCCAGGTGGCGCGCGATGGCGGCGGCGTATCCGGGCTGGGAGAGCTGGCGGGGAGCCACGTTCACCCAGGTGGTCCACCCCTCGTGGGTCGACGACCATGCCGCACCGTCCGCCAGCGCACGGTGCAGCACCATCTCCCCCAGGGGGACGATCAGGCCCGTCTCCTCGGCGATGGGAATGAACCGCATCGGCGAGACCGGTCCGCGTCCCTCCACGTCCCAGCGGGCGAGTGTCTCGACACCGATCGCACGGCCGCTGGAGAGGTCGAACATCGGCTGGTACGCCACGCCCACCGCACCGTGTTCCATCGCGCGGCGCAGCTCGTGCTCCAGCCCGACGCGATCGACCACCTCACGGCGCAGGGCGTCGTCGAACCACACCGCCCGGTCGCGTCCCGAGCCCTTCGCGCGCTGCAGCGCCACGTCGGCGTCGCGGACGACCGGCGCGGCCACACCGCGGCAGCCGGTCGCCACGCCGATGCTGGCCGTGCACACCATCGAGATCCCCTCCAGGATCAGGGGGCGGCGGAACGCCGCGAGCATCGACTCGATCTGGCCGGCCACGGTGACACGGTCGTCGGTCGGGATCCCCACCAGGAACTCATCGCCACCCACCCGCGCCGTCACGGAGTCTGAGCCGGCATGGCTGAGGATCCGCTCGGCCGTGACCCGCAGCAGGGCGTCGCCGGCGTGATGCCCGATCGAGTCGTTCACGAGCTTGAAGCGGTCCAGGTCGATGAAGAGCACCGTCGTGGCCTGGCCGTCGTTGAGGCGGCCGTCGAGGAGTCGGACGGCCTCGTTGCGGTTGAGCA
Organism: Actinomycetota bacterium; assembly: GCA_044507145.1. GTDB lineage: Bacteria > Actinomycetota > Thermoleophilia > Miltoncostaeales > Miltoncostaeaceae > JAVJSF01. Next base: position 15,827 of record JBIQJW010000032.1, read on the forward strand.
GGCCGGTGAGGGGATCGTGACTGGCGCGATGCGCCACCGCCGCGCGGGCCGACTCGGCGGCACGGCGCGCGCGGCGTTCGGCCGCCAGCAGGCGGTCCCGTTCCTCATCGCGACGCCGCCGGGCGGTGATGTCGCGGAAGTACACGGCCAGGCCGGTCCCGGCCGGGTGCGCCCGGATCTCCAGCCAGGTGTCCAGGGGCGCGTAGTACTCCTCGAATGTGACCGGCACGCGGCGCTCCATCGCCTCGCGGTACGCCGCCTCGATGCGGGTCCCGGCGGCGGGGGCGAACTCATGCCACAGGACACGGCCCACGAGGTCGCGCGCGTCGCGCCGGGCCACGCGCTCCGCCTGCCGGTTCACGACGGTGAACCGCCACTCGTGGTCGACCATGAAGTAGCCGTCGCTGATGGCATCGAGTATCTCGATGGCCCGCTCATCCCCGACGGCACGCTCGGTGAGGTCCTCGACCACTCCGGCGATCAGGTCGACGCCGGGCACCGGCCCGCCGCGCACCACGGCGTGATGGACCCCGCCGCCGTCGTGCAGGATGCGGAACGGCTCGTCGCCGTCGGGCAAGCCCGCGGCCACGCGTTCGCCCAGCCGGCGCCGGTCGTCCTCATGGACCACCTCCAGCCAGGCTTCGAGCGACGCGTCCGTCTCCGTGGCGACCCCGAGCAGGCCCCGCATCCCCGCGCTCCAGTGCATCCGCCCGCCGTCGCGGTCGTAGGCCCAAAGCCCGAGGCCCTGGATCGGCGGCACGGCATCGAGCGTGCGCCCGAGGTCCTCGAGCGACCCGGTCGGCGGGAGCATGTCTGGGGCCGGGTCCCGCATCACCGGGCGCGCCGGTCGGCGCCGGTCATACCGTGGCGGGACGTCACCGCAAGGATGGGGCTCACATTCGCAGTAATCGGCGAACTATCGCCCGGGCTGAACGGGGGCGCCACTTCCGGGCGGGCACCTTCCACCCGCCCGGCGCGAGGCCGTCATACGGCCTGGCGCACCACGGGCGAGCGGGCCGCGCCGGCCTCGTCCAGCCGGCGCACCGGCGTGACGTAGGGGGCGTTGCGGGCGAT
>JBIQJW010000258.1:0-2502 GCA_044507145.1 Actinomycetota bacterium
GCCGCCTCCACCTCCGCCCGGCGCGTGCGGGGCGTCGGAACCAGGACGGCCCGTGCACCGGCCCGGCGCGCGGCCTCCACATCGGCCCAGATGTCGCCGATCACGGCGCATTCGTCGGGGCGCACGCCGAGGTGGCGGGCCGCCGCCAGCACCAGCCCCGGCTGGGGTTTGCGGCACCCGCAGGCGTCGTCGGGGGCGTGCGGACAGACCAGCCAGGGCCCGAGCGGCCCGAGGAGTTCCTCCACACGGCCGTTCACGCGCCCCACCTGATCGGCGTCGAGGAGTCCGCGGCCGATGCCGCTCTGATTCGACACCACGGCCGTGGCCACGTCCGCCGCCCGCAGGCGTTGAACGGCGGCGCGGACCCCCGGCATCACGCGCACGAGACCCGGATCCCCGTTGTAGGGCTCGTCGTGGATGAGGGTCCCGTCGCGGTCCAGCAGCACCGCGCGCGGCCGAGGGCCGTGCGGGCGGCCCGGTGCGGCGAGCCGGTTCGCCACCGAGCGGCGCAATCGCAACAGTCCCCGCAGGCGGTGCACGGTGGCTGCGGCGGGAATCGCCGCGCTCGTGGCGACCATGGTGGCGACCTCCCTCGCGGTGCGGGGGCCCGGAGCGATGCGCGCCGCCGTGAACTCGGCCGTGCCGGCCAGCCACGCCGCCGCGGCGAGCGAGGCGCCGCGGCGACGGCCGGCGATCGCGAGCACCGCCGCCACGCCACCGGCCGCGGTGACGGTCAGGTGGCGCCGCGCCCTCCCGCGCGGCGCCCCGGCGCGCTCGCGCCAGCCGCGCCCGTGCAGGGCCCACATCAGGACGTCGTCGGCATTCCCGGCCTGGGCGTGCACCGAGTGCCAGGGCCCGGCGTCGCCGACCGGGTGGACGGTGCGCCGGCGTCCGCGCACCAACCGCCATCCGCGTCGCGACAGCCGCAGCGCCAGATCGGCATCCTCGCGGTAGGCGCGCGGGAATCGCTCGTCGAATCCCCCGGCGTCACTCAGGGCCGCGCGGCGGAACGCCATGTCCGCCGTGGCCCAGTGCGCTGCGGCCAGTCCGGCCACGTGACGTTCGTGGTCGGTCGGTGCCCGCCAGGTCGGGAGGGGCACCACGAGGCGCCCCTGCGTTCCGGCGTCATCCGGGGCCAGCGCGGCGATATCGGCGCGCAGGGCGGTCGTCCATCGGACCTCGGGCACGACGTCGTCGTCCAGGAACGCGATCCACGGGCTCTCGGTGGCGTGCCATCCGAGGTTCCTGGCGGCGGCGGGCCCCGCTGCGCGCCCACGCAGCACGCGGAGCCGGCCCGGGAACAGGGCGCCGGCGGCGCCGATGCCCGGGAGCGGGGTCCGGGCGTGGGCGCGGTCGTCGATCAGGGTGAGGCCGATGTCCTCCCGGTCCGATCCCCCGAGCGCGGCGATGGTCCGCGCGAGTGCCGGCCGGCCGACCGTGGGGATCACGATCTGGATGGCCGGCGCGCTCATCCGCCTGCCCGCCGGACGAGGAACGGCCCGATCGCCAACGCGTCCACCGGCGCCGACCCGAACAGCTCCAGTGCGTCGCGCGGGCTGTCGACCATCGGGCGTCCGGCGGTGTTGAGGCTGGTGTTGATGACGACCGGCACGCCGGTGAGACGATCCACGTGGTCGAGGAGCGCGGCGACCAGCGGTGCCTCATCCCGGTCGACGCTCTGGGCACGCGCGGTCCTGTCCACATGCACGGCCGCCGGGATGCGCGCCTCCCATCCGGGGCGCACCCGGTGGACGAACAGCATGTACGGACTGGGGAACGGGCCTTCGAAGATCTCCGTAGCGCGTTCCGCGCTGACCATCGGCGCGACCGGGCGGAACGACTCGCGGCCCTTGATGGCGTTCAGGCGGTCGATCGTTTGGTGGTCGGCCGGGTTGGCCAGCAGGCTGCGCTGCCCCAGCGCGCGTGGACCGTACTCGCTGCGGCCCTGGAACCAGGCCACCACCCCGTCGCCGGCCAGCACCTCGGCGGCCGCGGCGGCGATCGAAGTCGGCCGGGTGTGGGGGACCTTCGCCGCACGTAGTTCGGCCTCGATCTGTTCGTCGGTCCAGCCGCGGCCCAGCGCCACGGAACGGACCGGCGCCACGGGTTCGCCCATCTCGGCCCCGACATGCAGCGCCGCGCCCAGGGCCGTGCCGGCGTCGCCGGCGGCCGGCTGCACCCACACCCGGTCAAACGGGCCGTGCTCGACCAGGTGGGAGTTGGCCACGCAGTTCAGGGCGACGCCGCCGGCCATCGCCAGGCACCGTTCCCCGGTGGCCCGGTGCAGCTGTTCGGCGAGTTCCAGCACCACCTCGTTCAGCCGCGTCTGCGCCGACGCTGCGAGATCCGCCGCCGGCGTGTCGTCCAGCGCGTCCCAGTCGATCGGCTGCGTGCGGAAGCCGGTCTGCCTCACGCGCACACTGCGCCGGAACTCCGCAAGCCGGGACGGGCTCCCGTACGCGGCGAGCGCCATCACCTTGTACTCGTCGCTGGAGCGGTGGA
>JBIQJW010000033.1:0-4479 GCA_044507145.1 Actinomycetota bacterium
TTTGACCTGTGCGGCGCGCACCCACTTCTTGCCGCGGCGAACCTCGACGCGAGCGGTGCGGCCCTTCGCACCGACCGGAAGCTTCGCCGTTAGCGCGACTCTCAGGCGGTTACCTTTGGCGGTCAGCTTCGCCGCTGGGGCCGCGACACGCATCGCCGGCGCCAGTCTCGGCGCAGGCGCGGGTGCCGGCGGCTCAGGGGCGGTGGGTGTCGGGTGCCCACCGCCGACCGGGCTCGGGGCGTCACCCTGATCGCTCGGCCCACCACCCGGAGCGGTCGGCTGCTGGCCGCCGGTGCCAGGGGCGGTCGGCTGGTGGCCGCCGGTGCCAGGGGCGGTCGGCTGGCCGGTATCCTCATTTCCGGGCGCATTGCCCTTGACTTGGTAGGTCACGGACTTGGTTGCGGTGTTGCCGGCGTTGTCGGTCGTCTCGACCGTGAATGTCTTCGTACCAGGCACGCTCGTGTCGATCTGATATGGGCCGGTGCAGGAGAGGATCCCCCACCCTTCTCCGTCCGAGCACGAGTATGCGCTGTATGCCTCGTCGCCCACGGTGAAGGTCTGTCCTTCTGCCGGATACTGGATCGTGACTATTGGTGGTGTGGTGTCAGGTGGCGGCTCCGCGCCGTTGGTGGTCTTGAACACGCCGCGGGCGTTCGTGCCGCTGTAGACGATCAGCGGGTTGCTGGGATCGATCGCGAGGACGGTCACGGGGCTGCGCAGTCCCACCCGAGCGGCTTTCCACGTGTCTCCGCCGTTGGTGCTCTTGAACACACCCTCGCCGGTCGCTGCGTAGATCGTCCCGCTCGTTGACGGGTCGACCGCGATTGTGGCGCCCCCGGAAAGGCCAGCGGTGATCTCCACCCAGTGCTGCCCATAGTCAGACGAGCGATACACGGAATGCCAAGTTGAGACGTACAACCTTCCGGGCGTGGTCGGGTCGACCGTGATGTCACCCGTTCCGATGATGAGCCCACCGTCGAGCGTCCCGATGGAGTTCCAAGTGTCGCCTCGGTCCTCGCTCTTGAAGACGCCATCCATGGTCGCGGCATAGACAATGCCTGCGTCAAACGGATCCGCGGCGAGGCCGATCGTGGTGCCGGGCGCTCTCTCGATCTCACTCCACGTCGCAGCTCCATCAGCGCTCCGGTAATAGTCTCCGCTGATGGTTGGCACGTACAGGGTTCCATCGACGGGACTGATGGTCAGAGGACCGATGATTCCAACAACGTCGAGCCACGGGATCTTCGCGATGCCGTTGTTGGCCTCGACCCAGTTGTCGCCCCCATCTGTGCTCTTGAGCACTGCGCTCCCCGTCGTTGCGTAGACGGTTTGCGCATTCGCTGGGTCGATGATCACTCGCGCCGCCCCGCTCGCGTTGAGCTTCTCCCACGTCTGGCCGCCATCACCGGTACGCGAGATACCCAACCCTGTGGCGGCAAAGACCGTCGACGGAGCATCCGAATGTACGGCAAGGTCATTGATCGTGGTTCCGACCAGAGCGCTTTGTGCTGGCGCCCACGAAGCTGCGGCATTCGTGCTTCGGAAGACCCCCGAGGTGGCTCCGGCGTAGATGGTCGTCGGAGCTTGCGGATTGACGCCAAGCGCGAAGACACTGGTCGCGCCGATGCCGCTGCGGGCGGGGGTCCAGGTGGTGCCATCGTCGGTGCTCTTGAACACACCGTCTGACGTGGCCGCATAGACGGCGCTCGGTGCGAGAGCGATCGCCCAAACGCTCGTGTACTCGGGTAGGCCGGAGCTCAACCTTGTCCAAGAGTTCCCGGCGTCGGTGCTCTTGTAGACCCCGGGATACTGACCGGCGTACAGGGTCGACGAACTGGCCCTTGCCATCGCACGTACGTCGCCGCCGGGCAGACCAGAGGAGGACGGAGACCATGATTGGCCACCGTTGGTACTCTTGAACACACCCAGGGCGGTCCCGACGTAGATCACCTGCTGGTTGCCAGGGTCGATGACGATACTGCTGATCTGGCCGTTGTTCAGCCCTTGATTGACCGGCGACCAAGTGACCCCGCCGTCCGTGCTCTTGAACAGGCCCGAAAACTCGCTGCCTGCGTAGACCACCATCGGGTTGGCCGGGTCAACAGCGAGGGTCGAGATGTATTGGCGGTCTTCGTCGATCTCTAGTTCCGACCACGTGGCGCCGCCGTCGATGCTCCACGCCACCCCCGCCGGCCCACCGGCGTACAGGCGCGTCGGGGTTGATGCGCTGATCGCGAGGGCGCGAACCTCACCGGTGAGGGGGGTCCCGGCCGGTTGCCACGTCTCGGCGCCATCGACGCTCTTGAACACCGCTCCACCAGCCAACCCACCGGTCGCGACGTAGACGGTGTCCGGGTCGTTCGGATCAACCACAAGGGACTTGACCGAACCGCCCTCGGGACCGGGCGTCTGCGTCCACGACGCCAACCCGGGGGAGGCGAAAACCCCAGGGATGAACAGCGCCAGAACAATGACGAATCCCATGAGCGACGTGCGGCAAATGCGCCTACGCCAAGAAACGAGCGCGTCAAGGGGTGCAGTCAGCGCTCCAACCGAATGGGGCTCTGCGGCGGATGGGGTCTGCAAGTTGTCTCCTATCGGGGCATGGTGCTCGTGAGGCGCAATCGCGCGCGTTGTCCGAGCCCCTGCTCTGGTGTCATGCCGGCGGCGAGTATCGACGGGGTAGGGGACGTTCACGCCATCCGGGGGCGGCGGGGTTGTGAAGAGCGCCAGCATCTGGCGCGTCGCCCCCAGGGGAATCCCGCGGCAAGGTCCAACGAGGACCGATGCGAGCCGATGCACATACCACCTCGCTCGTCGGGCCATCGACTGCGGCGCGGGAAAGTCCGGGTGCGGTTGTAGCGTGCTGCGCGGCCGCACATGGTGCGTGCTCGGGGTCAGTGGCAGACAGGAGCGGTGTGCGGTCGATGCGGTGTGGTGTTGCGGTGTTCGTGGCGGTTGCGGTGTTGGCGGCTGCTGGCGGTGTTTGGGCTGGGGATGCGTCTGCTCAGCGGCGGTCGGCGCCGTTGCCGGATCTGCAGTTGTCGGCCGGCAAGGTTCTGGGGAAAGAGCCGACGGCGCGTGTGCGGGTGACGGTGCGGAATCTGCGGCCGGTGGCGGCGCGAGCGACCAGTGTGCGGCTGTCGGTGCGGTTGGGGAAGCGAGGGGCGTGGCGGACGGTTGGTTCTGTTGCGCTCAAGCGCACGAAGCCGCGTGGCCAGGTGGTTCGCACGGTGCGGCTGCGGCTGCCGGCGCGCTTGGCCGCGGGGATCTATTCGGTGCGGGCGTGCATCGACCCGGGGCGACGTTTGCCTGAGACCAGCACGGCCAACAACTGTCGAGTGATCGGCCGTGTCCGGCGCAGCGTGAGCCCCGCTGGGCCCACGCCCGGGCCGGGCCCGACCGCGCCGCTGCCAACCACCCCGCTGCCAACCACACCTCACCCTGGTTTGCCGGCAGTGGATCCTGCTGCGGGCCCGTCGCCCCAGCCCAGTCCGTCGCCGACGCCGGACCCGCCGCCGGCGCCAGGCCCGGGCGGGCAGACACCGCCACCAGCTGACACCACGGCCCCCGCGACGACCATCACCGCCGGGCCGGCGGCGCTGGTTGCATCCGCGGCCGCCACCATCACCTTCACCGCCAACGAGGCCGGCGCCACGTTCACCTGCGCGCTCGATGCGGCGCCGTTCACCCCGTGTGCCAGCCCGCTTGTCCTCACAGGACTTACAGACGGCGAACACACGGTGCGGATCCGGGCGACCGACCCGGCCGGCAACACCGAAACCACCCCCGCCAGCCGCACCTGGCGCATCGACACCACACCACCGGTCACCGAGATCACCGCCGGCCCCGCCGGGACCATCTCCCCCGGACCCGCATCGGTGTCGTTCAGCGCCAACGAATCTGGCGTGAGGTTCGAATGCGCTCTTGATGGGGCGTCGTTCACCGACTGTGCCAGTCCGCTCGTCCTGCCGACGCTCGCACCTGGCCAGCGGACCGTCCGGGTCCGGGCGATCGACGCGGCCGGCAACACCGAACCGACACCCGCCACCCGCACCTGGCTCGTTGTCGACCCCGACGCCCCCGAGCCCGACACGACCATCACCACCGCGCCCTCCGGGCGAATCCCCCTCGGCCCCATCCAGGCGTCGTTCGGATCCAATGCACTGGGCGCCGTGTTCGAGTGCTCCCTCGACGGAGCACCGTTCGCGCCATGTGCGAGTCCCCACACGATTCAGGACCCCGCACCCGGCCCTCACCGCCTGCAGGTACGCGCCATCGGCCCGGCCGGCGGGGTCGACTCGACCCCCGCGGTCATCGAATGGGCGTCTGTTGCCGAACGCATCGACCTGTGCGGCACTCTCGCCGCTGACCGGGCCCTTAGCCCCGACCACGCCCACATCTACGTACTCACGTGCACTCTCACGGTTGCGCCGGGTGCGACGATGAGTATCGCGGCGGGCACGCTGATCAAGAGTG
>JBIQJW010000033.1:4579-13566 GCA_044507145.1 Actinomycetota bacterium
TACCAACGGCGACGGCGATGCGAGTGCGCCGGCCGCCGGCGACTGGAGCGGGATCAGCACGAACTCGGTCAAGGGTGCCGCGCTGAGGTTGGATCACACCCAGGTGCATTACAGCGCTGCAGGTGTGAGCACCTCCAACGCCGATATGACCGTGATCCGCGATGGTTTGGTGCGCCAGACCCTCTCCGGGCCGGCGATCCGTATCGAAGTTGACCGTTCAGGTATCAACCAGGGCGGCGCCACGGTGGAGGTGTCGCGTACCACTGTTGATGGTGTGACCTCCGGCGGTAGCGGCATCCGGGTGAGCGCCACCGGTAGCCCCTCGGGGTCTGGCACTCAGATCCCGGTGCCGACAGTTGCCGGGAACACCGTCACCGGTGTGGCGGGCTCAGGCTCGGCGCACATGGATGCGATCAGTGTGCACGGGATGGCTCTTGATGGTGCGCGACTGCGCGGTAATCAGGGCTCAGGGAATCGCTATAACCGCATCGGGCTCAGCGGCCGGTTCACCACCGATGTGTCCCTGCCCCTTGGGCCTCTGATGGCGGGTATCGGCACCTATTACGACTCATCAACGCTGACGGTTGCGCCGGGTGCGACGATGAGTATCGCGGCGGGCACGCTGATCAAGAGTGGTGTGGGTGGTAGTCGTTTGGTGGTTGAGGGCACGTTGTTGTCTGAGGGGACGGCCGCCAGCCCGGTGGTGTTCACCTCGATTCGTGATGATGCGGTGGGTGGGGATACCAACGGCGACGGCGATGCGAGTGCGCCGGCCGCCGGCGACTGGAGCGGGATCTCTGTTTCAGCCGGCGGGACCGCCGTGCTCGACGGCACAACTATCCGCTACGCCTCAGTCGGCCTGGATGTGGCGGCGCACGGCTCAGCGGCGATTCAGGGACGTGTGTTGAACTCCTCGGTTGGTGTTCGTGCCCAGACCTTGGTCGATGCGGCGAACGTCGACTGGGGTAGCCCCACGGGGCCGGCACCAATCGGAACTGGCACGCCGGTCGAGGGTCCCGGGGTCTGGGTGCATCCCTGGGTCGGCTATGTGCCGCCGCCTCCGCCACCGCCGCCAACCCCACGCGCCCCCCAGTCACCGGAAAGCGCCTGCAAGCACATCCTGTTCATCGGCGTCCGCGGATCTGGCGAGCCCCCCCAGGGCAGCAACCCGATCTACAACGACTCCAGTGAACTGGCCAACATGGGTAGTCGTGTTCCCTCAATTGCATACGGGCTGCTTGACCGTATCGATGAGCTGTACAGCACCGGGACGAAACCAGAGGTCCGGTTCATCGGCATTCGCTACCCAGCTGTCTCTGCAACCGATATCCGGAATTACACGACCGGCACGATGATAGAGAGCGCCCTTGAGGGAAGAGCCGAACTCTTTAGCGTCATGCAGGAGGAGCATCGTCGCTGCCCGGGCGAGAAGATCGTCTTGGCCGGTTACTCTCAGGGCGCCATCTCCGTCCATGCGGCGCTCATCAGCAATGCTGAGTATGGTTCCGTCCCGGCATCGGCCATCGGCGCAGTCGCGCTTATCGCAGACCCGGCTCGAGTGCGTAACGGCGCCGAAACCTTCGTCGGTGGTGCCGAATCTCATGCCGAAGGGGTCTGGGCTCGCTCATGGCCATACAACGAGCCCATCCCCTCGGCGCTCACCGGGCGGACCATCTCCTACTGCCACCAGTTCGACCTTGTGTGTGCCCCTGGCTTTGGTGGATCGGTGGGCTTCTGGGCGCCCGTGCCATCCGGGTTTGAGCAACACACTAACTACACATCTTCTGAGGGGCGCGCACTCGGTGAGTGGGCTGCCGATGCGTTCCTCTTGGACCTCCCCGAGTTCTGACCCGTCATACAATCTGGGCCTGTGCACTTTGCCCTCACGGGGCGGTCAGCATCGCCCTGATAATCAAGGCAATGTGGCCACCTCGACCTCCAGGCATCAGCGGGGGTGTGCGCGATAAGAGGACTTTGTAACGGCTGGAAGTTCGGGCCGCCAAGTCCGCGCACCACGACGTGACGGATCCTGCGTGGGGTGAACGGCCGCGACTGATCGGTCCCCTCGCGTGTCGGCTTCGATGGCGTCCTCAGTCTCGTCCGAGGCCTGGTTAGCGCCAGGTCGAGGCGGTGCCGGCACACGGTGAGCGATCGCGGGTGCCCGCCGGCGCCGGCGCGTCGCACTCGGCGCCGACGGCGGGACGTTCGGCCGATTTCTTCGAGGCCCACCCGGTCGTAGAAGTGAGGCATGACCGACATCGTCCCGCCAGTCGCGAAGGATCCGCTCCCGGCGGTCGCGGCCAGGCCGGGCTCACGCCCGGTCGTCCGGGCGCGGTGGATCGGTCACCGGCGGCGGCGGCGGATGCGGCCCGCGGGCCGCCCGGCGCCGGCAAACCAGGCCGTGGGGGTGCAACCACGATGGCTCTGACCCGTTCACGCCTGCGCTTCTTCCGAGGCGCCGGCGCCGTCAACGGCGGCTGGAGCGCGCTGGACACCCGTCGCTCACGCGACTGGGAGTCGGCGTATCGCGACCGCTGGCAGCACGACCGCGTGGTGCGCTCCACCCACGGGGTGAACTGCACCGGCTCGTGCTCCTGGAAGGTGCACGTGAAGGAGGGGATCGTCACCTGGGAGACCCAGGAGACCGACTACCCTGCCAACGGGGCCGAGGTGCCCGACTACGAGCCGCGCGGCTGCCCCCGCGGCGCGTCGTTCTCGTGGTACGTCTACTCGCCGCTGCGCATCCGCCACCCGTACGTGCGCGGGGAGCTGCTGGGCGCCTACCGCGAGCAGCTCGCGGCCACCGGGGACCCGGTGGAGGCCTGGGCCGCGGTGGTGGGCGATCCGCAGACGCGCGAGGGCTACACCTCCCGCCGGGGCAAGGGCGGCTTCGTGCGCGCGTCGTGGGACGAGGTGGCCGACATGGTCGCGGCGGCGCACGTGCACACCATCCGGCGCTGGGGCCCGGACCGGCTGGTGGGTTTCTCGCCCATCCCTGCGATGTCGATGGCCTCGTACGCCGCCGGCGCGCGGTTCTACTCGCTCATGGGCGGGGTGCTCACCAGCTTCTACGACTGGTACGCCGACCTGCCGCCGGCCTCGCCCCAGATCTGGGGCGACCAGACCGACGTGCCCGAGTCGGCCGACTGGTGGAACGCCTCCTACCTGATGATGTGGGGCTCCAACGTGCCGATGACGCGCACGCCGGACGCGCACTTCATGACCGAGGCGCGCTACCGGGGCCAGAAGACCGTGGTGGTGTCGCCCGACTACTCGGACCACACCAAGTTCGCCGACGACTGGCTGGCGGCCCAGCCGGGGACCGACGGCGCCCTGGCGATGGCGATGGCGCACGTGATCGTGCGCGAGTTCTTCGTGGAGCGCGAGACCCCGTACTTCACCGACTACGCCAAGCGCTTCACCGACCTGCCCTTCCTGGTGCGCCTGGAGCAGCGCGGCGACGCCCACGTGGCCGGCGCGTTCCTGCGGGCCGCCGACGTGGGGGAGGCCGGCGAGCATCCCGAGGCCAAGACGGTGGTGTGGGACGCCGCCGCGGGGGCCCATGCCATCCCCAACGGCTCCATCGGGTTCCGCTGGGGCGACGAGGGCGCCGGCCGCTGGAACCTCGATCTGGGCGAGGTGGATCCGGCGATCACCCTGATGGACGCCCACGAGGAGCTGGTGGCGGTGGACCTGCCGCGCTTCGACGTGGGGGCCACCGAGGGCGGCGATGTGATGCGCCGCGGGGTGCCGGCCCGGCGCGTGGGCGGGTACCTGGTCACCACGGTCTTCGACCTGCTGGCCGCACAACTGGGCGTCGCCCGGGACGGCCTGCCGGGCAACTGGCCCGCCGGGCTGGACGACCCGGAGCCGTGCACGCCGGCGTGGCAGGCCGAGATCACCGGCGTGGACGGCGAGACCGTCGCGCGCGTGGCGCGGGAGTTCGCCCGCAACGCCGAGCGCACGCACGGGCGCTCCATGATCGTGATGGGCGCCGGCACCAACCACTGGTACCACTCCGACCAGATCTACCGCGCGATGCTGAGCCTGGTGGTCCTGTGCGGGTGCCAGGGCGTGAACGGCGGCGGCTGGGCCCACTACGTGGGGCAGGAGAAGGTGCGCCCCATCACCGGCTTCTCGCAGGTTGCCTTCGCGCTCGACTGGAACCGCCCGCCGCGCCACCAGGCCGCCACGCCCTTCTGGTACCTGGCCACCGAGCAGTGGCGCTACGAGCCGATGAAGGCCGACGAGTTCTCGTCGCCGCTGGGCGACGGGCAGCTGGACGGCGCGCACTTCGCCGACCTGTACGCGAAGGCCGCGCGGATGGGATGGCTGCCGGCGTACCCCAGCTTCGACCGCAACCCGCTGGACCTCACGCGCGAGGCGCAGGCGGAGGGCATCCCCCCGGCCGAGTACGTGGTGCGCGAGCTGAAGGCCGGGCGCCTGCGCTTCGCGGCCGAGGACCCGGGGGCGCCCGAGAGCTTCCCGCGGGTGCTCACCCTCTGGCGCTCCAACCTGTTCGGTTCGTCCAGCAAGGGCCACGAATACTTCCTCAAGCACCTGCTGGGCGTCGACACGGCGGCGGTGCGCAACGAGGAGTCGCCGCCGGAACTGCGGCCCGACGAGGTGGTGTGGCGCGATGAGGCCGCCACCGCGAAGCTCGACCTGCTGGTAACCCTGGACTTCCGCATGAACGGGTCGTGCCTGCACTCGGACGTCGTGCTGCCCGCCGCCACCTGGTACGAGAAGCACGACATCTCATCCACGGACATGCACCCGTTCGTGCACGCCTTCTCGCCGGCCATCGGCCCGCCCTGGGAGACCCGGACCGACTGGGACATCTTCGTGCGGCTGGCCGAGTCGTTCTCGCGCCTGGCCGAACGCCATCTGGGGGTGCGCACCGACCTGGTGGCGGCGCCGCTGCTGCACGACACGCCCGACGAGCTGGCGCAGATCGCGGCGCCGGTACGCGACTGGAAGCTGGGCGAGTGCGAGCCCGAGCCGGGCGTGACGATGCCGCGCCTGGTGCCGGTGGAGCGCGACTACCCGGCGCTGCACGCGCGGATGGTGTCGCTGGGCCCGCTGGTGGAGTCCGCCGGCACGGCCTGGAAGGGCGTGTCGTGGACGCCCGATGAGGAGGTGGCCGACCTGCGGGCGGCGCACGGCACGGTGCGCGGTGGCCCGGCCGACGGGCGGCCGCGCATGGAGCGCGCCGATCAGGCGTGCGAGACGATGCTGCGCCTGTCGGGCACCACCAACGGGCGCCTGGCGCTGGAGGGGTTCCGGGCCCTGGAGGCCCGCACCGGCAACCGCGTGAGCGACCTGGCCGACGAGTCGGCCGACGTGCGGATCTCGTATGAGGACACCCAGATCCAGCCGCGCAAGGTGCACGCGTCGGCGGAGTGGTCGGGGATGGAGAGCCGCGAGCGCCGCTACTCGCCGTTCACGATCAACATCGAGCGCGAGGTGCCGTTCCGCACGCTCACCGGGCGGCAGCACTTCTATGTCGACCACCCCTGGATGATCGAGTACGGGGAGGGGCTGCCGGCCTACCGGCCCCCGGTGAACCTGGCGCGCCACATCGGCCCGATGGGCCTGGAGGACGGTGTGGCCGAGGTCACCCTCAAGTACCTCACGCCCCACTCGAAGTGGTCGATCCACTCGACCTACCAGGACAACCTGCACATGCTCACGCTGTTCCGCGGCGGGCCGGTGATCTGGATGAGCCCGGTGGACGCGGCGCGCATCGGGGTGGCCGACAACGACTGGATCGAGGCCTACAACCGCAACGGCGTGGTCGCGTGCCGGGCGGTGGTCTCGCACCGCATCCCCGAGGGCACCTCGATGATGTACCACGCCCAGGATCGGCACATCAACGTGCCGCTGTCGGAGGTGTCGGGGACCCGCGGCGGCACGCACAACTCCCTCACACGGATCGCGATCAAGCCGACCCACATGATCGGCGGCTACGCGCAGCTCAGCTGGGGCTTCAACTACTACGGGCCCACCGGGTCACAACGCGACGAGCTCACCGTGATCCGCAAGCGCCAGTCGGAGGTGGAGTACTGATGCGCGTCAAGGCCCAAGTCGGCATGGTGATGAACCTCGACAAGTGCATCGGGTGTCACACCTGCAGCGTCACCTGCAAGAACGTGTGGACCAACCGCGGCGGCGCGGAATACATGTGGTTCAACGACGTCGAGACCAAGCCGGGGGTGGGCTATCCCCGCCGCTGGGAGGACCAGGAGGAGTGGAACGGCGGCTGGGAGATCAACGCCAAGGGCAAGCTCGACCTGAAGAGCGGTGCCCGCTCCCGCCGGCTGTTCAACATCTTCTTCAACCCCGATCTGCCGTCGATCGACGACTACTACGAGCCGTTCACCTACGACTACGAGCACCTGACCACGGCGCCGCCGTCGCAGCACCAGCCGGTGGCCCGCCCGCACTCGCAGATCACCGGCGCGCCGATGGACATCGAGTGGGGACCCAACTGGGAGGACGATCTGGCGGGCGCGCCCGAGCATGCGCCCGCCGACCCCAACCTGCGGGGCATCGAGGACGCCGTGCGCATGGAGTACGAGCGCGTCTTCATGATGTACCTGCCGCGCATCTGTGAGCACTGCCTGAACCCGTCGTGCGTCGCGTCGTGCCCCTCCGGCGCGATGTACAAGCGCGAGGAGGACGGGATCGTGCTGGTCGACCAGGAGGCCTGCCGCGGCTGGCGGATGTGCGTGTCCAACTGCCCGTACAAGAAGGTCTACTTCAATTGGCAGTCGGGCAAGGCCGAGAAGTGCACCCTGTGTTACCCGCGCATCGAGGCGGGCATGCCCACCATCTGCTCCGAGACCTGCGTGGGGCGGATCCGTTACATCGGCGTGATCCTGTACGACGCCGACCGGGTGGAGGAGGCCGCCTCCGTGCCCGACGAGAAGGACCTCCTCGACGCGCAGCTGGGCGTGTTCCTGGACCCGGAGGACCCCGAGGTGCGCCGCCAGGCCGAGCGCGACGGGATCCCCGCCGACTGGATCGACGCGGCCCGGCGCTCCCCCGTCTACGCCCTGGCGATGAAGTACCGGGTGGCGCTGCCGCTGCACCCCGAGTACCGGACGCTGCCGATGGTCTGGTACGTCCCGCCGCTGTCGCCGGTGATGGGCGTGATCGAGGGGGAGGGCAGCCCCGCCGACCCCGACGACGTCTTCCCGGCCATCGACCGCATGCGCATCCCCATCCGCTACCTGTCGAACCTGCTGGCCGCGGGCGACGACGAGGTGGTGCGGACGGTCCTCAAGCAGTTGGCCGCGATGCGCCGGTACATGCGCGAGCGCAACCTGGGCGGCGACGCCGACGCCTCGATCGCGGCGTCGGTGGGCATGGGCGTGGGCGACATGGAGGACATGTACCGCCTGCTGGCCGTGGCCAAGTACGACGATCGGTTCGTGATCCCCACCGCGCACGCGGAGTTCGCCGGCGACCTGGCGATGCAGCAGGGCAGTTGTGGTCTCGACTTCGCCGGCGGGCCCGGGGCCTGCGGGGTGAACGGCGTCCACGAGCCGGCGGGGGCGGGGGCCGGCGCGCCCTCGGTGGAGCACTTCCACCTGGCGCCGGAGCCGGCGCCGCCTCCCGCGGCGGCGCCCACGCCGGCACCGGCGCCCGCGCCGTCGGGCGGGTGCGGTGGCGGGTCGTGCGGCTGTGGGTCCGGGGGCGGGGTTCCCGCGCCGGGGGTCGGCTGATGGCCTCCTTCGCGCTCATCTCGGAGATGCTGCGCTACCCGGACGCCGAGGCCATCGCGGTGCGTGACCAGGTGGTGCAGGAGGCCGGGGAGCTCGCGCCGGGACCGGCGCGCGACGCGCTGGTGGCGGCGGCCCGGTGGTGGGCGGCGCAACCCCCGGACGATCTGGCCCGCCTGTACGTGGAGACCTTCGACTTCGCGCGCCGCACCGGGCTTGATCTCACCTACTACACCCACGGCGACCGCCGCCAGCGCGGTCTGGCCCTGGTGGCGCTGCGCCGGCGCTACGTCGAGGCCGGCCTCGAGCTGGAGAGCGCCGAGCTGCCGGACCACCTCCCGGTGGTGCTGGAGTTCGCGGCCGTCGCACCGGCCCCCGGGGGCGAGCTGCTGGCCGAGTTCCGCCCGGTGATCGAACTGCTGCGCCATGCGCTGGAGCGCGCCGGCAGTCCGTACGCGGGGGTCCTGCGGGCGCTGTGCCTGATGCTGCCGGCGCTCACCGCCGACGAACGGGCCGAGCTGCTGCGCATCGCACGCGAGGGCCCGCCCGACGAATCGGTGGGCCTCGAACCGTTCGCGCCGCCCGAGGTGATGCCCGAGCCGCGGCGCCGGCCCCGGGCCGGCTGCGGGCCCGTCGCACAGGGGGTGGGGGGATGAACCGCATCGACGTGCTGCTGTGGGTGGTGCTGCCGTACGCCGCGATCACGCTGTTCGTGGCCGGGCACATCTGGCGCTACCGCCGCGACCGGTTCACGTGGGGCACCCGCTCCACCCAGTTGCTGGAGCACCGGCAGTTACGCCCGGCCATCCTCATGTTCCACGTGGGCCTGCTCGCGGTCCTGGGCGGGCACTTCGTGGGCCTGCTGGTCCCGGCGTCGGTCACCGAGGCGTTCGGGGTGAGCGAGCACATGTACCACGTGGGTGCCGTCACGGCCGGAACCATCTTCGGGGCCGTCGCCATCACCGGCTTCGTGTGGCTCATCGTGCGCAGGGAATCGTCGCCGCGGGTCCGGGCCACCACCTCCCGCATCGATCGCGTCACCTACCTGCTGCTGCTGATCGTGATGAGCATCGGGATGATCGCCACGCTGGGCCCCAACCTGATCGGCGGCGGGTACGACTACCGCGAGACGGTGTCGCCGTGGTTCCGCGGGATCTTCATGCTCGACGCGGATACGGGGCTCATCACCAGCGCGCCCTGGCTCTTCCGGTTGCACGCGGCGGCGGCGTTCCTGCTCTTCGCGCTGTGGCCGTTCAGCCG
>JBIQJW010000033.1:13666-16816 GCA_044507145.1 Actinomycetota bacterium
GCCGGCCTCACCGCCCCGCGCATCGCCGACGCGTGGGGCGTCTCGGCGCCGTTCATCTTCGGCATCGTCCTCATCGCCGTGACGGCCGTGGTGTTCTGGCTCTTCGCGCGTGACGCGCCCGCGCCGGCGGCGACCGCCGCCCCCGCCGGGATGTTCTCCGCGTTGCGCGTGTTCCGCGAGCGCCCGGCGGCGTGGGCGCCCACCTTCTACTACTTCGTGGTGTTCGGCGGGTTCGTGGCGATGTTCGCCTACCTGCCCAAGCTCCTCACATCGGAGCACGCCCTGGACAAGCCCGACGCCGCCGCGCGCGCGGCCGGTTTCGCCCTGGTGGCGGTCATCGCCCGTCCCGTCGGCGGATGGCTGGCCGACCGCATCGGCGTCGACGCCGTGCTGCGGACGTCGTTCATCGGCAGCGCGGCGCTGGCCGTGGGACTGGCGTTCGGCTACGGGTCCATGGTGCCGCTGACGGCGTGCGCGCTGGCCATCGCCGGCACGTTCGGCCTGGGCACCGGCGCCGTGTTCAAGCTGGTGGCCCAGGACTTCCCGGATCGCGTGGGTGCGGTCACGGGCGTGGTGGGCGCGGCCGGCGGGCTGGGCGGCTTCTTCCCGCCGCTGGTGATGGCGCTGGTGAACTCGGTCACCGGCAGCTACCTGCTGGGGTTCGTGCTTCTGGCCGTGACGGCCTGCGCGGCCCTGCTGGTGCTGCGGATGATGCGACGCGGCTCCGGGGTGGTCGCCGCCGCCTCGGCGTGATGAGTGCGCGGGGACGGCCCGGGCGGCCGTCCCCGCGACCGGTCATGCGTGCGCGGCGATCTCCTGCGCGGTGAGGTGGCAGGCCGGGTCGGAGGCGGTGTCGCTGCCCGTGTGGGCCAGCGCGCGTGAGGCCAGGCCCGCGCCGCACATCGCCCGCCACCGGCACCGTTCGCAGCGTCCCTCCACGGTTTCGGCGCGTGCGCGCAGCCGGCGCAGGGCGGCGGGCGGGTCGGTCCACAGCCGCGACAGCGGCGTGTCGCGCACCGTGCCGATCGGTGGCCCCGGCCAGAACTGGTCCGGGCGCACCCGGCCCTCCCAGTCCACCGACACGAGGCCGCGCCCCGCGGCGTTCGCCCCGCCGCCGTTCCAGGTGAGCGCGCGCTCGATGGCGGCCGCGCGCGCGGGCGCGTGACGGGCGGCCCACATGGCGAGGGCCGGCCCGTCGGCGTAGTTGTCGACGGTGAGCACCTCGATGTCGCGCCCCTCGTCCAGCCAGCGCTGGGCCTGCGCGAAGATGCGCGTGACGGCGGAACGCACCACGCGCGGGTCCACCGGCGCCTGCCCGGTCCCCCGGCCGGCGGGCACCAGGTGGTAGAAGCACACACGCCCGATCCCCTCGTCCTCGATCAGCCGGAACAGTTCCGGAAGATGCGAGATCGCGGTGGGCGAGAGCGTGATGCGCACACCGGCCCTGACGCCGGCCGCACGCAGCGCCCGGATGCCGCGCAGCGCCCGGTCGAACGCGCCGCGCCGGCCGCGGAAGTGGTCGTGGGTGGCGCCGATGCCGTCCAGGCTGATCCCGACGTACCGCACACCCAGGGCGGCGAGCCGCTCCGCGCGGTCGGCGGTGATCATCGTGCCGTTGCTGGACACGGTCACCGGGAGCCCGCCGCTGCGGGCGGCCGCGATGAGCGTGAAGATGTCGGGCCGGATCAGCGGCTCGCCGCCGGAGAAGAGGAGCGCCGGCACGCCGAAGGCGGCGACGTCGTCGATGAGCGCCAGCCCCTCCTGCGTGCTCATCTCCGGGTGGGCGCGCGCATCCGAATCCGAGTAGCAGTGCACGCACGCCAGGTTGCAGCGGCGGGTGCAGTTCCACACCACCACGGGCCGCCGGTTGCGGGCGCCCGCGGCACCACGGCCGCCGCGGTGTCCGTAGCGCAGGTCGTCCGATGCGCTGGGGCGACCGAGCAGGGCGGTGACGTTCAGCATGTCGGCTCCATCGTCGGCCGGTGCGCGCACGTGGGCTCATCGGCATGGGGATCGCCGGTCAGGGCGAATGACCGCGCCCGGCTGCCGCCGCAGACCTCGCGCCAGCGGCAGCTCCCGCAGCGTCCGCGAAGGCGCGCCGGGTCGCGCAGGGCGCGGAACAGCGGCGCGCGGCGGTAGGTGTCCACGGCCGATGCGGTCCGCACATCGCCGGCCTGTAACGGCAGGAATCCGCTGGGGCAGATCCGCCCGTCGTGGGAGATGAACATGAACCCGCGCCCGTCGTTCACCGGCAGCGGCGGGCGCGGGCGCGGCACCAGTCCCTCGTCGGCCATCTGCTGCTCCACCCGTCGCACCGCGGGCGCCGCCGTCACCTTCACGCGCAGCGGAAGCTCGCCGCGCAGGGCCACCAGTTGGCGCAGTGCACGCTCGTGCCCGGCGGCGTCGAGCATGTCCGCGCGCCGGCCGCGGCCGGTGGGCACCAGGAAAAAGGCGCTCCACACCGAGGCGCCGACGGCGACGGCCTGCGCGGCCAACGCCGGGATCTCGTGGACGTTGTGGCGGGTGAGCGTGGAGTTGACCTGGAGCGCGAAGCCCAGATCCCGGGCGCGCTCCAGCGCGCGCAGGCTGCGGACGTGTGACCCGGCCACCCCGCGCATGCGGTCGTGCGACGACGGATCCGCGCCGTCCAGCGAGATGGCCACGGTGCCGACGCCGGCGTCGCGCAGCGCGGCCAGGCGCGCCACGGTCACCCGCCCCGTGGCGCTGGGGGTCAGGGCCACGTCCAGGCCGTGGCCGGCCGCCCGGGCGGCGATGTCCACCAGGTCGGCCCGCAGCATCGGGTCGCCGCCGGTGAGCACCAGGGTGGTGCGGCGAAAGCGGGCCAGATCGTCCACCAGCGCACGCGCCTGCGCCCGGGTGAGCTCGCCCGGCGCCGGGCGGGGCTGCGCGTCGGCGCGGCAGTGGGTGCACCGGTACGCGCAGGCCCGCGTGACCTCCCACGCGACCACCAGCGGGCGGTCGTCGAGGTCGGCCGGCGCCGGCGGTCTCATGTGCGGCCGATCCGCACCCGCCAGGCGTCCGGGCCCTCCTCCAGGTACTCCCACGTGAAGCGTCCGGGCAGCTCGGCCTCGAACTGGTAGCGCAGGGGCTTCGGGTCGTGGTCGTTCACCAACTGGAACACCTCGCCGG
>JBIQJW010000259.1:0-2491 GCA_044507145.1 Actinomycetota bacterium
GTCGGACGACTTCGTGGAGTTCCTGACGCTGCCGGCCTACGAGATGATCGACTAGCCGACGGTGTCACTCCGCCCCTGAGGGTCGGATGCTGGATGCAAAGGGGGCCTGCGGGCCCCCTTTCGCGTTCTGATGAGCGCATGTCGGTCTGCCCGCGTTAGGGTGGCGCCATGAGGTTGCTGCTGTTGCGCCATGGCGTGGCGGAGGATGCGGGGCCGGCGACGGGCTTCCAGGATGAACCGCGGGCGCTCACCGCGGACGGGACGGCCAAGATGCAACTCGCGGCGCGCGGGGTGGCCCGCCTGAACCTGGGCGTCGAGGCGGTGGTGTCCAGCCCGCTGGTGCGCTGCGTGCAGACGGCGACGATCGTGGCGGAGGCGTTGGGGTTGCCCGTGGTGCAGGACGCACGCATGGCGCCGGGCGCCGACCTGGATGCGGTGGCCGACCTGCTCACCGAGCATCCCGACGCCGGCACGGTGCTGCTGTGCGGCCACCAGCCGGACATGTCGAGCCTGGTCGCGGAGCTGACCGGCGGCATGGCGGCCTTCCGCAAGGGGACGCTGGCGGTGATGGAGATGGAGCGCCCACGGCCCCACGGCGCCCACCTGGCGGCGCTGTATCCGCCGGCGGCACTGCGGGCCCTGGCCGGCTGACGGTTCGGGGCGCGGGTGTCGCGTGCGTCCCGCACCGCGGACCGGCAGGCGCCGATGATGAGCACGGGCACGTCGGCCAACGGCGCGTGGGAGTCCATGGTGGTTCCGCCGGCGCCGGCGCTCCGGCCCTACGTGCGCCGCCTGGTGGCCTACGCCGAGCGTTCCCCGGCCATCGTCCGGCGCCACGAGCTGCCATCGGGGACCGTGCCCCTGATCGTCGGCGTCGATGCCGGCATCGACGTGTACGCGCCGGGGCGGAACGACCGGCCGCCGCGGCGCCTCAACTCGTTCGTCGCCGGGCTCCACGAGAGCAGCGCCCTCACCGTGCACGACGGCGTGTGGAGCGGTGTGCAGGTCGACCTCACGCCCCTGGGGGCGCGGCGGCTGATGGGGGTGCCGATGCATGAGGTGCTGAACCGCGACGTGCCGTTGCGCGACGCCCTGGGCCGCGACGGCGACATGCTGGAGGAGCGGGTGAACGACGCCGCCGACTGGGCCTCGCGCATCGCGGTGGTCGAGGGCTTCCTCCTCACGCGGTTCGCCCGGGGCCCCTCGCCCCGGCGGCAGGTGCTGTGGGCCTGGGGCGTCCTGGACGCCTGTGACGGACGGGTGCCCATCTCCGAACTGATACGCGAGACCGGATGGAGCGCCCGGTATCTGGCGGTGCGCTTTCGCGACGAGGTGGGCGTGACGCCGAAGCTGTACGCGCAGATGTTGCGTTTCCGCCGGGCGGTGACGCTGCTCGACGCGGGTGAGCCCGGAGACCTGGCACGGCTGGCGGCGGCATGCGGCTACGCGGACCAGTCGCACCTGAGCCGCGAGGTGCGGCGCTTCTCGGGCCTCTCGCCCACCCGACTGCGCGCCCGCCGAATCGAGGAGGGGAGCGCCGGCATCGCACAAGGCGCCCAGGTCACATTCCTTCACGACGAGAGCCCGCCGTCCGGTTGAGATTGCCCACAGACGGCGAGCATTCGGGAGGACGTCATGGCGGGCAACACACAGAGCGTGTATCCGGGGCTGAAGTATCACGACGCCCGAGCGGCGATCGACTGGCTGGGCCGGGCCTTCGACGCGCAGGTGCTGACGCTGGTGCCGGGAGAGGGCGACCGCGTGGAGCACGCCGAGCTGCGGATCGGCGACGGCATCGTGATGGTGGGGACCGCGGGAGATCCCCACGGATCGGGCATCGACTGGCCCGCCGGCGCCGGCTGCGTCTACCTGGTCACAACACCCGAGCGCGTGGACGAGGAGTTCGCCCGAGCGACCGCAACGCCGGGAACCGAAGTGGTCCGAGTGGTGGCGGACACCGACTACGGCTCACGCGACTACGTGGTGAGAGACCCGGAGGGAAACCTCTGGTGCGTGGGCACCTACCGCCCCACCCTTCCCGAGACGAGCCACCCCTGACCACGCAAGAACGCCACCGGATGGAGGCCGAAGGCCGAGCGCAGCGACACCACCCACCGGCCATCGCGACCACCGGACCGCGTCCCCCAGGCCACCAGCCCACCGCCACGCGGTGCGGGTATGAGGCTGTGGAGATGACCGGCCGGGGACAGCCCTACGGGCTGACGCCCAACCGTTGGACAGCCCCTGACGGGCCTGCCCACATCCCCACAGCCCCAACGAGGGAATTTTCTTCTCGGGAGAACCCCAAGACCCAAGAACGCCCCGGAAGGGGCGCGAAAGAAACGCCCCGAAGCGACGCCACGCCCGCCACAGTGAGGCCCGAGGCGGGAGCGACAGCGACCCGCCAAGGGCCGATCTGCCGAGCGGCCCGGACCACCGCCGGCCGTGACCACGGTCGTCCCGGGTGGGGTGCGTGCGAAACGCAAGCAAG
>JBIQJW010000034.1:0-15374 GCA_044507145.1 Actinomycetota bacterium
TGGCGTCGTTCATGTACGAGGACGACACCCCGGTGGGCGAGCGCCGGGCCCACGCCCTGGCCCTCGACCGGGATCTGCTGCGCGACCTGCTGGGGCACGATGAGCTGCGCGAGCTCATCGACGCGGATGCCCTGGCCACGTTGGAGGAGGACCTGCAGGGCATCTCGGAGCGCGCCCGTGCCCGCGGCGGCGACGGCCTCCACGACCTGCTGCGCCGGATCGGCGACCTCGCCCCGCACGAGATCCCGGCCCGTCTGCGCGAGCCCGGCGACGCGACCGGCCTGATCGACCGGCTCACCGCCGAGCGGCGCGCGTGCCGCGTACGCATCGGAGGCGAGGAGCGGCTGATCGCCGCCGAGGACGCCGGCCGCTACCGCGATGCGCTGGGCGCGATGCCGCCCTCCGGGCTGCCCGAGGCCTTCCTCGAACCCGTCGAGGACGCCATGCGCACCCTGGCCATGCGCTTCGCGCGCACGCACGGGCCCTTCCACACGTCCGACATGGCCGGGCGATTCGGTCTGACCCCTGGTGAGGCACGCGACATCCTGGCCGCCCTGGAGCGCGACGGCGCGCTGGTGCGCGGCGCCATCCGTCCCGGAGGCAGCGGGCGCGAGTGGTGCGACGCCGAGGTGCTGCGACGGCTGCGTCAGGCCAGCCTGGCGGCGGCGCGGCGTCAGATCGCACCCGCCGAGCCCGAGGTGCTCGGACGTTTCCTGCCGCAGTGGCACGGCATCGACCGCGCCGGCGGCACGCGCGGTGTCGAAGCATTGCGGCGTGCTCTGGTGCCGCTCACCGGCCTCGCGCTGCCCGCGGCCCAGTGGGAGCAGGAGGTGCTGCCCCGCCGGGTCGAGGGGTACGGCCCGGCGCTGCTGGACGAACTCGCGGCCCGCGGTGAGATCGTCTGGATCGGCGCGGGCTCGGGTGGCGCCGGCGGCGGGCGGGTGACCCTCCACTTCCGTGAAGACGCGTCCCTCCTGGGGCCGCCCCCGGCCGACCCGCCGCCTCAGGACCCGGCCGCGGATGCCGTCCGCGCCGCGCTGGCCGGTGGCGCGGGCTTCTGGGAGGACCTGATCGGCGCCACCGAGGCGCCGCGCGAGGAGGTGTTCGCCGCGCTGTGGTCGCTGGTGTGGGCGGGCGAGGTGACCAACGACATGTGGCTGCCCCTACGCGCGCCGCGCCGCCTGCCGGCGCTGCGCGGCGCTGCGCCCGGACGACGGCGGCGGGGTGCCGGCCGCGCCGCGCCCTCGGCGGTCGCGGGCCGATGGTCGCTCACGGCGCGCCTTTTCGCCGACGCACCGGCGCCGGCGGAACGCGCCCGGGCGGTCGCCGAACTGCTGATGGAGCGCCATGGGGTGCTCACCCGTCCCGCGGTGCTGGCGGAGGGGACCACCGGCGGGTTCGCCGCGCTCTACCCGGCGCTGCGAGACCTCGAGACCATCGGCGTCTGCCAGCGCGGGTACTTCATCGCCGGTCTGGGCGGTGCACAGTTCGCGGTGCCGGGGGCCGTGGAGCGCCTGCGTGAACATGCCGAGCCCACCGGGGATGTCCCCGGGGCCCTCGTCTTGGGCGCCGCGGATCCCGCCCAGCCCTACGGCGCCGCGATCCCGTGGCCCGCGACGGTCGGCGGGCGGACTCCGGCCCGCGTCTTCGGCGCGCACGTGGTGCTGCTGGACGGCGCCCCGGCGATCTACGTGGAGCGCGGAGGTCGCGGGCTCCTGACCTTCGCCGCCCCCGAGGCCCGCTGGACCGAGCCGGCGCTGGCGGCCCTGGTGGCGCACCTGCGCTCCGAACGTGGACGGCGCCGTGCGGTGGAACGTGTGGACGGCCGCCCGGCGACCGATTCAGACCTCGCACCGGCGATGCGGGACGCGGGATTCGATGCGGACCTGCGAGGCCTCTCCCTGCGGGGCTGAGCGGCGCGGTTTACCCGTGCCACCGGCCGGGAACCTTCAGGGCGTCCGCACCCGACATGGAAGGGGCCCCGTGATGGGCGACACCGGGAAGACCGACGAGATGAAGGGTCGCGCGAAGGAAGCGACCGGCGCGCTGACCGGCGACGACGACCTGCGCGACGAGGGCCGCAAGGATCGGGCTAAGGGGAAGCTGAAGGACGCTTCCGACAAGCTCAAGGAGGCGGCGGAGGACGCCAAGGACGCGCTGCGGCGCTGACGCGCCCGGCGTGACGGCGGTGCGCACGGGTCGGCGACCCTCGCCCGTGCGCACCGCGGGACCACGGGCGTTCTGTGCGGATCACCCCTGGCAGCCCGGGCACCAGTAGGTGGTGCGATTGGCATCACCCTGACCGCGGGCCCGCACGCGCGCACCGCAGCGGCGGCACGGCAGCCCGGCTCTCCGGTAGACCCACGTGCGCTCACGACTCCACGGGGGACCGGACGGCGGGCGATACGTCCGGATGGCGCCACGATCACGCACCCCGGCGGCGAGCAGCGTCGCGGCGATCTCGCCGAGCGTCCGCGCCTCCTCGGGTGTGAGCGTGTCCACGCGCCGCCACGGGTCGACCCCGACGAGGAAGCAGGTCTCGCTCTTGTAGACGTTTCCGATCCCGGCGACGACCCGCTGATCCATGAGGGCCTCCCCGACCGTTCGGGAGCCCTCGGCCACCGCCAACGCCGCCGCGGTCGCGGCGCCGGGCTCGACCGACGGGTCCAGGAGGTCCGGGCCGGTGCTGGTGAGTCCCGGCGGCAGCGGCTCGCCGGGCTCGAAAAGCCGGACGGTGGGGCAGCGGTACAGCGCGGCGAAGTGCCGTCCCGCGTGGATGAGCAGGTACAGCCCGGCGCGTGAGATGGGTTCACCACGATGCCGGACGCGCCAGATTCCGCTCATCATCAGATGCGAGTGCAGCACCCGCCCGCTGTCCATACGCAGGAGGTGGTGCTTCCCCACGGCCTCCGCGGCCGCGATGCGCTCGCCCGGCAGGCGCACATCCAGACGCTGCCCCGCGATCCGCGCGGCCGGCGCCTCCGCGTGCGTGATCTCATGACCCACCATCGTGGATGTGAGAAGGCGGGCGTTGCGGTGGCTGATGTGGCCCTCGGGCATCGACCGACCATAGCCACCGTGCCGGGCCGGGCGCCGGGCGCCCGCCGGGGGCCGGGTCCGCGGTGGCCCGGTACGGTGGCGCCATGAACATCTCCTTCGTCTGCCTGGGCAACATCTGCCGCTCCCCCACCGCGGAGGCGGTGATGCGCCATCTCATCCGGCGTGACGGCCTCGAGGACCGCATCACCGTCGAGAGCGCGGGAACCGGATCGTGGCATGCCGGCCACGGCCCCGATCCGCGCTCGCGCGAGGAGGCGCAACGGCGCGGGGTGGAGATGGGCGGCGTGGCCCGGCAGTTCGAGGTGACCGACTTCGACCGGCTCGACCTGATCCTGGCGATGGACCACGACAACCGCGCCGCGCTGGTGGCGCTGGCCCCCCACGAGGCCGCACGGGCCAAGGTGCGCCTGCTGCGCGAGTTCGATCCCGCGCTGGCCGAGGGCGACGACGGCGCAGTGCCCGACCCGTACTACGGCGGCCCCGAGGGGTTCGCCCTGGTCTTCGACATGGTGGAGGCGGCCTGCGAGGGGCTGCTGGCCCGGATCCAAGACGGGAGCGCCGTCTCGGCGTGATCCCGCCGATGGCCCACGCGGCCGCACAGGCCGCCGGCACCCGCGCGCTTCGGGCCACCCCGGTGGCAGGCGGCGATATCAACCGGGCTCTGCGCGTCGAGACCGCCGACGCAGGAGTGCTGTTCATCAAGCACCACCCCCACGCGCCGGCGGGGATGTTCCACGCCGAGGCCCGGGCGCTCGCGTGGCTGGCGCAGGCCGGCGCCCTGCGGGTGCCGGCGGTGGTGTGGGCCGGCGACGACGGACTGGCGCTGGAATGGATCGAGCCCGGGATCCCGGCGGCCGACCACGACGAGCGCTTGGGCGCCGGCCTCGCGGCCCTGCACCGCGCCGGCGCCCCGTGCTTCGGCGCGGACGAGGACGGCTTCATCGCCACGATCGCGCAGTCGAACCGCCCGACGCCCACGTGGGCCCGCTTCTACGGCGAGCGCCGTATCACGCCGCTCGTGCGTGCCGCCGTCGACGGCGGTCTCCTGGACCACGAGATCGTGCCCGCGGCCGAGCGCCTGTGTGCGCGCCTGCCCGACCTGCTCGGCCCCGACGAGCCGCCGGCGCGACTGCACGGCGACCTGTGGTCCGGCAACGCGACCACCGGCCCGGCCGGCGACCCTGTGCTGGTGGATCCGGCCTCGTACGGCGGCCACCGGGAGATGGACCTGGCGATGATGGAGCTGTTCGGCGGGTTCGGCCCGCGCGTGCGCGCGGCCTACGACGAGGCGTGGCCGCCGGCGCCCGGCGAGGCCGAGCGCCGCCCGCTTCACCAACTCCACCCGCTGCTGGTCCACACCGTGCTGTTCGGCGGCGGATATGCGACGCGCGCCCGGAGGATCATCGTCCGCCACGGCGGACGGTAGGCCCTACGGTCCGCCCCGGCGCCGGCGGATCTCGGTGGGGGGTTCCAGCGTCTGGGTGGGGGGATCCGACGCTCCGGCGGGCGGATCCAGGTGCTGGGTGGGCGGGTCGAGGCGGGGATCGACGGGCGCCGGTCGCGGCAACTCCACGACGCGGGTCGGCGGATCCACACCCACCCGCCCGTCGGGTTCGTTCGCCGCGATCTGCAGCGCGGCCTGCTCGCGCCGGCGCTCCAGCGCGATCTCCTCGCGCCGCCGGTAACGCATGCGGGCCATCTGCTCGTTCACCTCCGCGCCGATCAGCAGGGCGCAGCACGTCAGGAACAGGAAGATGAGGTAGATGGCGGCACCGGCCAGCGCGCCGTAGATCGTCTTGTACGAATCGAAGTTCTCGACGTACAGCGCGAACAGCCGCGACGCCCCCAGCCACAGGACCACCGCCACGACGGCCCCGGGGACGTCGGCGATGAACCGCCGGCGCGGGGCGTTCGGCCCGATGTGGAACGTCACCACGGTGAACACCAACAGGCTCGCGGCCCCCAGCAGATACAGCAGGTCCGAGGCGACGTTGGGGGCGCCCTTGCCGAACGCCTGACGCGCCACGGCGTCCACCATGCGGCTCCCACCGATCAGCGCGAGGGTGGTGGCGACCACCAGCAGGCTGGTGCCCAACGCCAGCGCGGCGGCCACCAGCTTGCCGCGCACCCACCGCCGGTGCGGCACGCCGCGCGCGCGGTCCAGACCGCCCACCAGCGCGCCCATGACGTTCGCTGACACATACACGGCACCGATCAGACCCAGGGCCAGGAAGGCGGCCGCCTGGCCGGTGTTGGCCGTCGCCTGGGCCAGGGCGGTCCGCAGGATGTCGCGCAGCTCCGGCGGGATGGCATTGTCGGCGTCCGGCGCCAGGAAGCTGTCGAACGTATCGGGCTCGGCCACCAGACCGATGATCGACACGATCACGAACAGGAACGGCACCGTCGCCAGGAACGCGTTGTAGGCGAACTGGCTGGCCACCCCGGTGATGTCGTCGCGGATCGAATGGCGGGTGGTCCCCGCGATGACGCCGCCGACCCAGCGCACGGCGGTGACCGGAAACAGCGCGATCCGTCGCGTCAATCCCGGGCGCTCGGGCACCGCCGCGCGGGCCGGCGCGGCCTGGATCTTCGTCTGATCACGGGGGTTCATTCGCTCCACGTTCCCACGTGTTCGCCCCACGCGCCCGAAACCCCGCCCCCGGGCGTGAACACGCCGCCGTCGGAGCGACCGCACGTGGGCAGAAACCCCCCCTTTGGGGAGGGCGCATGCGCGCAGAGTGGTTCATATTCACAGGTGAGGGTCGTCAACCGATCGCGGCACAGCGATTTACGGGGCTCGAACCCCACGGTGGGGCACACCGTGCGAGCCCGACAGGTGCCGCTCCCCCGCGATGCGGGGTCGAGCGCCGGGCGGCCCTCACACCTTCGCGCCCGTAGAGTGGCGCCATGAACATCGGATTCGTGGGACCGGGCCTGATGGGCGCCGGCATGGTGCGGAACCTGGCCGCGGCGGGGCACACGGTGCGCGTGTATGCGCGCTCGGTGGAACGCCTGCGCGACCTCCCGGCGGAACCCGCGGCCTCGGTGGCCGACGCCGTGGACGGCGCCGACGCCGCCGTATCGTGCGTGACCGACTCGGACGACGTCCGCGAGGTGGTCACGGCCATGCTCGCCGCCGACACGCCGCCGGCGCTGATCATCGAGACCAGCACCATCGCCCCCGCCGTCGCCCGTGAACTCGCCACCACGTGCGCGGAGCGCGGTGTCGCGTACCTCGACTGCCCGCTCAGCGGTGGACCGCCCGCGGCGGACGCCGGCACGCTGGCCGTGATGTGCGGAGGCACGCCGGAGGCGCTGGCCGCCGCGACGCCCGTGCTGGACGCCATCGGCGATCCCGCCCGGCGCGTGCACTGCGGCGAGCCCGGACTGGGGCTCGTGGCCAAGCTGGTCAACAACCTCATCGTGGCGGTGGTGGCCGCCGGTACCGCCGAGGCGCTGGGCGTGGGGCAACGCGCCGGCCTCGACCCCGCGCTCGCGCGCGAGGTGGTGATGCGCGCCAGCGGCGACTCGTGGCAGCTCCAGAACCTCTTCCCGCGGGTGCTGGCGGGCGACCACACCCCCGGCTTCACCGCCCGGAACCTGCTGAAGGACCTCGGTCACGCCGCCGACCTGGACGGGGCGCCCCTCGCCATCGCGGGCCCGGCCCGCGACCTGCTCGAGCAGGTGCCGCCGGATCTGGACTACGGTGCGGTGGCGCGCCTGCTCATGGCGCTGCCGGGGGGGTCGGCGTAGGCGCGCGGCGCTACTTCGACTGGGAGAGCAGGACCGCCAGATCGGCGTAGGCGAGCCCGTCGGGCGAATCGGGGAGTCCCAGGTCGTGGTCCAGCTCCGCGGCCAGGGTGCGGGCGCGGTCCAGCACCGCGCGGTGCACCGGCTGGGCCGGGGCGGCCTCGGCCACCCGCTTGGCCTCGTTGCGCAGCTGGTTCAGGTCGGCCGCGGGGGAGTTGAACGCCGGGCGCGGGACGACCTGCGTCATGTCGGCGGCCGACGCCTCGGCCGGCGGGGGCGGCGGGTACGGGTTGAGATCGTTCATCCGGTCACCCTATCGGACGGGCATCGCCCGACTCCGGCTCGCGCGGGGTCGCGCGCGCGGCCGATGCGGACGCGGCGCGTTCCATCAGCGCCTCCTGCGAGTTCAGCGGCATGCCCTCCGGCGCGGAGCGACGGGTCCAGCGCCCGTCCGGGCCGAGTTCCCAGGCCAGCGCGGTGTCGGCCAGCTGGACGTCCAGGACCGCCTGGATCTCGCGCATGCCCACCGGATCGTCCACCGGCGTTACCAGCTCGACGCGGTTGTCGAGGTTCCGGGCCATCATGTCGGCCGAGCCGATGAAGTAGCGGGTGTCGTCTCCCAGCGCGAACGCGAACACGCGCGCGTGCTCCAGGAACCGGCCCACGATGGAGATGACGCGCACGTTGTCGCTCACGCCCGGCACGCCCGGACGCAGGCCCGCGATGCCCCGCACGATCAGGTCCACCTGCACCCCGGCCTGCGACGCCCGGTAGATCGCCTCGATCACGGGGCCGTCGATCAGCGAGTTCATCTTCAGGATCACCCGGCCGGGCGTGTCGGGACCGTGACCGGCAGCGACCCGTTCGATCTCGGCGATGATCCCGTCGCGCAGGTGCACCGGCGCGACGAGGGCCGCACGGTACTCCGGCGGCCGGCCGAAACCGGTGAGGTGGTTGAACAGGTCCGCCACGTCTTCGGTGAGGTCCTCGCGGCACGTGAAGACGCCCATATCGGTGTAGAAGCGGGCCGTCGAGGGGTTGTAGTTACCGGTGCCGATGTGGACGTAGCGGCGCACGCGGTCGCCCTCGCGGCGCACAACCATCGCCAGCTTGGCGTGGGTCTTCAGCCCGGTGAGACCGTAGACCACGTGCACGCCGGCCCGCTCTAGCGCCCGCGCCCACTGGATGTTGCGCTCCTCGTCGAACCGGGCCTGCACCTCCACCAGGCAGACCGTCTGCTTCCCCTCCTCGGCGGCGCGCATCAGCGCCGGGACGATCGGCGAGTCGCCGCTGGTGCGGTACACGGTCTGCTTGATCGCCAGGACGTTGGGGTCCTCAACGGCCTGCTCGACGAAGCGCTCCACGGTGGAGTCGAAGTCGTCGTAGGGGTGGTGGACGAACAGGTCGCCGGCCCGGATGACCGCGAAGATGTCGGCCGGCTCCCCCTCCTCTCCGCGCAGGCGCAGCGGGGTGCGAGGCTCCCAGGGCCGGTCGCGCAGTTCCGGGCGATCGAGCGACGCGAGCTGGTACAGCCCGGTGGCGTCGATGGGCGGCGGCACGCGGAACGTCTCGCGCGGGCCCACCTCCAACGCCTCCATCAGCTCCGAGATCAGGTCCTCGGAGGCCCCCTCCTCCACCTCCAGCCGTACCACGTGGCCGAATCGGCGCCGGCGCAACTGGGCCTCCACGGCACCCAGCAGGTCGTCCGACTCGTCAGAGATCGAGAAGTCGGCGTCGCGGGTAACGCGGAACTGGGCCGTGTCGACGATCTCCATCCCCGGGAAGAGCCGGGCGATGTGGTGTTCGATCACCTGCTCCAGCGGCACCAGGCGTTCCCCGGCTGGGAGCAGCCGCGGGAGCCGTGGCGGCACCTTCACGCGGGCGAAGCGCGTCTCCCCCGTGGAGGGGTCGCGGACGCGCAGTCCGAGGTTCAGCGACAGCCCCGAGATGTACGGGAACGGGAGACCGGGTCCGACCGCCAGCGGGGTCAGCGCCGGGTAGACCTCCCGATCGAACGCGGCGTCCACATCGGCGCGCTCCACCGGGGTGAGGTCGCCGATGGGTGCGATCGCGATCCCCGCCGCCTCCAGCGCCGGCTGGACGTCGTCACGGAAGATCGCCGACAGCTCGGCCATGAGCTCGCGCACGCGCTCTGAGACGCGGTCGAGCACCACCTCGCGCGGAAGGCGGTCGGGCGTGGACGGGAGGCGTCCGGCCTCCAGCGCATCCTGCACCGTCGCCACCCGCACCATGTAGAACTCGTCGAGGTTGCTGGCGAAGATCGCCAGGAACTTGCATCGCTCCAGCAGCGGGATCTCGGGGTTGCGCGCCAGCGCCAGCACGCGCCAGTTGAACTCGAGCCACGACAGCTCGCGGTTGATGTAGAGCTCCGGGTCGGTGAGGTCCGGTTCGACCTCCGCGGCACGGCTCATCGGGTCACCGGTGCCGGCGCCTCGAGGGGGCACCGGGTGGCGAGGCGTGTTCGAGGACGTCGGGGCACCGCGCCATTCTCGGCCCTGGACGGCGTGAGCGCCAGCGGCCGCAACATCGGCGTTACCTTGCCGTGCGTTCGGCGCGCAGCGTGTAGCGCGCCGGAAGCCGGCCGCCCTGCACCTCGACCGTGTACTCCCCGGTGCTCGGAGCCAGGTAGGTGAGCACCTCCCGGGAGGTCGGGCCCAGCGACGCGGCGGCGATCCACCTGCGCGCGAACGTGATCTTGCCGCGGTCGCCGGCCGGCGTGCGCGGCCGCCAGAGCACCAGATCGAGATCGGCCTTCGCGGGACCGCTGAGCGTGGCGGTGAGCCGGTCGCCCTTGGACAGCCACACCCGATGCCCGTCGCGCGGATCCGCCCACGACCCGGTGCGCCCGCGCACGCTGGCCGTCGTGCGGCCACCGTCGGTCAGCAGCGCCGGCGTGCGACGCGCCAGCACCGTGTCGTCGTTGGGTTCGGCGTCATCCGGCGGAGGGGCACCCGCGGCGAGCGCCTTGCGCAGGTCGATCAGCCCCAGGCCGGTGGCGGCGTCCGGTCCCGCCGGCGGGACATCACGGGCCGTGTTCTCCAGCAGGGCACGCACCTGCCAGGGCGACAGGCCGGGCCGGCGCTGCCAGATGCGGACCGCCGCGCCGCTCACCACCGCCGCCGCCATGGATGTGCCGGTGCGGGCCTCGTCCTGGCCCCCGGCCGCCTCGCCGGTGGGCGCGATCACATTCTCGCCGGGTGCCACCACCGCCACCTGCGGCCCACGCGCCGACAGCGACAGTGCGCGCCCGCCGGAGCCCACCGCGCCGACGGCGAGCACCTGGCGGTAGGCCCCCGGGTACTCGGGCTCCCCACCGCGCTCGCCGGAGTTGCCGACCGCGACCACCACCAGCGCGCCGGATCGCGACGCCGCGTCGATGGCGTTCTGCTCCACGCGCGAGAACCCGGTCCCACCGAAGGAGATGTTGATGACCTGGGCCTTGCGCGCGATGGCGTACCGGATGCCGCGCACCAGCGCACCCGTGGACGTGTCGCCGTCGGCGCCGGCGATCGTGATGGGGAGGATCCGGACTCCGGGCCGCCCGGCGCCACCGGCGACGGAGGCCACGATCCCCGCGACATGGGTCCCGTGCCCCTCGGGGTCCTGCAGGGGCGAGGTGCCGGGCACGAAGGAACGCGCCATCGCGGTGTCCACCACGCGGGCCAACCCCGGGGCGGTGGGGTCCACACCGGTGTCCAGCACGGCGACCAGGGGCACCCGCGGCGAGCGGCTGGGAGTCCAGTTGATCTGCTGGAGGTGGGCCGGCACGCCGGCGACCTGCTGCTGGATCGCCGCGAGCGGGACGGGGGGAGCGTCCACCGCGCCTCCCGTCAGACCCGCAGCCGGAAGGCGGCGAGCACCAGGGCGGCGATGAGGGCCAGCCCGACCACGAGCGCCATCATCACGGAGAAGCCCACCAGCATCGGGACCACCACCACGATGGCCTGGGCGATCGCGACGATCCAGGCGATGTCGCGCAGCACGCCGGGACGCAGACGGGTGCCCGCCCATACGGCTCCCACCAGCACCGCGAGCGCCACGAGCGAGGCGAGCAGCATGCCGGGGCGCCAGATGATGACGGCGACCACCTCCACCAGCGCCAGCAGGGCGGCCAGCATCAGCCGGCGCCCCCGCAGGGTGCGACTCAGGCGCTCGCGCAAACCGGGCGGATTCGCCTCGATGATGATCGGCTCGTTCACTGAGCCGAGTGTAGCGCCGCCCCCGCCGGCGCCGGTGAAGACCCGGCATCCGCGGTGTGAAGGCGGCGGGGGTTCAGGCCCGGACGGGCTCCACCACCGCGAGCGGCCGCACCGCCGGCGGCAGCCGCTCGGCCACCGCCCGGGCGTGGGCGGCGTCGTCGCAGAGGCCGGCGAGGCACGAGCCGCTGCCGCACAGCAGCACGCGCCGGGCGCCGGCGCCGGCGAGCGCCCGGGCGGGCGCCCCCAGGGCCGGGGCAAGCGCCAGGGCCGCCGGCCACAGGTCGTTGCGCACCCATGCCGCCAGGCGGGGCATCGACGGCGCCCGCGTGGCCCCGTCGTCGGGCGGCGGCACGCCGAGCCGGTCGAAGGTGTGGTAGACCGCGCCGGTGGGCAGGCCCACGGGCGGCTTCACCAGGACGGCCGCGAACGCCACCGGGTCGGCGGCGGCGAGCACCTCGCCGCGGCCGCCGGCCCATCGCACGCCGCCGCGCACGAAGAACGGGACGTCGGACCCCACCGCGGCCGCGATCTCCTCCAGGCGATCCGGCCCCAGGCCGAGCCCGTACAGCCGGTCGACGCCCACCAGCGTCGCCGCGGCGTCGGACGAGCCGCCGCCCAACCCGGCCTGCGCGGGGATGCGTTTGGTGATCTCGACGTGCACCGGCAGGGGCCGGCCCACGGCGCCCTCCAGTGCCTCCAGGGCGCGCCAGGCGAGGTTGTCGCGCTCGGCCACGCCCGGGCATGCCACCGAGCGGGCGCCGGCGCGGCGCACCACCACGTCGTCGCACAGGCCGTCCAGCGCGACCATCAGCGTGCGCAGCGGGTGGTAGCCGTCCGGTCGCACCGGCCCCACCACCAGGCGCAGGTTCAGCTTCGCCGGAGCGGACACGAGCACCTCATCCACCGGCGTGCCCCTCCTCCCCGCCGTGCAAGGCCGCGGCCAGTGCCACGTAGGCGGCGGGGGCGAGCGTCTCGGCCCGGGCCGCCGGGTCGTGGCCGCCGGCCACCAGGGCCTCACGCACCAGCGAGCGATCGAATCCGGCGGCGCCCAGCGTGTTCACCAGGGTCTTGCGGCGTGCGGCGAAAGCGGCCCGCACCATCTCGCGCAGCGGCGCGGACGGCCCCGACCCGGTGCGCCGGAATGCGACCAGCGCAGAGTCGACGCGCGGGCGGGGCACGAACACCTCCCGCCCCACCGCACGGCGGAAGGTCGATTCGGCGGCCAGCGCCATCAGCACCGTGGGCGCCCCGTACAGACGACCTCCCGGCGCGGCCAGCCAGCGGTCGGCCACCTCGGCCTGGGTCATCACACACCAGCGCTCCACGCGGGGCAGGCGCCACATGCTCTCGACCATGAACGGGGTGGCGATCGAGTACGGCAGGTTGGCCACCACCACCGTCGGCACGGGGTCCAGCGCGGACAGGTCCATGCGCAGCGCATCGCCCCAGTGGACCGTGACGTTCGCGGCACCGCCCAGCGCATCCATGAGCACCGGCTCCAGGCGGCGGTCGATCTCCAGTGCGTGGACGTGGCGCGCGGTCCGGGCGAGCGCCGCCGTGAGGACCCCCGGACCGGGACCCACCTCCAGGGCCACGTCGCCGGCGCCGACCGAGGCGCGCCGCAGCGACACGTCCACCAGGTTCTCGTCCAGCAGGAAGTGCTGCCCCAGGTCGGTGTCGGGCCGCAGCCCGTGGGCCTCGAGGAGCCGCATCACGCCCACCCGCCGGGCGGGCTCCGGCGTGCTCACCAGCCGAAGATGCGCGCCGCGTTCTCCGACGTGGCGGCGTCCAGGTCGGCCACGGGCATGTCGCGCAGCCCGGCGATGAAGCGCAGCGTGTGGGCGACGTTTGCCGGGCGGTTGGGACGCCCGCGACGCGGAACCGGCGCGAGGTACGGGCTGTCGGTCTCCACCAGCAGCCGCTCCAGCGGAGCGGCCGCCGCGGCCCGCTGGAGGTCGTGGGACCGGGCGAAGGTGACCGGCCCCGCGAAGCTGAGCATGTAGCCGCGCTCCACCACCTCGTCCAGGTGCTCCGGAAGGCTGAAGCAGTGGAGGATGACCGGGTGGCCGGCGGCCTGCGCCCCGAGCATCTCCAGGGTCTCCTCGGCGGCGTCGCGCGTGTGGATCACCAGCGGCAGCCCCACCTCGCGCGCCACCGCGATCTGCCCGGAAAACGCCCGGCGCTGGGCCGCCGGCGCGGAGTGGTCGTAGTGGTGGTCCAGGCCACACTCGCCGATGGCCACCACCTTCGGGTGCGCCGCCAACTCGCGCATCCACACGGGATCGGCATCGGTGTACCCGTCGGCGTCGTGCGGGTGCACGCCGACCGCGGCGTACACGGCGTCGTGCGCCTCGGTGAGCGCGACGGCACGCTCGGCCGACGCCCGCCCCATCCCGATGGTGACGATGCGGTCGACGCCCGCCTCGGCCGCCTCGGCCACCAGCGCCGCCGGCTCGGCGTCACATGATTCGAGGTGGGCGTGGCTGTCGACTATCCGACGTCCTCCGGTTCGACGCGGGGGAACAGCGGCGGGATGGGGGCGGTGGTGGCCCCGGCCAGGCCGGCCCCCCAGCGCGCATCCTCCAGGCTCACGCGCGCGGGGTCCTGCCCCAGCGCACCCAGGAGCCGCTCCATCGAGCCCGGCATCATCGGCCACACCAGGATGGCGACCGCGCGCAGCCCCTCGGCCAGGCTCCACAGCGTCTGGTCCAGCTCGGCGGCGCGGTCGGGATCCTTGGCCAGCGCCCAGGGCGCCCGCTCCTCCACCAGCCGGTTGAGCCGCCGCACCAGCGCCCAGGCCGCCTCGGAGGCGCGCGTCAGGTCCACCTGGTCCATGCGCTCCCGGACCTCGGCGATGGCCGCGTCCACCTGCTGCGCCAGGTCGGCGTCGCCGCCCGGGTCGGCGGGCACCACGCCGTCGCGGTATCGCCCGATCATGTTGACGGTGCGGTTGAGGAGGTTGCCGAGCTCGTTCGCCAGCTCACCCGAGTAGCGGGCGTCGAAGCCCTCGGCGGTGAACGTGCCGTCCTCGCCGAAGCGCACCTCGCGCACCAGGTAGTGGCGCAGCGCGTCGATTCCGTAGCGCTCGATGAACGGGAACGGGTCGACCACATTTCCCACGGTCTTGCTCATCTTCTCCCCGCCCTTGAGCAGGTAGCCGTGGATCATCAGACGGCGCGGGAGCTCGAGACCGGTGGCCATGAGAAGCGCCGGCCAGATGACGGCGTGGAACTTCAGGATGTCCTTGGCCAGCAGCTGGAGGTCCGGCGGCCAGAAGCGCCCGGTCAGGTCCTCACCGGGGCGGCCGTAGGCCAGGGCCGTGCGGTAGTTCAGCAGCGCGTCGATCCACACGTAGATCGTCTGCGACGGGTCCCACGGCACCGGCACGCCCCACTCGAGCTGGGCCCGCGAGATCGAAAGGTCCTCGAGGCCGCCCTCGATCATCGCGCGCGCCTCGTTGCGGCGGGCCGCCGGCAGCACCCATTCGGGGTTCGCGTCGAAGTGCGCCAGCAGGCGGTCGCGGTATGCCGACAGGCGGAAGAACCAGTTCTCCTCCTCCTGCCACGCGACGGGGGTGCCGTGGATGGGGCAGCGCCGCCCCTCGGCCAGGTCATCCTCGCCGTAGAACGCCTCGCACGCCGTGCAGTACCACCCGCCGTAGCTGTCGCGGTAGATGTCGCCCGAGTCGTGCAGGCCCGAGAGGATCCGCTGCACCTGCTCACCGTGCTGCTCGTCGGTGGTGCGGATGAAGAAGTCGTGCGTGCTGTCCAGCACCTCGCCCAGTGCGCGGAAGCGTCCCGACAGCGCATCGGCGTGTTCGCGCGGCGAGCGGCCCGCCGCGGCGGCCGACTCGGCCACCTTGGCGCCGTGCTCGTCGGTCCCGGTGAGGAAGAAGACGTCCTCGCCGCGCTGGCGGTGGTGGCGGGCGATGACGTCGGCCATGATCGTCGTGTACGCGTGGCCGATATGCGGCTGGGCGTTCACGTAGTAGATCGGCGTGGTGAGGTAGAAGGTGTCGTTCGGCACGGTGGCGGAGTTTAGGCTCTCGGCCATGCCGCTGCCGCCCCGCACGCTGGCCGCCCTGCTCGCGGTGGCCGACCGCCTGGATCGCGCGGGCGTGGTGTGGCTGCTCACCGGCGGTGCGGCGCGCGCGCTGCAGGGCGCCGCGCACCGGCCGGCCGACATCGACCTGGAGGTCGACGGGCCCGACGCCCCGGCGGCGGCGGCCGCCCTGGGCCTGGCGCTGGTGGACGCCGAGGACGCCACGGCCCGGTCGCTGCGGGCGCAGGGCACCATCGCCGGTTGCGGCGTGGACCTCACCACGCGCCTCACGGTCTCGGGGGC
>JBIQJW010000034.1:15384-16728 GCA_044507145.1 Actinomycetota bacterium
CGTTCGCCGCCACCCGGTCGGCACCGACGATAACGGCCTGGACCTCACCACGCGCCTGGCCGTCTCGGGGGCGGGCGGGCGCCTGGACCCGGACTGGGCGATGCAGCTTCGGTGGGCCACCCCGGTGGTCGTCGCCGGCCGGCGGGTCCTCGCCGCGCCCACCGAGGAGACGCTGGCACGCGCCCTGGTGCGGGGCGATTGGACGCGGGTGGCGAAGGTGGCGGCCGGCGGCGGGTCGCCCCCGCGCGTCGCCTACCTGGCCGCGCGCCTCGCCTCGATCAGCGAGAGCGCCGTGCGGTAGGCGCGGTTGCGCGGCGCGACTCCGAAGGCCGCGGCCACCTCTGCCGCCCGGCCGGCACCGATGCCCGCATCCAGCAGCAGACCGATACCGGCCGCGAGGGCCGCATCGTCGGCGGACACCTCGGTGTCCGGCCCGATCACCAGCGTGACCTCCCCCCTGGGGGCCTCGGTGATCGATGCCGCGACCTGCGCCGCGGTGCCGCGCACGACCTCCTGGTGGCGTTTGGTGAGTTCACGGCACACCGCCACGGCCCGCTGCGGATACGCCTCCGCCAGCGCGGCCAGGGACGCCGCGAGCCGCTGCGGGCTCTCGTAGGCCACCGCGGGGTCCGCCAGCCCCGACAGACGCTCCATCAGCGCGGCGCGTTCGCCGGCGCGGCGCGGCAGAAACCCGAGGAAGACGAAGCCCGAGCCCTCCCCCAGACCGGCGAGCGCGAGGGCTGCCGTGACGGCGCTGGGCCCGGGCACCACGTCGATGTCGATTCCGGCCTCGGCGGCCGCGCGCACCAGGCGCGCGCCGGGGTCGCTCACCAACGGCATGCCGGCGTCGCTCACCAGCGCCACCCGCTGCCCCGCCCGCATCCGCTCGCACAGTTCGGCCGTCCGCGCGGCCTCGTTGTGCGCGTGCAGCGCGAGCATGGGCGTGTCGCTTCCGGCGTGGCGCAGCAGCACGGCGGTGCGCCTCGTGTCCTCGCAGGCGACCAGGTCGGCATCGCGCAGCGCGGCCGCCGCGCGGGGCGACAGGTCATCGAGGTTGCCGATCGGAGTGCCCACCACGCTCAGCACGCCGCCTCCTCGTCGTAACACCGGGCTCACCGAACGCTCATGCGGCACGCTCGGCGTTCCGGGTCGCTGACGCTACCATTGCCCGCCGATGGCCCGCTCCGACAAGGGATACCGGCGTTTCCGCGCACGCGGTGGTGGGCAGTCCGACAGGGACGGCCTGGATGAACTGCGGGCGCTGACCGCCCGCGAGAGCGCACCCGAGCCCGGCCGCCCGCACGCGTCGCAGCGCGGCGACCGGCGGCCGCTGGCCACCGCGTC
>JBIQJW010000260.1:0-2484 GCA_044507145.1 Actinomycetota bacterium
TGACGCCGCAACGCGTCCGACCCGGCGACCGGGTGCCCCACCAGGTGCTGGGTCGACTGATACTCGATCGCCAACGCGCCGCGCGCGGCGATGGCCGCATGGAACCACTCCGTGAGTTCCAATGTGCGGGTGTGGCGGCGGTAGTCGCCCACCTGCTGACTCACGAACACACCGACGCCCGCCGCCGTCGCGACAGCGAACAGCACCGCGAAGATCCAGAACCGTTGCCCCAGACTCAAGCGCATCGGGCCGCCATCGGAGGTTGCGTACGGCGAACGGACACCCTACCGCCCCGTCTGGAGCGCGACCAACGTCGGGCGTGGGCAATCTGTCCAGCACAGACCGCGTGACCCGCGCGCGTGCGAGACGCCTCACGCCGGCGTGCATGCATCGGGACGGCCGGATTCGAACCGGCGACCCCTCGCTCCCAAAGCGAGTGCGCTACCAGGCTGCGCCACGTCCCGTCGCGCGCAGCGTAGACGATCCGGGCCCGGAGCCCCGCGACATCACGCGTCGATCCCCAGGTTGATGACCGCCCGGTACCCGTCGGCGGTCCTGGACGCCGCCAGCATGCCGCCGGCGTCGAAGATGCCGTCGGCGTCGTTCATCACGTCCCGCTGGGGCCGGTCGTCGTACGGCGCCTCTGCGTACACGGCCGCGATCACGTCCTCCTCGAAGTAGAGCTGCGTGGTGAGCACGTTGACCCGGTTGATGTGGACCTTGAGGTGGATGTGCACCGTGCGCCCGCGGTACCACCCCGGGAAGATGGTGGTGAAGCGGACCACGCCGTCGGCGCCGGCGACCTGGGCGCCGCGCAGGTATGTCGCATCCCCGGTGGGGGTGGCCTCCGGCACCCCCACGCTGTACGACCCGTCCGAGACCGCCTCGGCGCCGCCCACCCCCGGCGCTCCGCCGGCCGGCGGCGCCGCACCACCCGCGTCCGGCGGCGATCCCTGCGGGCGGCCCCCACCGCCTGGCCCGCCCGGGGAGTCGCCCGGACCGGCACTCGAGCTCTCGAAGCCCGAGTACTCCCCTCCCGCATCGCAGTGCCAGATCTCCACCACGCAGTCCGGCACCGGCGTGGCCGTGCCGCCGGCCTGGCACCCGGTCACATCCTGGACACGCAGCGCCAGGTCCAGGCGCGTCCCGGGCCGGTCCTCGCGGATGTCGCTGCGGATGGAGTCGACGTCGAACCAGTACGGCCCCTGGGTCTCCTCACTGCTGAGCCGGCAGGTGGGCGCCGCATCGAGCAGCGCGATCACGCCGTCGCCCACGGGCGCCGTGGGCGTCACCGAGGTGGTGGCGCCGGTGCTGGTGGTGAGTTCAACCGCGCCTCCGGATCCGCCGCCTCCCAGTCCGCATCCGGCCAGCAGCGCGCCCAGCGCCACGCTGCCGCTCGCCGCGAGCGCCTGGCGGCGCGTGATCCTCGCCCGGCTCCGGACCACATCCTCGTGCATGCCCGCCCCCTCTGGATCCATCGGTCCGGCACATCTTGGACCGCCTTCCGAAGAGGAGGCGAAGAGCCCGCCGGACGCGACGGCGGGCCCTTCGGTACCGAGTGGCCTCAGGCGGTCCCGGCGGGCCCCTGCGCGGTGCGGTCGACGTCGTCCTGGAACTCCACCAGACCCTCGGGGTCGATGGGGGGATCGTTGCGGGTCGCCCACATCGAGATGAGCACCGACGCGCCCAGCACCACCACCACAGATCCCAGGGTGAGCCAGATCGGCGGGTGGTACCACTCGCTCACCAGCATCTTCACGCCGACCAGCGCCAAGACCACCGCCAGGCCGTAGTTGAGGTACTTGAAGCGCGCCAGGGCCCCGACGATCACGAAGTACATCGCCCGCAGACCCATCAGCGCGAAGGCGTTCGCCGCGAGCACCAGGAAGGCCTCATCGGTGATCGCGAAGATGGCCGGGATGGAGTCGAGCGCAAAAATGAGGTCCGTGCTGGCCACCACCAGCAGGACGGCGAAGATCGGCGTGGCGAAGCGCTTGCCGCCCTGGCGGATGAACACCTTGTGCCCGTGATAGTCCGGCACGCTCGGGACGAACCGGTGTACCAGTTGCAGGAGCTTGTTCTTGCTGGGGTCAACGTGCTCGCCGGTGCTGCGCGCCAGGCGGTACGCGGTGAAGATCAGGAACGCGCCGAAGATGTAGATGACCCAGTGCGCCGCGTTGAGCGCCGCCGCCCCGACGGCGATGAAGATGCCCCGGAACACCAAGGCGCCGAGCACGCCGTACATCAGGACGCGCGGCTGCAGTCCGGCGGGGACCGCGAAGTACCCGAAGATGACGGCGAAGACGAACAGGTTGTCGATGGAGAGGCTCCACTCCACCAGGTAGCCGGCCACGTACTCGCCGGCGGCGGTGCTTCCCTGTGTCGCGCCGATGATCGCGGCGAACCCGAGTCCCAGCGCGATCCAGCCGAGGCTCCAGAGGCCGGCCTTCTTGACCGACACCTCCTTGTCGCCGCGACCGAAGA
>JBIQJW010000035.1:0-6541 GCA_044507145.1 Actinomycetota bacterium
AGTTTTAGCCTTGCGGCCGTACTCCCCAGGCGGGGCACTTAATGCGTTAGCTTCGACACGGACGGAGTCGACACCGCCCACATCTAGTGCCCATCGTTTACGGCGTGGACTACCAGGGTATCTAATCCTGTTCGCTCCCCACGCTTTCGCGTCTCAGCGTCAGTACCGTTCCAGAGAGCCGCCTTCGCCACCGGTGTTCTTCCTAATATCTGCGCATTTCACCGCTACACTAGGAATTCCGCTCTCCCCTCCCGGACTCAAGCCAGGCAGTATCCAGTGCAGGCTTGGGGTTGAGCCCCAAGGTTTCACACCAGACTTACCAAGCCGCCTACACGCGCTTTACGCCCAATGATTCCGGACAACGCTCGCCCCCTACGTATTACCGCGGCTGCTGGCACGTAGTTAGCCGGGGCTTCTTCTGCAGGTACCGTCATTTTCGTCCCTGCTGAAAGCGGTTTACAACCACGAAGGCCTTCATCCCGCACGCGGCGTTGCTGCGTCAGGCTTTCGCCCATTGCGCAAGATTCCCCACTGCTGCCTCCCGTAGGAGTCTGGGCCGTGTCTCAGTCCCAGTGTGGCTGATCGTCCTCTCAGACCAGCTACGCATCGTCGCCTTGGTGAGCCGTTACCCCACCAACAAGCTAATGCGCCGCGGGCCCATCCCAAGGCGGAGGCCGAAGCTACCATTTACCGCAACGGCTTATGCCGCTGCGAATCATGCGGTATTAGCCCGAGTTTCCCCGGGTTGTCCCGCTCCTTGGGGCAGGTTGCCCACGTGTTACTCACCCGTTCGCCGCTGTACTCACTCCCGAAGGAGCTTTCTCGCTCGACTTGCATGTGTTAAGCACGCCGCCAGCGTTCGTCCTGAGCCAGGATCAAACTCTCCGTGAAAGAACTGCTTGGACACCATCCCGAACTGGCGATGACATCCGATTTCGGAGATTGCCGGCCCTTGGCAGGGCGCGACGATCCGAGCTTCTGTTGTCGTCCATGGCCGGTGCGGCTCACGCCGGACCGGACAGGATGACGGGGTTCATGTCAAACCTGGCCACTTTTCGACCCGCGGACGAGTCCGCGGTTCTGAAGTGCATGCTGTTCAGTTTTCAAGGATCGTGGTGGCCGCAGTGCGGACCATCCGACCAAATCTCCCACTCTCGCGGCCCCCGCATGGAGGCCCCCTGCGCGGACCCATTGCGGGCCTCTTACGCGGGCGTCTCCGTGGTATGGAGGTCGAGGTCGTGGTGTGTCATGCGTTTCCCTTGCCGCTTTGAGGGGGTTCCCTCTTCAGCGGCTGGGGGAGTATAGCGGAGGGAGTTTGTGTGTCAAGGCTGTGTCCGCGTGGTTCTGTGCGGGAGGCCCTGTACTACCCTCCGCCGCTTTGAGGGGGTTCCCTCTTCAGCGGCTCGGGAAGCTTAGCGATCGGCGCGCGGCGCGCAAGCCCGCGGCGCACATTTCTTTTCAGGACGCCCCGGATCCCAGTCGCAGACGGGCAAAGCGGCGCTTGCCGGCGCGGATCACCGCGCCGTCGAGCTCCTCGGCGGACCGGTCTAGGTCGGTGACCGGCGTTCCGCCGATGCTCACGCCGCCGCCGGTGATGAGCCGGCGGGCCTCGCTGCGCGATGCCACGCCGAGTCCGTCGACCAGCAGCGCGGGTAGGTGCACGGTGCCCGGGGCGATGTCGACCACGGGGATGTCGTCCGGGGTGCCGCGGTCGCGGACCACCCGGTTGAAGTG
This sequence comes from Actinomycetota bacterium, assembly GCA_044507145.1. GTDB lineage: Bacteria > Actinomycetota > Thermoleophilia > Miltoncostaeales > Miltoncostaeaceae > JAVJSF01. The sequence goes on from JBIQJW010000035.1 coordinate 1,735, forward strand.
CGCCTCGGCCGCGTCCCCCGCGCCGGGACCGTGGAAGCGGTCGACGATGATCCGGGCCAGCCGGCGCTTGTCGTCGCCGGGATGCCCCGAGGGTCCGGGCACGTCGGGCGCCAGCAGCCGGTACCACGCCGCCATCGCATCGTCGGGCAGGCTCATCGTCCTGCCGTACTGCTCCTGCGGCGGCTCGGTGAGGCCGACGTGATTGCCCAGCGACTTGCTCATCTTCTGCACGCCGTCGGTGCCCGGGAGGATCGGCAGGGTCATCACCACCTGGGGGTCCTGATCGAAGGTGGCCTGGATCTCGCGCCCCAGCATCAGGTTGAACAACTGGTCGGTGCCGCCAAGCTCGACGTCGGAGCGCACCATCACCGAGTCGAACGCCTGCATGAGCGGGTAGAGCAGCTCGAGCACGGAGACCGGCCGGTCCTCGGCCATCCTGGTGGCGAAGTCATTGCGGCGCAGGAGCTGGTTGACGGTCGCGCTGCCGGCCAGACGGAAGATCTGCTCCAGTCCCATCTCCCCGAACCACTCCCCGTTTGCGCGGATCTCGGTGCGGTCGGGATCAAGCACGCGGAAGGCCTGCTCCCGGTACGAGCGGGCATTGCGCTCGATGTCGGCCTCGCTGAGCATCGGCCGCGTGCTGGTGCGGCCGCTGGGATCGCCGACGCGCGCGGTCCAGTCGCCGATGATGAGGACCGCGATATGCCCGGCGTCCTGGAACTCGCGCAGCTTGCCCAGCACCACCGAGTGGCCCAGGTGGATGTCCGGGGCGGTCGGGTCCACGCCGAGCTTCACCCGGAGCGGCCGCCCCAGCGCGAGCTTTGCGGCGAGTGCGCCGGCGGGGAGGCAATCGACGGTGCGCGCCGCGAGGGCCGCCGGGTCGGTGGTCATGGTGTGGCTCCGGGTGGGAATGGACGCGAGAGATGGGACGAGCCGGCCACGCCGAAGCGCCAGGGCTCGTCGACCGACTTGCTGATGCCGATGCGCGGGCCGGTGATGACGCCCACCGGCCGGGCGGCCGCGATGACGCGCACCCGGCCACCGGAGGCGACGGCGGAGGTGCCGTCGAGATCCCCGTCCACGCCGAGCGCCTGGGTGAGGCGCCCGGGACCGGCGCACAGGAGGCGATCCGGCATCGGACCGCGCCGGCGGCGGACCTGGTCGACGCCATGGGTGGGCTCCAGCGCGCGCAGCAGCACCGCCTCCCCCCGCCCCTCGGGGCCGCACACCAGGTTCATGCACCAGTGGATGCCGTAGCTGCGGTAGACGTACAGCGTCCCCGGCGGGCCGAACATGACCGCCGCACGCCCGCGCGGACCGCGGAAGGAGTGCGATGCGGGGTCATCCTGGTGGTAGGCCTCACATTCCACGATCGGGCCCCCCACGCCGTCGACCAGCAGCGTGCATCCGAGCAGTTCGGGCGCGACCACCAGCGCGGGACGCTCGAAGAACCCCGCGCCCAGCGGGTGGCCGGCGCCGTCCGCCGCCACGCCGGGCGCACCGCTCATGCGCCGGAGGCCGTCACCAACGGCCGACCATCGCCCGCGCCGCCTCCAACTGCTCCAGCACCTGGGCGCGCGCGGTCCCCCCCACCACGGCCTTGGTCTCCGCCGATGCCAGCGCCGTGAGCTCCGGGACATCGTCCGGATCCAGCCCGGCCGCGGCCAGGTCGGCGGCGCCGGCCTGCGCCAGGCCGATGCCCTTGTCGAGGCAGATGCGCACCAGTCCGCCGACCTTCTCGTGAGCCGTGCGAAACGGCTCGCCCCGGCGGACCAGGTGGTCGGCCAGGTCCGTGGCCGCCAGGAATCCGTCGTCGGCGGCGTCGGACATCCGCTCCTCCCGGAACGTCGCGCCGGCGATCATCCCGGCCATCGCACCGAGCAACAGGTCGACCGTGTCGACGGCGTCGAACAGGTAGGACTTGTCCTCCTGCAGATCCTTGTTGTACGCCAGCGGCAGGCCGGCCATCGTGCCGAGCAGGCCCGCGAGGTCGGCGGTGAGCCGCGGAGCCTTGGCGCGCGCCAGTTCGGCGGCGTCGGGGTTCTTCTTCTGCGGCAGCATCGACGACCCCGATGTGAAGCCGTCGTCGAGGCTGATGAAGCCCACCTCGTCGCTCGCCCACCACACGATCTCGGCCCCCAGGCGCGACAGGTGCACGCCAAGCTGCGCCGCGAAGTGCAGGTAGTCGATGAGCGCGTCGCGACTGCCGACGGCATCGAGACTGTTGGGGCTGGGGGCGTCGAATCCGAGCTCGTCGGCCACCCGCCCGCGATCGACCGGGAACCCGACGCCGGCCAGGGCGCCGGAACCCAGCGGGCATGCCGCCGACGCGGCATCGATGGCCTGGTCCAGCCGCACCCGGTCGCGGCCCAGCATCCAGACGTACGCGAGGAGGTGGTGAGCCAGGCGCACCGGCTGAGCGCGCTGGCTATGCGTGTAGCCGGGAAGGAGGGTGTCGACGTGCGCCGCGGCCTGGTCGATGAGCACGTTGGCGAGGATCGCGATGGCCTCGCGCTGCTCGCTGGCGTGGGCCCGCAGGTAGAGCAGCGTGTCGGTGATGACCTGGTCGTTGCGGCTGCGGGCGGTGTGCAGCCGTCGGCCGGCATCCCCCACCAGCTCGGTGAGGCGGCGCTCGACGGCGGTGTGGATGTCCTCGTCGCTCGGCTGGAAGGCGAACTCGTCGCGCCCCAGCTCGCCGGCGATGGTCTGCAGGCCCTCGTCGATGCGGCGGCCGTCCTCGGCCGAGATGATGCCCTGCGCGGTCAGCATGCGCGCGTGCGCGCGCGAGCCGGCGATGTCATACGGCCAGAGGCGCCGGTCGACGTCCAGCGAGGAGTTGATGCGGTCGAACGCCGCCGCGGACCCGGCCGCGAAGCGCCCGCCCCACAGGCGGTGGCCGGTGCTCATGATGCCGGCGCGGCCGGCGCCCTCCGCTCGGCGATGGCGGACGCCAGCGTGTCGCACACCCGGTCCACCTGCGCCCGCGTCATCTCCGGGAAGAACGGCAGCGCCACCGTGGAGGCGCTGATCGCCTCGGTGATCGGGAACTCACCCGGCCCGTGGCCGTGGCAGTCCTGGTAGTACGGCTGCAGGTGGATGCACGGTAGGTACGGCTTGGCGCTGACGCCCCGCGCCTCGAGGTCGCCGATGATCTCGTCGCGGTCCAGATCCGGATCCAGGCGCGGCGCGTAGACGAACCACGACCGGGCCTGCGGGCCCTCGTGCATCGGGGTGACACCCTCGATGTCGCGCATGCGCTCCTGATACCAGCCGGCCACGCGGGCACGTCCCTCGAGCATGCCGGTGAGCCGCTCGAGCTGCGCCACGCCGATGGCGCTGTGCACGTCCGACAGCCGGTAGTTGAACCCGAGGCGCGAGTGCACCAGCCAGGCCCCGTCGTCGGAGCGCCCCTGGTTGCGCAGGCTCGACAGCACGCCCGCGAGGCGCGAATCGTCGGTGAGGATGACCCCGCCCTCGGCGGTGGTGAGCTGTTTGTTGGCGTAGAAGCCGTAGACGGCCGGGTGGCCGAAGGTGCCGAGCTTGCGCCCGTCGTACGCACCGTCGATGGACTGGCACGCGTCCTCCACGCGGGCCAGCCCGTGCCGCTCGGCGATCTCGACCAGCGCCGGCACCTCGGCCGGGTAGCCGAAGATGTCGACGATCAGGATCGCCCGTGTACGCGGGGTGATGGCCGCCTCGACGGCCGCCGGGTCCATGTTGAACGTGAGCGGATCCACCTCGGCGAACACCGGCGTGGCGCCGGTGAACACGATCGCGTTGGCGGATGCCACGAAGGAGAACGACGAGGTGATCACCTCGTCGCCCGGCCCGATGCCGAGGGCGTGCAGACACAGGTGCAGCCCGGCCGTGCCGCTGGAGACGGCCACGGCGTGCTTCACGCCGATGCGCTCGGCCCACGCCTGCTCGAACCTGGTGACCATGGGGCCCAGGGAGAGCTGACCCGACCGGAGGACCTCGTCCACCAGCTCGCGCTCGCGGTCGCCGATGACCGGCTTGGCCAGCGGGATGCGCTCCTGCCCGCCGCTCACGCGGACGCGGCGCGCGTGCGCGCGATCCGACGGACCCCGTGCTCCAGACTGTCCACCAGCGCCTCCCAGGATGCCTCGATGACGTTGCCGCTCACACCGATCGTGCCCCACGACTCGTGCCCGTCGCCCGATTCGAGCAGCACGCGCACGACGGCCCCCGCGCCCTTGCTCTCGTCGAGGATCCGGACCTTGAAGTTGACCAGGCCGATCTCGCTCAGCTCGGGCACCCGCGGCTGCAGCGCGGCGCGCAGCGCCGCATCGAGCGCGTCGATGGGGCCCACGCCCTCCGCCGTGGCCATCAGCCGTTCGCCCTCGTGGTGCACCTTGACCGTCGCCTCCGTCTCCACGCGGCCGTCGGCGCGCTTCTCGGTGATGACGCGGAAGGTCTCCAGCTCGAACAGCGGCCGGTAGACCCCGGTCTCGCGCTCCAGGAGCAGCTCGAAGGAACCGTCGGCCACCTCGAAGTGGAACCCGGCGTGCTCCAGATCCTTCAGGCGGGCGAGGATGGCCGAGACGCGCTCGGGGTCGTCCACCGGGATGCCCAGCTCCTGCGCCTTCGAGGTGATGGTGCCCCGGCCCGACAGCTCGGACACGAGCACGCGCCGCTCGTTCCCCACACGCGCGGGGTCCACGTGCTCGTAGCTGCGCGGCTCGATGTTCATGGCCGCCACGTGCATGCCGCCCTTGTGGCCGAACGCGTTGCGTCCCACATAGGGGGCCCACGCGTCGGGCTGGAGGTTGGCGGTCTCCGCGACGTA
>JBIQJW010000035.1:6641-16563 GCA_044507145.1 Actinomycetota bacterium
TCGGTGGCGTAGTCGGGGTGCGCCCCGTACGCGTCGAAGAAGTGCTCGGCGTCGTAGACCACCTCCTTGCCCTCGGAGACCAGGAAGGCGACCGACTCCTCGATCATCTTCAGGTTCTCCTCACGGGTCACGCGCGTGACCCGCTCGATGTGGAGGTCCCAGGTCTTGCCCACGATGGTGCAGACCGGCGCCGTGCACTCGGCCAGCCCGCGCAGGGCCGGGTCGTCGGCAGCCGCGGTTCCGCGCCGGCGCGTCATGCCGAAGGCGGCGAGGCGCGTGGCGCCGAGGTCCTCGTGCTCCAGGAGGCGGAAGAGCTCGCCGTACTTCGGGTTGGACGCCGGGAAGCCGGCCTCCAGGTAGTCGATCCCGAAGTCGGCCAGCCGCAGTGCCACCGCGAGCTGCTCCCCCACCGCCAGCGACAGCCCCTCGCGCTGCATACCGTCACGCAGCGTGGTGTCGTAGATCTGGACCCGCTCGGTCACCGGGACGAGCCCGCGATCACTGCGCGCCCGCGCCGGCCGGCGCACCGACGTAATCGAGCCACTCCTCCGAGCGCGGATGCCGGCCCTCGGTGCACGCGAAGAAGAGTTCTTGGAGGCGCTTGGTGATGGGACCCGGATCGCCGATGACGTGATCGTCGACCTCGCGGATCGGACACACCTCGGCGGCGGTGCCGGTGACGAAGACCTCGTCGGCGATGTACAACTCGCTGCGCGAGATCTCGCGCTCCACGATGGTGAGGCCCTCGTCCTTGGCAAGCTGCATGATGCTGTCGCGGGTGATCCCCTCGAGGATGGAGGCCTGAAGCGGCGGCGTGATCAGCTCCCCGTGGCGGACGATGAAGATGTTCTCGCCCGAGCCGTCGGCCACGTAGCCGGCCTCGTTCAGGAGCAGGGCCTCGTCGTAGCCGGCCTTGTGGGTCTCCACCTTGGCCAGGATGGAGTTGAGGTACTGGCCCCCGGCCTTCGCGGTGGCGGGGATGGTGCTCGGCCCGATCCTCCGCCACGTGGCGATCTTGGCCCGGATGCCGCGCTTCAGGCCGTCCTCACCCAGGTACGCGCCCCACGGCCACGCGGCGATGGCGACGTCCACCGGCGCCTCCAGCGGGAAGAGGCCCATCACGCCGTAGCCCCGCAGGACGATCGGGCGGATGTAGCAGCCGCCGAGCCCGTTCGCGCTCAGGACCTGGTGGACCGCGGCGCGCAGCTCCTCGCGGGAGTGGCTGATGGGCATGTAGTACATCGCCGCCGACTGCTCCAGGCGGGCGAGATGGTCGTCGAGCCGGAAGACCGCGGGACCCTTGTCGGTGTCGTACGCGCGGATGCCCTCGAACACCGAGCTGCCGTAGTGGAGCCCGTGCGAGAGCACGTGCACCTTGGCGTCGGCCCAGTCGACGAGCTCACCGTTCATCCAGATCTTCTCGGCTTCCTGCATGTGACGGGTCCCCCGGTCCTCGCGGCGTATCGCTCTAGGTTATCGCGGGGCTCAGAGCGCCCGCAGAAGCAGCTCGGTCACGGCGGCCGTGCCCAGATCCCCACCCAGGTCACGCGTTCGCGCGCCGTCGCCCAGCACGCGTTCCACGGCGGTGTCGAGGCGGTCGGCGGCCTCGGGGGCGTCCAGCGAGTACCGCAGCATCATCGCGGCCGACAGCACGGTGGCCAGCGGATTGGCGACGCCCCGGCCGGCGATGTCGGGTGCGGATCCGTGCACCGGCTCGTACAGGCCCTTCGAACCGGGACCGAGGCTGGCCGAGGGTAGCAGGCCGATGGAACCGGAGATCATCGCCGCCTCGTCGGAGAGGACGTCGCCGAAGAGGTTCTCGGTGATGATCACGTCGAAATCGGACGGGCGGCTGACAAGCTGCATCGCCGCGTTGTCCACCAGCATGTGCTCGAGCTCGATGTCGGGGTGGCCTGCCGCGGTCTCGATCACCTGCTCCCGCCAGAGGCGGGAGGTCTCCAGGACGTTGGCCTTGTCCACCGAAGTGACCTTGCCGCGGCGCCCGGCGGCGGCGCGGAAACCCCATTCGGCCAGGCGCGCCACCTCAGGCTTGGTGTAGACGCAGGTGTCGAAGGCGCGCTCGCCCTCGCGCCCGCGCTCGCCGAAGTACAGGCCGCCGGTGAGTTCACGCACCACCAGCAGGTCCGTGCCCTCGATGCGCTCGCGCCGCAGCGGGCTGGCGTCGTAGAGCGCCGGCCAGGGCCGCACCGGGCGCAGGTTGGCGTAGAGACCCAGGCCGGCGCGCAGGCCCAGCAGGCCCTGCTCGGGACGCGGCTTGTCCGGGTCGGTGGTGTCCCACTTGGGGCCGCCCACCGCGCCGAGCAGGACGGCGTCGGCCGCGGCACAGGTCTCCAGCACCTCGTCGGTGAGCGCCGTGCCGTGCGTGTCGATGGAGATGCCGCCCACCAGGTGCTCGTCCCACGCGATCGACAGCCCCGCGTCGGGGGCCACCGCATCCACCAGCTTGCGCGCCTCGGTCACGACCTCGGGGCCGATTCCATCGCCGGGCAGCACCACCACCGAGACCTCGCGCACCCCTGCTCCTCGTTTCGCCTGCGGACCGGCCGCGGAGGCTACCAAGGGGCGGCCGCGCCGGATGGCCGGGCATCACCGCTCAGCCGGCGGCGACCTGGCGGAAGCTCCCGGCTTCGATCCCGGGGGCGCCGTGCGCGCGCAGGTCCGCCACGACCTGCGGATCGTGGATCACCATCCCCTGTGTCACCAATCCCCCAAGAACGTCCGACAGGAGCGTGTCGAGGTTCGTGATCAGGCCCGTGATCGTCCCGGTGAGGGAGGTGACCAGGTTCGTCACGTACGCCAGCAGTCCGTTCGGCCCGACCAGCAGGCCGGTGACGCCGGTGAGGACCCCGCCGAGCACGTCGAAGAGGCCCGCGAGGATCTGATCGAGGCCCAACAGGACGCACGGGCTGGGGTGTGGCAGCTTGTCGCGCTCGGTCAACACCTTGTTGCGCTCCGTGGCGAGCTGGGCCGCGTAGGACCCCGCCCCGGGCAGGGCGTTGGTGGCCGCGATCAGGGTGTCCAGCGAGGCGGCGAGCGCCGTCAGCGAGTTGATGACGGCGGTGTGGTTCGGCGCCGCGGTGAGGATGGGGCAGCTGCGCTGAGGGTAGGGCACGCGCGTGCGGGCGGCCTCCGCGGCCGCGCGCTTCGCCTCGGCGTCCGCGATGAGCGCCGCAAGCTGGTCCAGTTGCGCCTGGGTGAGGCCGCCGAGATCCCCTTCCGCCTCGTTGATGTCCTGCGCGATCTGTTCCGCCTGGGCCGCCTGGGGTGACCCCGGGTTGGCGCCCGGGCGCAGGCCCACAGTGCCGGTGGTGCCGTCGGCGATCACCGCGCCGCGCACCTGCGCCGCCCCTCGGATGGTGATGAGATCGCCGGACGCGATCGCCTGCCGGTTCATCCCCCAAACGACGCCGCGCAGCACCCCGGTTTGCAGGGCGCTCCCCTGCCCGCGCACCTCGATACGACCGCGATCGACCACCACGGCACCCACCTGCGTGGTGGTGCCGGCCGGGACCGTGATGAGACAGGTCCCGTCGCCGGCACCCACCTGGTCGATGTAGATGATGTCCCCCGGCCCGGTCCCCGCCGGCAGGCACTGGGCGTTGTGCGCCACCGATGTGCGCAGCGTCCCGGCCGTGAGTGCCTGGGAGCGCAGCGAGGCCATCACCGCGGGCGTCGCCGCCGTCTCGTAGCCGTAGTTGACGATGGACTGCAGACCCAGGATGTCGCCCAGGCCGCCGAGGCCGTTCGGTCCTGCCAGGCTCAGGGCACCGGTCACGCAGACGTTCGCGTCGTGCCCCGGCTGCAGCGCCCCGTTCAGCAGGCCGCACCGCAGGGCGATCTTGCCGCCTTGGACCAGGCGATGGTCGCCCAGCACGCCGCGCAGCAGGCTGATGTTGGTCACCTGGTTCAGCGTCAGGCCCAGCTCGCCCGAGAAGTTGTTCGCGATCACCCCGTAGCCCGCCGGGACCGCGCCGGCGCTGCGGGTCGCCACCACCGCCTCGACGGCCCGGTCGCTCGCCCGCGGGCCCACCGTGGACGCCGACACCCGCACCCGGATGCGCTCGGGCCCCGCCGCCTCGGCGCTCATGCGCCAGCCGGACCCCGCGAGGTCGACGCCCCCCATGCTCCCGGCCACCAGCGCCGCGTCGACGCAGTGCGGGGACGGTGTGGAACCGCCACCCTCCGGGCCGGTGATGGTGCCCTCGCAGACCAACGGGAGCGCCTGCGGCCACGCCGCGCCGAACGTGCGGGCCTGCAGGTTCACCACCGCCTCGGCGAGATTGAAGGCGCGGTCGGCCGCGCGCTCCCTGTTCGAGGCCGCGGTCTGCACGTCCACCATGGCCAGCATCGCCAGGCCGAGCACGGACATGATCGCCACCATCGCCACCGCGGCCACCAGGGCCGAGCCGCGCTCACCACGCCGGGCGGACCTCACGGGCACTCCCAGCCCGACGGCGGCGGCTGCGCGCCGAACAGGAGGGCGCGCAGCCCGAGCAGATCGGCCACTGTGAGTGGGATCGCCAGCATGCCGCCGACGCCCACGCCCAGGCCGAGCAGCGCGTGCCCGTCACCGGTCTGCTCGCAGGTGACCGAGGACGGGTCGAAGGACCGGTTGCGCAGGGAGACCGCGCTGCGCAACGCCGGGGTACCGCCGGCGCCCAGCGACACCGTCACCGCGGTCGCATCGCCGGCGCCCTGCACCGTGAAGGGAGCGGTGGCGATACCGGCGGCGACCACGTGGGCCGCGCCCCAGCCCGTGTCGGGGCACGCCGTCGCCGGCAGGGTCACGGAGCCCCCACCCGACGCCTGGCGCACGAGGTCGTCCCCATCCCAGCAGTAGCGGACGGCCCGCCAGGTACCGGGCCCCTCCGGGGCCATGTCGGTGGCGAAGACGAGATCCGCCGGTGCGGCGCGCAGCAGGGCCGCGGGGCCGTCGCCGCCGCTCGCGTTGCGCAGCTCGCGGGTGATGCGCTCCACCGCCTGGCGCGAGCGCTCCTGACCGGCGGTCAGATCGGCGTTCGCCCGCGTGCGCGAGCCGAACATGTCGGCGGCGCCCAGCACCGCGAAGAGCACGACCACCAGCAGGACCGCGGCCAGGAGCACCTCGACCAGCGTGAACCCGCGCTCCCCCCCGCGGCCCCTCACAGCGCCGCCGCCTGGGCCGCGGGATCGCCCACCAGGGTCACCTGGCTGACCGACCGCGCCCGCGGCCCGTCGTTCCACGACACGGTCACGCTCACCCGGGCCAGCGCCGGGGGATCCGCCGGCACGCCGGCCTGCGCCCCCTGGGTGGCGCATGTGGTGGCGTCGACGCCGGCGATGCCGAGCACCGAGAGGTCGAACGTGGGACCGAACACGCCGCACAGCGCATTGGGCACCCCACCCTCCAGGCTCAGTCCGATCAGGCCGAGGACGTCCACGCCCACCCCGTCGAGGGTTCCGCCACCGCCGCCTCCACCGGTGGGGGGCGCGGCGTCACACGCTCCGGGCCCCGTCGCGGCGATGCGGCATGCATCCAGGCTGACCGTGAAGTCGACGCCCCGGCGCACGACGGTCCATCCGCCGCCCTGCAGCGGCCCGCTGCCCGGCACCAGTGCGTGGATCTGCGACGCCGCGGTGCCCGGCTCGGAGAGGCTGGCGAACGGTGCGCGGTGGGCCACCTCGGTCAGCTCGCGCGCGAGGTTGGTTCCGGCCTCCTCGCCGAGGGTGCGCGCGGTCTGGCGGTTGGCGACGTCGACGAGGGCGACCACGCCGAGGATCCCCACCACCAGCACCAGGCCGGCGACGAGGACCTCGACCAGGCTGAAGCCGTCCTGGGCCGATGGGTGGCGCATACGTCACCCATCGGCCCGACGACCCGCCGCCTTGACCCGGCCCGCCGGATCGGGCGCGTCGCGTCAGCGGCGCGCTCGGGGCGTGCTCAGGTGTTCGCGAACTGCGCCGTGTTCGGGCCGCTGCGCTCGCGGCTCGCCTCGTACGCGGCGATCTCGTCCTCGTGCGCCAACGTCAGGGCGATGTCGTCCCACCCGTTCAGCAGGCGCTCGCGCACCACCGGGTCGAACTCGAACGGGATCTCCCGCCCGCCCGGCGTGGTCACCACGAGGCGCTCCAGGTCCACCGCGCCCGCGGCGCCCGGGTTCACGGTGGCCTCCTCCATGATCTCGCGCACGTCGGCGTCGGAGAGGATCACCGGCACCATCCCGATCTTCGTGCAGTTGTTGCGGAAGATGTCGGCGAAGCTGGGGGCGATGATGGCCCGGAAGCCGAAGTCCTCCAGCGCCCACGGCGCGTGCTCGCGCGACGAGCCGCATCCGAAGTTGCGTCCGGTCACGAGGATCGGCGCGCCGGCGTACTCGGGCCGGTCGAGGGTGAAGCCCTCCTCACCGCGCCAGTCCCAGAAGAGGAACTCACCGAAGCCGGTACGCTCGATGCGCTTCAGGAACTGCTTGGGGATGATCTGGTCCGTGTCGACATCCGACCGGTCCAGCGGGCACACGATGCCCTCGACCCTGCGGAACGGTTCCATCAGGCGACCCCCGCCGGCTCGATGTCGAAGGACCGCACGTCCACCAGGTGCCCGGCGACCGCCGCTGCGGCGGCCATCGGGGGGCTGACCAGGTGGGTGCGACCACCCTTGCCCTGCCGACCCTCGAAGTTGCGGTTGCTGGTCGACGCGCACCGCTCGCCGGGCTGCAGCACGTCGTCGTTCATCGCCAGGCACATCGAACAGCCGGCGTCGCGCCATTCGAACCCGGCCTCTGTGAACACGCGGTCCAGGCCCTCGGCCTCGGCCTGCGCCTTCACCTGCATCGATCCGGGCACCACCATGGCGCGCATGCCGTCGGCGACCCGCCGGCCGCGGATGACGGCCGCGGCGTCGCGCAGGTCCGAGAGCCGCGCGTTGGTGCACGAGCCGATGAACACCGTGTCCACGGCGATATCCTCCAGCGCCTCGCCACCACGCAGGCCCATGTACTCCAGCGCGCGGCGCACGCCATCGCGGTCCGCCGCGTCGTCGTAGTCCTCGGGCGTGGGCACCCGGCCGCTGATCGGCGCGACCATGCCCGGCGTGGTGCCCCACGTGACCTGCGGCTCCAGCGAGGCGGCGTCCACGAACACCTCGGCGTCGAACACCGCGTCGGGGTCGCTCGGCAGCGTGCGCCAGTGGTCCACGGCCGCCCGGTAGTCCTGGGGCACGCCGGGACGGCCCTCGAGCCAGGCGAAGGTCGTCTCGTCGGGGGCGATCATGCCGGCGCGGCCGCCGCCCTCGATGGACATGTTGCACACGGTCATGCGCCCCTCCATGGAGAGGGCGCGGATCGCCGAACCGGCGTACTCGATCACGTAACCCTGAGCGCCCGACACGCCGATCTGGCCGATGGTGCCCAGGATCAGGTCCTTGGCCCCCACGCCCAGGCCGGTGTCGCCCTCGATGTTGATGCGCATCGTCTTGGGCGGCGCCTGGGTGAGCGTCTGGGTGGCCATGACGTGCTCGACCTCGCTGGTGCCGATGCCGAAGGCCAGGGCGCCGAAGGCGCCGTGCGTGGACGTGTGGCTGTCACCGCACACGATGGTCATGCCGGGCTGGGTGACACCCAGCTCCGGGCCGATCACGTGCACGATGCCCTGTCGGTTGCTGCGGATGGAGAACAGCGGGATGCCGAACTCCCTGCAGTTGCGCTCCAGCGCCTCCACCTGCTGGCGCGAGAGCTCGTCGGAGATCCCCTTCTCCCGCCCGATGGTGGGCACGTTGTGGTCGACCGTCGACATCGTGCGATCCGGCCGGCGCAGACGGCGCCCGGCCATGCGCAGCCCGTCGAACGCCTGCGGCGAGGTGACCTCGTGCACCAGGTGCAGGTCGACGAACAGGATCGCCGGACCATTCGCGTCGGCAGCGCGCACCTCGTGGGCGTCCCAGACCTTCTGGAACAGGGTTTTCCCCGCCATCACACTCCTCCCGTGGCAACCGGCTCGCCGTGCTCTGCGTGCCGGCTGGCATTGACCGCCCGAACGTAGGCGACTGCACTCGCTTCCAACACATCGGTGGACACCGCCTGACCGGCGACCCTCCGCCCCCCGATGTCGCACACCACCCGCGCCTCACCGAGGGCGTCTTTCCCCTCGGTCACCGCCGAGACGTGGTACTCCACCAGCACACCGGAACTGCCGACGGCCGCGTCGATGGCCTTCATCAGCGCGTCCACCGGGCCGTCGCCCACCGCCTGGGCGGTGCGCTCGGCCCCGTCGACATCCCTCATGGTGACACGGGCCGACGGCTCGGCGCCCGTCGACGCCTCCACGTGCAGATCCAGCAGCTCCACCCCGCCGGCGTCCGGCTCGACGCGGATCTCGTCGCCCATGATGGCCTCGAGGTCCGCCGCCGAGATGCGGCCCTTGCGGTCGGCCAGGTCCTTGAAGCGGTCGAACGCCGCGTTCAGCTCGTCTCGGTCCAGCTCGTAGCCCAGCTCGTGCAGGGCGTTGCGCAGCGCGTGGCGACCCGAGTGCTTGCCCAGCACGATCTCGCTCTCGGTGAGGCCCACGGACGCCACGTCCATGATCTCGTAGGTGAGCGGGTTGGCCAGGACCCCGTGCTGGTGGATGCCGGCCTCGTGCGCGAACGCGTTGCGGCCCACGATCGCCTTGTTGGGCTGGATGACGTAGCCGGTCATGCGGCTGACCAGCCGGCTGGTGCGCGTGATCTCCGGCGTGTTGATGCCGCACCACAGGCCGCCGAGCGCCTCAGCGCGGGTGCGCAGGATCATCGCCAGTTCCTCCAGCGAGGCGTTGCCCGCGCGCTCGCCGATGCCGTTGATGCACCCCTCCACCTGACGGGCCCCCACCTGGGCGCCGGCCAGCGAGTTGGCCACCGCCAGACCCAGGTCGTTGTGGCAGTGCACGGACAGGGTCACGTCGCGCAACGACGGGCAGCGGTCGTACAGCTCCACCAGGAACGCCTGGAACTCGGTGGGCATGGTGTACCCGACCGTGTCCGGGATGTTGATCGTGGTGGCGCCCTCGGCGATCGCCGCGCCGACCACCTCGGCCACGAACGCGACGTCGGACCGGGTGGCGTCCTCGCAGGAGAACTCCACGTCGTCCACGATCGAGCGCGCCAGGCGCACCGCATCCGCCGCCGCGCCCAGCACCTGATCGCGGGTCATCTTCAGCTTGTAGGTGAGGTGGATGTCGCTGGTGGCGATGAACGTGTGGATGCGCCTGCGCTCGGCGGGCGCCACGGCCTCACCGGCCGTCTCCACATCGCGCGGATTCGCGCGGGCGAGCCCCGCGATGATGACCCCCGGCACCTCGGTGGCCACCGCGCGCACGCCCTCGAAATCGCCGGGCGACGAGATCGGGAAACCGGCCTCGATGACGTCGACCCCGAGCCGTGCGAGCTGCTGCCCGATCTCCACCTTCTCGCGGGTGTTGAGGGTGATGCCCGGCGCCTGCTCGCCGTCGCGGAGCGAGGTGTCGAAGAACAGGATGCGGTCGTCGGGGTGCTGCTGGGATGCCTGGCTGCGGTCGGTCATGAGCGGGTCCTCCTCACGGACGGGCGTCGAGGGCGTCGGATGCCCGGCAAAGCGGGCGCGGGTGTCAGCAAGCTCCCCCTAACGGGGGAGGAGCCCACGAAGCCGCAGAAGACCGCTCAGCGCGTGCAGGGTGCGAGCGGTGTCCACAGGCATGCGCCGCAGGATACCCCCGCGCCGCGGGCGTCGCAAATAGCGTTTGACACGTGGATGCCGGTGCGAGAGCGTCGCCCCATGTCCACGTCATCCCCGCGCGCACGCGCCCCGCGCTCAGCGCGGCCGTGAACGTCTTGGCGCCCTTCGCCCGCCCGCGCACGGCGAACTTCACCTTGCCCGCGGCGGCGACGCCGCGCGGCCGCACGACCGCGACCGCG
>JBIQJW010000261.1:0-2459 GCA_044507145.1 Actinomycetota bacterium
GACCTCGGAGAACCTGCAGGCGGCCGAGTCGCGCATCCGTGACGCCGACATGGCCGCCGAGATGATCGAGATGACCCGGGGCCAGATCCTCCAGCAGTCCGGCATGGCCATGCTGGCCCAGGCGAACTCGGCCCCGCAGTCCGTCCTGTCGCTGCTGCAGTGAGGGAACAGAAGGAGATGAGCATGACCACCAGCACCGCGGCGCCCAGGGCTCCGCTGACCGTCCCCTCGCAGGTCCTCGGTGACGTCGAGGTGGACCCGGAGGCGATCATCCGCCTCCTCGATCCCATCCCGGGGTTCCCCGGCTGCAGCGCCTACACCCTGGTGGCGCACACGCGCAACGGCGCCGAGAGCCGTGCCATCCGCTGGTTCCAGGCCGTCCAGCCGCCCCACCACGCGTTCATCGTGGCCGACCCTTGGACCGTGTTCCCGGACTACGCGCCGGAGATCCCGAACGCCGACGCGCAGCAGCTGGGCGTGACCGACCAGCACAGCGCGCAGCTCCTGGTGATCCTGACGGTGCCGCGCGACGGGGGCGGGGTCACCGCGAACCTGCGGGCGCCGGTGGTGGTGAACGTGGGCGAGCGGGTCGCCAAGCAGGTGGTGCTGCTGGGCGACGCGTACCACACACGCCACGAGGTCAACGGCTCCTAGCCGCGCTCCTCACCCTCCGGGTTCCCGGTTCCGCTCAGCGCGGGACCGGGGGGCGGCCGGTCTCGATGCGGCGCGTCAACCAGCGCGCGAGTTGCTCGCGGCGCGCATCGTCGAGCCAGTGCGTCACCACATGCGCGAGGCGCGAGTGGGCCGGACCGGCGCCGGCGAGCGCCTGGTTGCGGCCCAGGCGCCAGGCGATCCAGCCCACCAGCCGTTCGGTGTCCTCATCCGAGAGGTGGGTGCGGGTGAGGGCCATGAGTTCGTCGGGGGTCGCCATGGGCCGGCCATGATAGTCGAACATGTGTTCGATGGGGTACCCCGGCATCCGTGCAACGTTTAGCATCCGCCCGTCTTCGTGATCCGTACCGACCGGGGGATGCATGTCCGAGATCGTGGTGGTGGCGCACGCGCGTGCCAAGGAGGGGCGGGGCGCCGAGGCCGAGGCGCTGTTGGTGGGGCTCATCGGCCCGACGCACAACGAGGACGGCTGCATCGCCTACGCGCTGCACCGTGATGTGGACGACCCGGACCACCTGGTGTTCGTGGAGCGCTGGTCCAGCCGCGATGCGCTGGCGGCGCATGCGAACGCGCCGCACCTCCAGCTGCTCAAGGACGTGGGCCCGATGGTCCTGACCGGTCCGGTCGAGGTGACCGTGCTGGACCCGGTGCCCGGCGGGGAGGACGGCAAGGGCACCCTCGCCGGCTGATCGAGGGGGAGGGGCCCGCACGGCGGGCCCCTCCGGCTGACCTCCTAGAGGTCGTTCTCCTCGTCATCATCGTCGCCCGGCTCCTCGACGTCCTCCAGAGAGATCTCCTGGATCTCCTGGCCGTCGACGATGTGCGTGCGGGTGACGGTGGTGTCGTCGTCCGCGTCGGCGGCCGGTGCGGCCGCGGTCTCCTCGTCGTCGGCGGCGCCCTCGAGCACCTGGGCGAGCGCGGGGGTCATCGAGCCGATGTCGTCGGTGTCGAGGTCGTCATCGTCACCGATGCCCTCGATCAGCAGCGGGTCGTCGACCGGGCCGATCTCCACGAACTCGGTGTCATCGCCGCGACCCTCCGGGTCCCAACGGACATTGACCTCGCCGTCCAGGATCTCGGCCTCTGCCAGCGCGACCGGGTCGCGGGAGGTGAGTTCACCGGGCGCCGGGGGCGGTGCGGATTCGGCCCGCAGCTCCGCCGGGTCGGCGGTGAGCCAGAGGGTGATCTGGCGTGCGCGCTTCGCCACCGCGTGCACGAGCGCGTACCGCGACCCGTCCACGTGCTGGAGCGATTGGTCCAAGCGCCGTCCGTACAGCATTCAACCCCCCGACAGTTCAATGGTGCCCTCATGGGCGACTGGCCATACTAGACGAGTCTGACGGATCAATCTCGTCCGTGCGCGCGGATGACGCAAGGAGGCTCCATGCTGGTGCTCACCAGGAAGGCGAACCAGAGCATCATGATCGGCGACAGTATCGAGGTGTCGGTGCTCTCGGTGGTGGGAGAGAAGGTGCGGCTTGGGATCCAGGCCCCCCGCGACGTGCCGGTCTTCCGCAAGGAGGTCTTCCTGGAGATCCAGGCGCAGAACGTCGAGGCCGCCGGATCCAGCCGCGAGGCGGTCGATGAGGCCCTGGGTGCGTTGGGCGAGCCCGAGGCGGGGCAATAGCGCAGCCCGTGGCTCAAGGTCCGTCCGCACGGGGCCGATAGGGGCCCTGTACGGGCGCCGCCCGTCGGCACCCCGGCACCGCATGGACGCGGAGACCGGGATGCGATCTTCCGGTTCGACCCGAGTATTCAAGGAGGAATCATGGGTCTTCGCATTTACA
>JBIQJW010000262.1:0-2455 GCA_044507145.1 Actinomycetota bacterium
AGGTGCTGCGCGACACCATCCAGCCCTTCCCCACCTTCTCCGAGATCTACGTGCCTGCGCTGAACGCCCTGGCGAAGGACATCGCCGGCGCGTCGTGATCGAAACGTACGGCTGAGAGCCGGAGAGGGGATTCGAACCCCTGACCTGCCGCTTACAAGGCGGCTGCTCTGGCCAGCTGAGCTACTCCGGCGTGCGGCCAGCCTAGCGTCTGGCCGCACGCCGGACGCGATCACCGCCGGACCGTCACCACCGAGCGCGCAACCGGCCCCGCAAGCCGTGTCGGGACGATCGCTGCGCTCACGCTGGCGCGGCCCGGGGTGCGCGCCCGCGTCCGGACGGTGAACGCGCGGACCGCCCCCGCCTCCAGCGCCCCGGCGATCGGGCAGACGACCACCCGCGGGCGCACGCTGCAGCCGCGCGGTGCCGCGACGGCCCGCAGCCGTCCGGGCAGGGAGACACGAACGCGGCCACCGGTCGCCGCCGTTCCACCGCGATTCGCGACGCGCACGCGCAGGGTCGCGAACCGCCCGGCACGCGCACGCATCACCGGCGGGGTGATGGTGATCCGGAGCTTCGCCGGGGCGCCGGCAGGCGGCGTCGACGGTGGCTCCGACCCTGAGGCCGGAGCCGGAGCCGGGGCCGGCGCCGGGCGTTCGAGCGTCACGAACGTCCGGAACGCCCCTTCGGCGATCCCCGCGGCGTTCACGGCCACCACGCGATAGTGGTAGGTACTCCCGGGGACGAGATCCCCCACCGGCACGCTCACCGTGACCGGGACCGATCCGGGCCCGACATCCGCCCCGGGCAGGGGCGCCGCGACGACATCGCCGGTGGTGCGGCCGTACTCGATGTGCCACGTGGTCGCCCCACCGTTGGGCGTCACCCGTGCCGCCAGCACAGCACCGGTCTGCGTGATCCCGGTCGCCCCCCCGGTCGCCACCGACGGCCGCGCCACCGACGGCTCCACGGTGGCCGGCGCCGTCCTGAACGTCCGCTCGATTCCGGCCGTCGTTCCCGCACCGTTCGTCGCGACCAGACGGTAGTGGTAGGTGGTATCCGGCGACAGGCCGTCGAGCTCCGCGCGCACGGCGACCCCCTCGGTGCCGGAACCCGCGTCGCCGTCGGCGAGCGGGGCGACGCTCCCGTAGCTCCCGTCGGTCCCGTACTCGAAGTGCCACGAGGTGTCCTGCGCCTGCGGGTTGACGACCCCGTGGAGGTCGGCCGTCGTCCGCGTCGCCCCGCTGGCCGCGCCGGTCGTCACACGTGGCGCCGCGAAATAGATCATCAACGAGGGGACGCCGGCGGCATCGCGCCTGTAGACGGTGCCGGACGGTCCGTGGCTGGACCCCGCGCCGCCGCCGCCGCCGCCGAACCCGGCCCCGCCACCGCCGCCGCCGAACCAGCCGCCGCCCCCGCCGCCGCCATGCCCGGACCCGAAGCTGGTGCCGCCCCAGCCCCCTTCGACGCCCTGACCTGGAACCCCCGGCGGAGCCCCGTTGCGCCCTTCGCCACCCAGGCCCGGACCGTCGAGCAGCCCGCCCCCGGCTCCCTTGCCCGAGAACTCCTCCGAGGTGCCGCCCTCACCGTCGCCACCGGTCGGCGCGTCCGTCGCAGCCGACCCGCCCGCGCCGCTGTTCACCCCAAAGCCGCTCACCGCACCAGCCCCGCCACCGCCGCCACCCGCGACGACGAGCCGTGACGCGGCGGATGAGACCGCGCCGTCCGGACAGACCGCTGCCAGCGCCGAGCACGTGCGGAGATCGGTCGCACCGCCGCCGCGTCCGCCGGAGCCCAGGGAGATACCGCTCGCCGTACCGCCGGCACCACCGCCGTTGAAGCCGTCGACCGCGCCGGGCCCACCGACGCGCGCATACAGCACCTGGCCCGGCGTCACCGCCAGCCGCGACGCGACGGTGGCGCCCACACCACCCGGCCCGGGCACGGAGTTCCCCAAGTGCGCAAGCTGGCCCGGCGCGCCCGGCGCGCCGGTGGCGACCACACCGATGCTCCTGACTCCGGCCGGCACGACGAACCGCTGCTCGTCGCCCGTGTAACCGAATGTCACCACCTCCCCGGCCGCGGCCGGACCCGGCACCGTGAGCGCCGCGCCCGCCGAACACATCGCGGCGATGCACAGCATTCGCCGTCGACCACCTCCGTGCGGTCCTCTCATCGTCCCCTCCTGGACTGGGTGTGCGGCCTGAGGCCCGTTCCCGATCGGTGGCGCGCTCCCCCGATGCCCGCGGATCGTCGAACGCGTGGAACGCTAGCGAAACGCGCCGGACATCCGGCGCGCGCCTCACGCGGCCGCCCGCGCCCTGAGATCCAGAATGCGCGCCACCGCGGCCCGGGCCTCGTCCGTGCGCAGGCGCCCCGACCGCAGCGCGGCCTCGATGCCGCGGGCCCCATTGGCGCTGCGGCCATAGCCGATGTTGATGAGCAGCTCGTTCCCCGC
>JBIQJW010000263.1:0-2449 GCA_044507145.1 Actinomycetota bacterium
TGAACCAGCGGAAGAACGGCGCATCCGAGCGGTCGCATGCCACCGACGGGACCGTGTCCCAGGTGAGGAGCTCCCGCGCCTGGTCCAGCCAGAAGGCGTCTGGATCCGCCGCGGCCCGCTCGTACAGGTCGGCTCCGGCGACCGGATCGGCCGCCAGCGCGGCGGGCGGCGGGAATGTGCGGCTCTCGACCTCGAGGGATGTGATCGCGGGTCCGTCGGTGCTCACGGGAGGCTCCTTCGGGGGCTTGGTCTGACCATTAGGCTGCATCGTATCCGGCGTCACGAACTCGCCGCCCTGACTCTTGCACGCGGGGACGCGCGCGATCCATTAGGTTCCCCGCATGGACCTGCTTCCCGGCGAACGCGTGCTCTACCAGGGACGGCCCTCGTGGCGGGCCCAGATGAGTCACTTCGCGGTGTGGATCCCGCTGGCGCTGGTGCCGTTCATCGTTGCGGCGATCCTGGCGGCGAACGACATCGGAACCGGGCTGCCGGTGTGGCAGTGGTTCATGGTCTCGGTCGTCCTGGTCGTCGTCGTGGTGATCCTGGACGTGGTGCGCCGGTACGCCACGTTCTACGCCGTCACCAATCAGCGCCTGCGCGTCCGGCGCGGCCTGCTCTCGCGGCATGAGCAGACCACCCGCTTCGACCGCGTGCAGAACGTCGACATCCGCCAGAGCCTGATGGACCGTCTCCTGCAGGTGGGCGAGGTCGACTTCGACACCGCCGGCAACGGCGAGGACCCCAACGACTTCCGGTTCACCGGCATCGCGGATCCCCAGCGGTTGGTGCGGATCGTGGCCGAGAACTCCGACATGGGCGGCGGGAGCTCCACCGGCCTGTAGCCGGGAGCCCTCCCGAAAGATCCCCCCGATGGGGGAGGGAGGGGCGGGGTGAACGCGCCGACAGGGGGTGTGTATCCCCAGATCGGCCGGGTCACCGGCCGCGAGTCCCAGGAGTCACCGTGGCCCGTGCAGCCGTCACCCTCGTCGCCCCCGCAACGCCGGCTCCCGCAACCCCGCGACGTCGCAGCCGGGCGAAGCCGAAGCCCCCGCGGCCGCGGCTGGTCGTCATCACCGAGCTGCGCGGATTGGGCGGCGTGGTGCTCGAGCAGGCCCTGCTGGACGCGACGGCCACCCCGCAGGCGAGCCTGGTGGCATGGGCGGGACGCCTGGCGCGCGAGCTGGATGTCGAGGGCCCGGGTAACCCGGCCACGTACCGCGAGCTGATGGCCGCCATCGTCGAGGTCTTCCGGCGCGCGCAGGCCGAGCCGGACCGTCCCACCGTCGCGGTTCCGGCCATCGCCGCCTGAGCGCGGGCGGCGCCGGCCGCCGCAGTTCAGTCCGCCGGCTCCTCGGGGCCGGCGGACTCGTCGGTGCCGGCCAGGTAGTCGGGGGTGGCGATGGCGAACAGCCCCACCACGACGAAGGCCACCAGCAGCAGCGCCCCCACCGTCAGGGTGACCGGGTTCGCGAAGAGGAACAGCACGGGTGCGCCCACCAGGGCCAAGACCAGGGCGAGGGCGGCGAGACGGTTGGGCGGGCGCATCACGGGGCCTCCCGATCCGGCGCGAGGATGGGGATGTCCTTGTCCAGGCGGCCCGAGAGCCGCAGCCGGAACAGGTAGACCATCGCCGGCACGAGGACGCACATCCCCACCGCCACGCCGCCCACGATGCTCACCAGCGTCACGGTCGGGGCCGCCGCGTCGTGCACCGTGACGGCGCCCGGGAGCAGATCGGGCGCCTGGGCCGCCACCCACCCACCGATGACCGCCAGCACCGCCGCGGCCGCGCTGAGGCGCGCGGGACCGAACCGGCGCCGCCACACCAGCGCCAGCGTCGTGATCCCGAGGAGCGCCGAGGCGGCGACCAGCATGAGGCCCGCACCCTCGGTGAGGCCGTCGTACATGTCCGGCGTCTCGGAGCGCACCACCGCGAGGCCGCCGATCGCGACCACCCCGGCCACCGTTCCCGCGCCCAGCGCCCGCAGGCGGAATCGCTCGGCGAGGTCGTGCAGGCCCCCCGCCGCGGCGTCGGCGGCCAGGTAGACGGCGGCCAGGTACGCGCCGGTCACGACCGCCAGCACCCCCACCAACACGGATGTCGGGTTCCACCAACTGGTGAGCGCGTCACCGGCGGCGTTCCCGATCGGCACGCGGCCCGATGCGACGGCACCGACGACGGTGCCGAGGAAGAACGGCGTGAGGATCGACGAGGCCGCGAACAGCAGGCCGAGCACCCTGCCGATGGCGCGGCCCTGCTGCGGCACCCCACGCAGGGCGAACGTGGAGCCGCGCATGATGATTCCGACGGCCGCCAGGAACAGGGGGATGTAGAGGGTGGACATCACCGAGCCGAACGCCACCGGGAACCCGGTC
Source organism: Actinomycetota bacterium (assembly GCA_044507145.1). Classification (GTDB taxonomy): domain Bacteria; phylum Actinomycetota; class Thermoleophilia; order Miltoncostaeales; family Miltoncostaeaceae; genus JAVJSF01. The sequence continues at coordinate 2,380 of JBIQJW010000263.1, forward strand.
CAGAACACCACGAGTACGAAGATGAGCCAGACGTGGTTGGTCTCCCAGACGGCGCCCATCGAGCGCTCGA
>JBIQJW010000264.1:0-2437 GCA_044507145.1 Actinomycetota bacterium
AGCGTGTGCGCAGCGTGCCCAGCACCGACTGCGCCACCGGTTCGGCGTCGGCCACCAGGGCGATGAGATCACCCGGCTGCGCGCCGAGGTCGGCGGCGATGGTGCCGAGGAACTTCGCCACCGGTGAGCGCAGCGACCCGTCGTCCTCCACGGCCGCCCACACCAGCCCCTTTGCGCCCAGCTCGCGCGCCTCGGCCATGAGTTCGTCGCCGATCTTGCGGCTCACCCCGGCGCCGGCGCCCGGCACCACCAGGCCGCGCACCACCCCGCCGGCGCCGATGGCGCCCTCGAACACGCCGAAGCCGCTGCGCGATGCCGGCTCGGTCCAGTCCTGGATCTCGATGCCGAAGCGCAGGTCCGGCCGATCGGTCCCGTAGCGGCGCATGGCGTCGGCGTAGGTGAGCGTGGGGATCCGCTCGGGAAGCGCCAGGCCGGCCTCGGCGAAGGATGCGCGCAGCACCTCCTCGATGAGCTCCTGGATGTCACCGGGTTCGACGAACGACGCCTCGATGTCCAACTGGGTGAACTCGGGCTGGCGGTCGGCGCGCAGATCCTCATCGCGGAAGCACTTCACCACCTGGTAGTACCGCTCGATGCCGCCCACCATCAGCATCTGTTTGAACAGCTGCGGGCTCTGGGGCAGCGCGTAGAACGACCCCTGCTGCAGCCGGCTGGGCACCAGGAAGTCGCGCGCGCCCTCGGGGGTGGACCGGTTCAGCACCGGCGTCTCCACCTCGAGGAAGTCCCGCTCGTCCAGGACGCGCCGCATGGCACGCACCACCCGGGCGCGCAGTTCCAGGGCGCCCAGCCGCTTGGGCCGGCGGATGTCGAGGTAGCGGTGTGTGAGGCGCAGCTCCTCGGATGCCTCCTGCGACTCGTCCTCCACCGAGAACGGCAGCGGGTCGGCCTCCGACAGTAGCTCCAGCGCGTCCACGCGGATCTCCACGGAACCGGTGGCCAGGGCGGGGTTCACGGTCTCGGGCGCACGGGCCACCACCTCGCCCTCCACGCACACGACGTCCTCGGGGCTCAGCGAGCCCGCCGCGGCGTGCGCGGTCGCGAACTCCCCGTCCGGATGGAACACCAGCTGCACCAGCCCCGAGCGGTCGCGCAGGTCGATGAAGACCACGCCGCCGTGGTCGCGCCGGCGGTGCACCCAGCCGCTCAGGCGCACGCGCTCGCCCTCGTGGCCCACCACGTCCGCGCACGCGTGCGTGCGGTAGCGCTGTGCCCCGATCACGAGAGGGCCTCGGTCAGGCCGTCCAGCGGTACGCGCACCTGTTCCCCGCTTGCCATGTCACGCACCGTGGCGACACCCTCCTCATGCTCACGTGGACCCACGATCACCACGCGCCGCGCTCCCAGCGTGGCCGCGTGCTTCATCATCGCCTTCAACCCGCGTCCGCGCAGGTCGGTCTCGCACCGCAGCCCGGCCGCCCGCAACGACTGCAGCAGCGGCAGCAGCTCGCGGCGCAGGACCTCGTCGGGCACCGCCAGGTAGCAGTCGAGCGCCGGCGGCACATCCGCACCCAGGGCCTGCATGGCCAGGGTGATGCGCTCGATGCCGGTGCCGAACCCGATCCCCGGCGTGGGCGGGCCGCCCAACTGCTCCACCAGGCCGTCGTAGCGCCCACCGCCACCCACCGCGCTCTGGGCGCCCAGGTGCGAGCTGGTGAACTCGAACACGGTCATCGTGTAGTAGTCGAACCCGCGCACCAGCGTCGGGTCTTCCACGTACGGGATGCCGAGGAGCGTGAGCGATTCCAACACGCGCTCGCGGTGCTCCTGGGCCGCCGGCGACAGGTGGTCGAGCAGCTTGGGCGCCTCGGCCATGATGGCCTGCACCGCCGCGTCCTTGCTGTCGAACAGCCGCAGCGGGTTGTCGCGCATCCGCTCGCGCGCGTCCTGGTCCAGCGAGCCCTCGTGCGGGCTCAGATACTCCAGGAGCCGCTCGCGGTACGGCCCGCGGCTGTCGCGGTCGCCCATGCTGCCCACCAGCAGCTCCAGGCCGGGCAGCTCCAGGCGCGTGTAGATGTCGTGCAGCAGCGCGATCACCTCGGCATCCAGCAGCGGGTCGGCGCTGCCGATGGCCTCGGCGCCCAGTTGCCAGTGCTCGCGGTAGCGGCCGGCCTGCGGCGCCTCGTAGCGGAACATCGGCGCCATGTACCAGAGCTTCACCGGCGCCGGCAGCTTGTGCATGCCGTGCTCCACGAAGGCGCGCATCACGGGCGCGGTCCCCTCGGGGCGCAGCGTGAGGCTGCGCCCGGATCGGTCCTCGAAGCTGTACATCTCCTTGCGCACCACGTCCGTGCTGGTGCCGACCCCGCGCACGAAGACCTCGGTCTCCTCGAACGTCGGGGTGATCACCTGCCCGTAGCCGTAGCGCGCGAACGCGTCGGTGGCCACATCGACGATGCGCCGGCGCAGCCGTCCCTCA